>NZ_QOUI01000004.1:0-323367 GCF_003327535.1 Desertihabitans brevis | reverse complement strand
ACGCCTCGCCCATGGCGAGGGTGAACCCGCTGGCCACCCCGGCACCGACCAACAGCCCGAGCCCCACCAACAGCCCGAGCCCCACCAACAGCCCGAGCCCCACCAACAGCCCGAGCCCCACCGAGACCCCCTCGGCGTCCCTCACCCCCGGCCCCACGGTTCCTGGAGACAGCTCGACCGGGGACGCCGGCTCGGACGCCGACGGTCCCTCGGCCCCCGGCAGGGACGGCGGACCGTCCCGCCCGGACGGCTCCGGCGTGAGCGCCGAGGGTGGCCGTCTCCCCGACACCGGTTCGGGCTCGGCAACCCTGGTGGCCGGTGCCGCCGCCGTCCTGCTCGCACTGGGGGCAGCGACCCTCTGGTACAGCCGGCGTCGCGGTGGCGCCCGGACACGCTGACGCCCGGACACGCTGACGCGCTGACGCGCTGACGACCCGTGGGGCTCGGCCGCCGCGGCCCCGGTCATGCCCCGTCGGGGGCACCGGGGCCGCGCAAGGTGGCTCTGCTCAGCCCGGGCACGCCCTGACCACGGGTTGGCCTCCAGCACGGTCGAGGTCGCGCCCCGGGTGCCATGGCGACCTCCACCCAGACGGCCCCGCCCTGGTTCTGCCTCACCTGCGGGGCCGAGCACGCTCTCGGTCCCGTCCCGCTCGAGCACTGCCCGATCTGCCTGGACGACCGGCAGTACGCCCGCCCGAGCGGTCAGCGCTGGGCCTGGCTGGACGAGCCGGCGGCCGGTGACCGCCGGGTGACGGTCGAGGAGTGGAGCCGTCCTCGCCCTGCACGAGCAGGCTGCGCTGGCCGATCCCCGTCCCGGGTCGACCGTGATGCCGTGCCCCCGGCCAACCTGCTCTCGCACCCGGTGGGCTCCCTCGACGCCGAGCTGGTGGACTGGATCCGCGAGCTCGGCGGGGTGGCGGCGATCGCGTCCAGCCACCCGCACATGTTCGGCGCCCCAGGTCGCCTGGTCGCACGCCTCGGGAAGTGTCCCGGTCCACGTCAGCGACCGCGACGCCGAGTTGGGCGCTGAGGACAGCCTCACCAAAGGCACCAGCTGTGCACGAGGGTCCCGCCGCCGCGTCACCTCGTGTGCACGCCGAGGCCACCTCGGGCCCGTGGGATCGACTCGGGTTGTCGCCGGTGACGACCGGCCCCACACCGATCCGAGAGGGCACCATGACCGACTCCCCCACCACGACCAGCCGCCGCAACGTGCTGCTGGGCGGCGGCCTCGCCGCCCTGGCCGCGCTCGGCCCGCTCGAGGCCCTCGGCGCCCGCAGCGCCGGCGCCGCCCCGATGCGCAAGACCTCCGCCAGCGACGTCTACGGCGAGCTGCGGCCCGTCAAGGACGAGACCACCGGCCTGCCGCTGCTGGCGCTGCCGCGCGGGTTCCGCTACATCAGCTACGGCTGGACCGGCGACGAGATGGCCAACGGCAACCCGACCCCGGGGTCGCACGACGGGATGGCCGCCTTCCGTGACGGCCAGCGCCTCAACCTCGTCCGCAACCACGAGCGCAGCGGCTACGCCGGCGCCTTCACCAACCCCGCCTACGACCCGGCCGCGGCCGGTGGCACCACGACGATGACCTTCGACCCGAACGCCGGGGAGTTTCTGGAGACCCGGCCGAGCCTGGGCGGCACCATCCGCAACTGCGCCGGCGGGGAGACCCCCTGGGGCTCCTGGCTGACCTGCGAGGAGACCAGCGAGGTCGGTCCGGACGGCACCCGGCACGGCTACGTCTTCGAGGTGCCCCACGACGGCGTCGGCAACGGCGTCCCGCTCAAGGACATGGGCCGGTTCAGCCACGAGGCGGTCTGCGTCGACCCGGGCACCGGCTACATCTACCTCACCGAGGACGCCACCCCGTCGGGTCTGTACCGCTTCATCCCGAACACCCCGGGGAAGCTGGAGGACGGCGGCCGGCTGCAGATGATGGTGATCGAGAACGGCGGCGTCTCCTACTCCACCTACACCGATCCCACCGGCACCGAGTACCGCACCGACTGGGTCGACATCGACAACCCCGACTACGCCCCCGGCGAGGTGCGTCCGGTGATCCAGGGCCAGCTCAAGGGCGGTGCGGTGTTCCGCCGGCTCGAGGGTGCGTGGTGGGGCAACGACCGGGCCTACATCGTCTCCACCAACGGCGGCCCCGTCGGGCAGGGCCAGGTGTTCGAGTACGACCCGCGCTCGGAGTACATGCGGGTCCTCTACGCCTCCCCCGAGGCCAGCGTGCTCAACAACCCCGACAACATCTGCGTCTCCCCGCGCGGCGGCATCGTGCTGTGCGAGGACGGCGACGGCGAGGAGTTCCTGCACGGGCTGACCACCGACGGCGAGATCTTCCCCTTCGCCAAGAACAACGTCGTCATCCCGGCCGGTGGCATCCAGGGCAAGAGCGTGGCCCCGGGCGACTACACCGGCTCGGAGTGGGCCGGCTCGGTGTTCGAGCCGCGGCACGGCAACTGGCTGTTCGCCAACCTGCAGAGCCCCGGCATCACCTTCGCGATCACCGGCCCGTTCCGCCGCGGCCCGCTCTGATCCTCCTCCTCCGCGTGCGCGGCACGGCGTCGCCGGTCGGGCGGGCGCCCGTGCCGCGCATGCGAGGGGTTGGCGGGTGCGGACCCTGAGATCGTGTCCGCGGACGCCCGGGCGGGCGGCGACACGCCGCGCCACGCCGGTCGTGGCCGTGATGACATACACGAGTCCAGGGACGCGCCCGCGGTCCCGGGTCAGGAGGCCGAGGGCGGGGCGAGGATGTCGGCCAGGTCGTAGCGGACGACCTCCTCGAGCTGGGCGTAGGTGCAGGAGCGGGGGTCGCGGTCGGGGCGCCAGCGGTTGAACTGGGCGGTGTGGCGGAACCGGGCGCCCTCCATGTGCTCGTAGCGCACCTCCACCACCAGCTCGGGCCGCAGCGGGGTGAAGGAGAGGTCCTTGCCGGCGTTCCAGCGGCTGCCGGCCCCGCTGGTCGGGGTGCGGGTCTGCTGCTCGGCCTCGGCCCAGGCCCACGGGTGGTCGTCGAAGGTCGTGACCAGGGGCTGCAGCTCGGTGAACAGCTCCTTGCGGCGGGCCGCGGGGAACGAGCCGATGACGCCGACGCTGGCCAGCTCGCCCTCCTCGGTGTAGAGCCCGAGCAGCAGCGAGCCGATGGCATCCGGGCCGCTCTTGTGGGTGCGGTACCCGGCGACCACGCAGTCGGCGGTGCGCTGGTGCTTGATCTTGAACATCGTCCGCTTGTCGGGCTGGTAGGTGCCGGCCAGCGGCTTGGCGATGATGCCGTCCAGCCCCGCCCCCTCGAACTCGGAGAACCAGCGCCGGGCCAGCTCGGGGTCGCGGGTGGCCGAGGTGACGTGGATCGGCGCCTGGACATCGGCCAGCGCCTCCTCCAGCAGCGCGCGGCGTCGCTCGAACGGCTCCCCGGTGAGGTCGTCGTCGCCGAGGGCGAGCAGGTCGAAGGCGATGAACTTCGCCGGGGTCTCCTGGCTCAGCCGCGTGATCCGGCTGACCGCGGGGTGGACGCGCTGCTGCAGCACCTCGAACTCCAGCCGGTCCCCCACCGCGACCACGATCTCGCCGTCGAGGACCACCCGCTCGGGCAGCTCGCGGGTGATCGCGTCGACCAGCTCGGGGAAGTAGCGGGTCATCGGCCGCTCGTTGCGTGAGCCGATCTCCACCTCCTCGCCGTCGCGGAAGACGATCGAGCGGAACCCGTCCCACTTCGGCTCGTAGCTCATCTCCCCGGTCGGGATCTCCGGTAGGGACTTGGCCAGCATCGGCTTGACCGGCGGCACCACGGGCAGCTGCATGGTCGTCATCCTGCCCGTCCGCCGGGCGTCAGGACAGCACCGCCACCCAGGTCGCGACCAGCAGCACGACCCCGAGACCGATGTCGAGGACGGCGCAGAACTCGGCCAGCGACCGGGTGACCACCCGGTCCCGGCGGTGGTGCACGACGTCCCAGGCCCCGTGCCCGAGCGCGGCCAGCGCCGCCAGGTGGGCCGCCAGCAGCGGACCGACCATCATCGCGGTCAGGGCGATGGCGGTGAAGACGACGAACCCGGCCGCCTGCAGCCCCAGCTCGCGCCGGTCGACCCGCCGCCAGCGCAGCAGCCCGACCAGGGCCAGCAGGGCGGCGCCGACCAGCAGCGCGGCGGTGGCGTCCAGGTCGGTGGTGACGCCGACCGCCACCAGCACCGAGGCGGCGACCGCCAGCACCCAGCCGCTGCGCCGCGAGCCCAGGGCGGCGGCGCCGAGGTAGCAGGTGGCGGCCAGGATGATGACCATCGCGGTGATGTGCGCGTCGGGTCCGTCCGCTGAGCTGCCGGCCAGGGCGAGCAGGCCGACCAGGGTGGGCCAGCGGGCCAGCAGCACGGCGCCGACGGACGTCCTCGGAGAGCTCTCGGCTCGGGTGGTGGTGTCCATGAGGCCAAGACCAGCATGCCCCCCGGGGGTATATCGAGCCGCGGACGGCATCGTGTCCGGATCGGTGGGATGCGCGTCCGCCCCGGTGCGCCGCGAGCCTTGCCGGGCCCCGGGGAGGCGGCCAGACTGAGCCGGGTGTCCCGCACGGTCGTGGTCGCCGTCGACGACGGCGTCCTGCTGCTCGACGTCGCCGGCCCGCTGCAGGTGCTGCACGAGGCCGGGGGCTACCGGCTGCGGCTGGCGTCGGTCACCGGGTCCCCGGTGCGCACCGACGTCGGGTTGCCGCTGCCGGTCGAGCGGGCGCTGGCCGACGTCGCCGGCGAGCTCGACACGCTGATGGTCCCGGGCTATCCGGCCGCCGGGTTCGCCACCGACCGGAGCGCGCTGGTGGCCGGGGTGCGGCGGCTCGCCCCGTCGGCCCGCCGGGTGGTCTCGGTCTGCAGCGGGGCACTGCTGCTGGCCCGGGCCGGCCTGCTCGACGGACGCCGGGCCACCACCCACTGGGAGGCCTGCGCGGCGCTGGCCGAGCACTTCCCGCAGACCACGGTGGTGTCGGATGCGATGTACGTGCGGGACGGCCCGGTGGTCACCTCCGCCGGAGCCAGCGCGGGGATCGACCTGGCGCTGGCGCTGGTCGGTGAGGACCTCGGGGAGGAGCGGGCGCGCGCGGTCGCCCGCCAGCTGGTGGTGTTCCTGCAGCGCCCGGGCGGCCAGGTGCAGTTCCGCCCTCCGGCCGACGACGCGCCCCGGCACCCGCTGCTGCGGCAGGCCTCCGCGCTGGTCCGCGACGACCCGGCCGCCGACCACCGCGCGGCATCGCTGGCCCGGGCGCTGGCGGTCAGCGAGCGCCACCTCGGCCGGCTGTTCCGCCAGGAGCTCGGGGTGACGCCGGCGCGGTTCGTCGAGCAGATCCGGGTGGAGACGGCCCAGCAGCGGCTCGACGGCGCGGACGAGGCGCTGCCGGCGGTGGCCCGGCGGTGCGGGTTCGGCTCGGCCGAGACCATGCGACGGGCGTTCCTGCGGGTGCTCGGCATCCCGCCCTCGGCCTACCGGCACCGCTTCCGGCTGCCCGCCTGAGCGGGCGGCCGGCCTCAGGTCGCCGCGGCCCGCCGCCGCACCGCGAGCTCGACGCCGTCGAGCAGCATCGCCAGCCCGAACCGCATGTCCGCGCCGGGGTCGGGCTCCAGGTCGAAGCCGCCGGCCTCCCAGATCCTCGTCATCGTCGGGAACCGCTCGGCGCTGTAGTAGGTGCCCCAGAAGCTGGCGCGGGACTCCCAGTAGCCGTCGGAGGAGACGCCGGTGGCCGCGGCCTGCCGCGCGTCGACGACCACCGCGCGGGCCGCGCCGAACACGTGTCCCTCCACCGCACCGGCGATCCGCACCACGTCCGGCTCGGGCAGCCCGGTCAGCGCGATCGCGCGGTAGAGGTCCTCCTGGGCGTCCAGCACGTGCGGCCCCAGCGGCAGCCGGGCAGGGTTGGAGCTGACCAGCCAGCCGTGCTGCTGGTACATCTGCCAGGCCTGGTCGGCGATCTGCTCGACCTGGGCCCGCCACGGCAGCGTCGGGTCGGCGCGGCCCCGGTCGGCCCAGGCGCGGTCGATCATCAGCTCGAACAGCTCGTCGCGGCCCGGCACGTAGGTGTAGAGGCTCATCGCGCCGACGCCGAGCGCGGCGGCGACCTTGCGCATCGACAGCCCCTCGATGCCGTCCCGGCCGGCCAGCGCCATGGCGGCCTCGACCACCTGGTCGAGGCTGAGCCGCTGCCGCGGCCCGCGACCGGCCGGGGCGGGCGGGCTCCAGAGCAGCGCGATCATGTGCCGGCCCTCGGGCGTCCCCCAGGAGGCCGCGTCGCCGGCGTCCTCCGCGGCGGCAGGCCCGCCCTCCCGCTGCCCCCCGGAGCTCGCCTCACTGGTCGCCATTGCTTCACCGTACACCGTATGGATAGAATCTCGGTACGCCGTACGAGATAGCCGTGCGGCACCCGGACGAAGGAGCCACGTGACCACCCAGCGCAACGACCGCCGCCCCACCCAGCGAGGTGGGTCGTGATCCACACCGAGGCCCTGACCCGGACCTTCCGGTCGGGCAAGGACACCGTCGAGGCCGTGCGCGGCATCGACCTCGACGTCGCCGAGGGTGAGCTGGTCGCCTTCCTCGGGCCCAACGGCGCCGGAAAGTCGACCACCCTGCGGATGCTCACCAGCCTGCTGCCGCCGACCTCCGGCACCGCCCTGGTGGCCGGCACCGACGTCGTCGCCGACCCGGCCGGGGTCCGCCGGCGGATCGGCTACATCGGCCAGAAGGACGGCGCCGGCCACAGCTACCGGGTCGGCGACGAGCTGGTCATGCAGGGCCGCTTCTACGGGCTGTCCAAGAGCGAGTCCGTCGAGCGCGGACGCCAGCTGATGGCCAGCCTCGACCTGGCCGGGATGGAGAACCGGAAGGTCAGCACCCTCTCCGGCGGGCAGAAGCGGCGCCTGGACATCGCCCTCGGGCTGATCCACGAGCCACCGCTGCTGTTCCTCGACGAGCCCTCCACCGGGATGGACCCCCAGAACCGGGCCAACCTGTGGGAGCACATCCTGCGGCTGCGGGCCGAGCGCGGGACGACCATCGTGCTCACCACCCACTACCTGGAGGAGGCCGACACGATGGCCGAGCGGGTGGTCGTCATCGACCACGGCCGGATCATCGCCGACGACACCGCGGAGGCGCTCAAGGCCGAGCAGGCCGGCGACCACCTCTGGCTCAGCGTCCCGGCCGAGGACGCCGACGCCGCCGTGCAGGTCCTCGCTCGTGCCGGCGAGCAGCTCGAGCGCACGCCGGCCGCCGGCACCGTGGGGCTGCGCTACCGCGTGGCGCACGGCACCGGCACGCTGCCCCGGCTCGTCCTCGCCCTGCACGACCGCGGGGTCACCGTCGCCGAGGCCTCGGTGCGGCGCCCGACCCTGGACGACGTCTTCCTCAACCTCACCGGCCGCAGCCTGCGCGAGGGCGGGCCGGCCCTGACCACCACGACCGAAGGGCAGCCGGCATGACCACCAGCGACCTCGTCCTCCCCACCCGGGGCGGTGCGGCACCGGACCGGCGGACCAGCAGCGTCCTCAGCGACACCGGCAACGTCTGGCTGCGCGAGACGCTGACCATCGTCCGCGACCCGTTCTCGTTGATCTTCTCGCTGCTGCAGCCGTTGATCTTCCTCGGTCTGTTCGGCCCGCTGCTGTCGGGCTTCACCGGCGGGCAGGACCTCGGCGGGGTCTCGCCGCTGCAGTGGTTCCTGCCCGGGGTGGTCGTGATGATCACCATGTTCGGCACCTCGATGACCGGCTCCAACCTGCAGTACGAGATCATGACCGGCGCCTTCGAGCGGATCCTCGCCACCCCGCTGTCGCGGCCGGCGCTGATGATCGGCCGGGCGCTCAAGGAGCTCACCCCGCTGGTGGTGCAGGGCTTGATCATCTGCGCGGTGGCGGCGCCGTTCGGGTTCGTCATCCACCCGCTGGGGATCCTGCTGGGGCTGCTGCTGCTCGGGGTGTTCGGGGTGGGGATCGGCGCGCTGTCGTACTCGCTGGCCATCGCGGCCCGCAAGAACGAGTGGGTGTTCTGGGCGGTGCAGCAGACGCTGCTGTTCCCGCTGCTCATCCTGTCGGGGATGATGCTGCCGCTCGAGGCCGGTCCGGGCTGGATGCGGCTGGCCTCGCAGTTCAACCCGCTCACCTACGTGGTGGAGGCCGAGCGGGCGCTGTTCGCCGGCGTCCTGGCCGACCCGTCGGTGCTGTGGGGTTTCGTCGCCGCCTTCGTCACTGCGGCGATCGGGCTGGTCGTCGGCGTCCGGACGGTCACGAGGTCCATCTTCTGAGGTCCTCCGACGGGCTCAGGACGCTGGGGGACGGCTCGGTCGCGGACGTCACCTCAGCGGGCTGAGCCTGTCGGGGCCCGGGAGCTACGGCAGGATCGAGTCGACGTAGCCGCCGTCGGCGCGGACCGCCCCGCCGGTGGTGGCCGAGGCCAGGTCGGAGCACAGGTAGACCACGGCCGAGGCGATCTCGTCGGGCTCGAGCAGCCGCTGCACCAGCGACTGCGGGCGGTGCTCCAGCACGAACCGGTGCTGGCGCTCCTCCCAGCTGCCATCGGCCCCGACGAGGTCCTCGACGAACTGCTCGACGCCGGGCGTGTGGGTCGGGCCGGCGAGCACCGTGTTGACCGTGACGCCGGTTCCGGCGACCGCCTTGGCGAAGCCGCGGGTCACCCCGAGCAGGGCGGTCTTGGTCACGCCGTAGTGGATCATCTCGGCAGGGACGACCACGGCGGAGTCGCTGGCGATCGTCACCGCGCGTCCCCAGCCCCGCTCGACCATCCGCGGCAGGTGCGCCCGCAGCATCCGGACCGCCGACATCACGTTGACCTGGAAGTAGCGCTCCCAGGTGGCGTCGTCGATCGCGAACGGGTCGGCGGGGCCGAACACGCCGAGGTTGTTGACCAGCACGTCCACCTCCGGCACCTGGCGGAGCGCGCCCTCCGCGCCCTCGCCGGTGGAGAGGTCGGCCACCACCTGCAGCACCTCAGCGCCCGGGGCGGCCGAGGTCACCGCGTCCGCGGCCTCCTCCAGCGCGCCGGCCCGGCGGCCGTTGACGGCGACCCGGGCGCCGGCCCGGGCCAGGGCGGTGGCGATCGCCAACCCGATCCCCTGGCTCGAGCCGGTGACCAGCGCCGTCCGTCCGGAGAGGTCCAGCGCAAGAGCCACGCTCAGACCCGCTCGAGGACGAACAGCGGGATCTCGCGGTCGGTCTTGGTCTGGTACTCCGCGTAGGGCGGGTAGGCCGCCACCGCGCGCTCCCACCACTCGGCCCGCTCAGCCCCCTCGATCCGCCGGGCACGCACCGTCCAGCGCTCGGTGTCGACCATCAGCTCCAGCTCGGGGTGGGCGATGAGGTTGTGGTACCACTGCGGGTGCTCCGGGGCGCCGCCCTTGGAGGCGACGGCCAGGAAGGTGCCGTCGTGCTCGACCCGCATCACCGGGACCTTGCGGATCTTGCCGCTCTTCGCACCCCGGGTGGTCATCAGGACCACGGGGCGGTCCATCACCTGGGCCGCGTTGGTGTCGCCGGCGGCCTCGATCGCCTCGACCTGGTCGCGGACCCACGCCTCGGGGCTGGGCTCGTACTCGTCTGCGCTCATGCCGCCACTCTGCCACGGCCCCCGAGCCCGTCCCGCCCGCGGGTCAGCGCCTCAGAACGGCGGCGCCAGCGGCACCACCGGGTGCGCCGGGACGGGGTCGCTGACCAGCCGCGCCATCGTCCGGACGTCGTGCCGGCGACCGTCGTCGAGGAACTTCTCCCGCTCCAGGCCCTCCGCGACGAACCCGCATGCCTCGGCGACCCGGGCGGAGGCGGGGTTGTCGGTACGGTGGGCCAGCTCCAGCCGGTGCAGCCCGAGCGCCCCGAAGGCCCAGTCGGCCACGGTCGCGGCGGCCGGGACCATCAGCCCGCGGCCGCGCCAGGGGGCGGCCAGCCAGTAGGAGAACCAGGCCGTGCCGTGCCGGCGGTCCAGGTGGCTGACCGCGACCTGCCCGACCGCGCGGCCGCCGACGACCAGCGCCAGGAACACGCCGAACTCGTCGCGCTGCCGGTCCCGGATCCAGCTGCGGGCCAGCACCTGGTCGGTGAGCGGCGGCAGCTGCCGGTCCAGGTCGGGGTGACTGGCCCGGGCCGCCACCAGGTCGGCCGCGTCCTCCAGACGCCACGGTCGCAGCAGCACGTCCATCAGACCCTCCCCCGGGACGTCGGTGCCCACGCCCGTCGGGAGAGGATACTGATCCGGTGGCCAGGCCCCCGCAGCTGTCGCGACCCACCGCCGAGGAGCCGTCGGGGCTGCTGCGCCCGGGCAGCTCGGCCGACGAGCTCGTGCACACCCTGCGCACCCTGGGCGCGACCTCCCGAGCCGAGATCGCCCGCGCCCTGGGTGTGAGCCGCACCCGGGCCGGGCAGCTGGTCGGCGAGCTGGCGCGGATGGGTCTGGTCACCGAGGCACCCCGACCGCCCGAGCAGGACGGTCCGTCCGCTGGTCGTCCCGGGCGTCCGGTCAGGCTGCGGCCGGGCCTCGGGTTCGCCGTCGGCGTGAACATCACCCACGACGACGTGCGCTGCCTGGCCACCGACCTGTCCCACACCATGGTGGCCTCGGCCAGCCGGCCGCTGGGCGACCCGTCCGACGTCGAGGAGGCGACCGACCTGGTCGCCGCGGTGGTCCGCGAGGTGATCGCCGAAGCCGGGCCCCGGCACGGCGAGTGCCTCGGGATCGGGGTGGCGGTGCCGGCCCCGGTCGACCCCGAGACCGGTCGACCGGCACCGTCCAGCTGTCTGGGGCTGTGGGTGGACGCCCCGGTCCGCGAGCTGCTGCAGGAACGGCTCGGGCTACCGGTCTTCCTCGACAACCACGGGAACCTGGCGGTGGTGGCGGAGCTGCTGTGGGGCGTCGGCCGGTTGGTGGACGACTTCATCTGGATCGGGCTGGATGCGAACGTCGGTGGCGGCATCTGCTCCGGCGGCCGACTGGTCCGCGGTCGGGACGGGCTCGCCGGGGAGCTCGGTCATGTCGTGGTCGACCCCGACGGCGAGGTCTGCCGGTGCGGCAGCCAGGGCTGCCTGGAGACGGTGGCCTCCCTGGCCAGCCTGCAGCGGGCCCTGGAGCCTGCGCACGGCCGCCTCGACGCTGCCGCCATCCACCGCCTCATCGCCCAGGGCGATCCCGCCGCGGTCCGGGCGGTGACCAATCTCGGCACCCAGGTCGGGATCGCGCTGACCACCCTGGTCAACGTGCTCAACCCGTCCATCATCGTCGTCGGCGGCTTCCTCGGCCGACCGCTCGGCGCGGTGGTGCTCGAGGCGGTCGGGAGCGAGATCGCCCGTCGGGCGCTGCCGACCACGCGCCGCTCGCTCGACGTCCGCTTCAGCCGGCTGCGACGCCCCGAACCGCTGGGCGCGGCGGCCCTGGTGCTCACCGACCGCACCCGCAGCCTGCGCCTGGACCGTCACGGCCGGCCGTTCTGGACCAGCGCACCCGTCGTCCGGCCCGGGAGCGGCGGCTCGGCGATGGGGCCGTGAAGCAGCGGGTCCCCGGTGGCCCGCTGCCATCGCTCCAGCGCGGCGCCGAGCCGTGACCTGATCATCGCGTACGCCGGGTCGGAGGCGAGGTTGCACTGCTCGTCAGGGTCGGACTCGAGGTCGTACAGCTCCTCGGCGTCGCGAGGACGCAGGTGCTCCTCGCCCATGCCACGCCGGGTCGGGCTGGCTTCGATGTCGGTCGGCAGCACCAGGCGCGGACGGGGCTCGTAGCTGCGGATGTACTTGAAGCCGAGGGCACGCACGCACCGCATCGGGTCGTAACCGCGGTGCGAGGTCTTCTCGGCGTAGACCACCTCCGCCGGCACCATCGGCTCCCCCCGCAGCAGCGGCGCGAAGCTGCGTCCCTGCACCCGGCTCGGCACCGCCAGCCCGGCCAGCTCCAGCACGGTGGGCACGAAGTCGACCAGGCTCACCGCCCGCTCCACCACCCCGCCGGCCGATCGGGAGCGGCGCGGCGGCCGGACCAGCAGCGCGACGCGGAGACCCGGGTCGTACAGCGTGCCCTTCGCCCTCGGGAATGCCGGCCCGTGGTCGGTGGTGAACACCACCCAGGTGCTGTCGGCGTGCGGGCTGCGGTCGAGGGCGTCGAGGACGGCGCCGACCGCGGCATCGGCGACCTTGACCGAGCCGTGGAAGGCGGCCAGGTCCTCCCGCGTGCCGGGGTGGTCGGGCAGGTACGCCGGCACCGCGGCCGGCTCGTCCTCCAGCGGTGGGTGGGTGAAGGGCCGGTGGGCCTCGGTGAGACCGACGGTGAGCAGGAACGGCTCCCGGCGCGGGACGGCCAGCCAGGCCGACGCCCGGGCAGCCACCTCGTCGGCGCCCAGCTTCGGCTCGGGCGAGTCCACCTCGTCGAAGCCGAGGGTGGTCGCGTCGGCGCTCTCGTGCTGCAGACCGACCAGCGCGCTGCGGTACCCGGCGGGCCGGAGCAGGTCCGGCAGCGTGCGCTCGTCGGGGTGGTACTCCCAGCCGAGGTGGGCCAGGCCCATCAGACCGTTGGCGTGCGGATACCGGCCGGTGAACAGCGAGCCGCGGGACGGGCTGCACTGCGGCGCCGTGCAGAACGCGTTGTCGAACCGCCAGGCCGTGGCCGCGAGGGCATCCAGGGACGGACTCTGCACACCCGGACGCCCGTAGGCGCCGAGCTCGGTGCCCAGGTCGTGGCAGTGGACGAGCAGGAAGTTGGGGCGGTCGGGCTGCATCGGCGCTGTCCTCTCCGGCGACGCCCGGGACCGGCGCCGCGCTCCGAGCGACACTGGCACCGCCGGACGGCCGTGGTCGAGATGTTGACAAACGCCCGTCCGCGGCAGGCGACTTCGACAAGCCGCCCGACCGGGCGCTCCCGCGGTGCTTCCCTCTGAGCAGCCGGCCGACGGCTGGGCGACGGCGCCCACCGGGGCCCGGAGAGAGAGGAACGCGATGACGCAGCTGTCACCGACCCGACGAGGTTTCCTCAGCCTGCTGGGGGCCGCCGGGGCGGCCGGCGCCCTCACCGCCTGCTCAGGTGGCGGGCAGGGCGGAGGGCCGACCGAGATCCGCTTCGCCTACTGGGGCAACGACACCCGCCAGCGGCTGACCGAGCAGGCGGTCGAGGTCTTCCACTCCCGGCATCCCGACATCCGGGTGAAGGCCGAGCTCGGTCAGTTCCAGGGCTACTTCGACAAGCTCGCCACCCAGACCGCGGCCAACGACATGCCCGACGTCTTCCAGATGAACGAGAAGTACCTGGCCGAGTACGCCCAGCGCGGCGCGCTGCTCGACCTCAGCGAGCTCGACACCACACGCTTCTCACCGGGGACGAAGGAAGCCGGGATGAGCGAGGGGGCGCTGTACGGGGTGAACGCGGGGGTCAACGCGCCGACGATGATGACGAACCCGCGGGTGTTCGAGGAAGCCGGGGTCGAGCTGCCCGACGACACCACCTGGACCTGGGACGACCTCCGCGCCACCAGTGCCGCGATCACCGAGGCCACCGGTGGGACCAGGCACGGGCTCGGGTCGATGGCGGGCAACGACGCGGCCTTCCACGTCTACCTCCGTCAGCGCGGCGCCTCGCTCTACACCGACCGGGCAGTGGGATTCCCGGTGGAGCTGCTGGAGAGCTGGTTCGCCGACAACCTCCGGCTGCAGGACGAGGGCTGCGTCCCCCCGGCGGCGGCAGCGAACGAGAACGGCGCGAAGTCGATCGACGAGCAGGCCTTCGCCAACGGTGGCTACGCGGTCGCCGCGGACTACTCCAACCTCGTCACCCAGCTCGAGGACATCTCCGGTGAGGACCTGCGGCTGCTGCGCTACCCCTCCACGACGGGACGGGCCGCCGAGGGTGGGCTGTGGCTGCGCGCCTCCATGTTCTGGAGCGCCTCGGCGCGGACCCGCCAGAGCGCGGCGGTGCTCACCTTCATCGACTTCCTGGCCAACTCGACGGCCTGCGGGGAGGTGCTGCTGGCCGAGCGGGGGCTGCCGGCGAACGCCGACGTCCTCGCCCACGTCGCCGACCGGCTGACCGCGTCGGACCTCAAGGCGGTGGCCTACCTGGAGGCCATCGAGCCCGAGCTCGGCCCGACGCCGCCGCTGCAGCCGGTCGGCGGTGGCGAGTTCCCGAACGTGCTGTCCCGTTACGCCGACGAGGTGATGTTCGGGCGGATGCCGCCGGCCGCCGCCGCCACCCAGCTGGTGGCCGAGATCGAGGCGTCGCTGGCCGGGTGAGTCCCCCCGCGACGGGGATCCACCACTAGGGTGGGCACCCCCGGCCCCGGCGTCCGGCTCGGGCGGGAGCACCTCCTGAGGGGGCTCGATGAAGGCGTTCGTCCGCGTGCTGCAGGACCTGGTCCTGCTGGTGGCCCGGCTGGTGCTCGGCGGTGTCTCGCTGCTGCACGGCTGGTACCGCTGGCAGACCGTCGGCGTGGAGGGCCAGACCCAGCAGTTCGCCACCGCCGGCGTCCCCGCGCCGGAGGTCTTCGCCTGGGGCGTCACCATGGTGGAGCTGATCGGCGGCGCGCTGCTGGTCTTCGGCCTGCTGACGCCGCTGCTCGGCCTCGTCTTCGCCGCGCAGGCGGTGCTCAGCGTGGTGTGGGTGACCGGCCCGAACGGGCCGTGGGTCGCCGACGGCGGCTTCGAGTACGTGGCCGTGATGGGGGCGCTCGCCCTGGTGCTGGCCGGTTTCGGGGCCGGACGCGCCTCGATCGACGCCTTGTTCCGGCGCCCGCCGGCCGAGGACGAGTCCGACGAGCTGCGCTACGACGACACCCGCCAGGGCTGAGCGCTCACAGCGCCCGCACAGGAGGCGCACAGCCGTCCGGCAGCCGCCGGTGCCAGACTCGACCCATGTCCACCGACCAGCGACCCGCGCCCCTGACCCGTCCCGACGGCACCCCGGTGCGCGTGCTCGCGGTGGACGACGAGCCCAGCCTGACCGAGCTGCTGTCGATGGCGATGCGCTACGAGGGCTGGGAGGTGACCACCGCCGCCAGCGGGACGGCCGCCGTCGCCGCCGCGCGGGAGGTGCGCCCCGACGTCATGGTGCTGGACATGATGCTGCCCGACTTCGACGGGCTGGAGGTGATGCGCCGGGTCCGCGCCGAGCAGCCGGAGGTGCCGGTCATCTTCCTCACCGCCAAGGACGCGGTGGCGGACCGGATCGGCGGGCTCACCGCCGGCGGTGACGACTACGTCACCAAGCCGTTCTCGCTGGAGGAGCTGATCGCCCGGCTGCGGGGGCTGCTGCGACGCTCCGGCGCGAGCCAGGTCCGGGCCGCCTCGGCGCTGGTGGTGGGCGACCTGGTGCTGGACGAGGACAGCCACGAGGTGACCCGGGGCGGGGAGGAGATCACCCTCACCGCGACCGAGTTCGAGCTGCTGCGCTACCTGATGCGCAACCCGCGCCGGGTGCTCAGCAAGGCCCAGATCCTCGACCGGGTGTGGAGCTACGACTTCGGCGGGCAGGCCAACGTGGTCGAGCTCTACATCTCCTACCTGCGCAAGAAGATCGACGCCGGGCGGGCGCCGATGATCCACACCATGCGCGGCGCGGGCTACGTGCTGCGCCCGGCCGGATGAGCAGCTCCGCACCGCCGCCGGACCGCCTGCCCCCGGCGTCCGCGCCCGCGCCCGGCGGACGTCCTGCTCCCCCGCCGGCGCCCATGCCGTCACCCGGCCCCGTCGACCGGTGGATCGGTGGCCGGGGCAGCCTGCAGCGCGAGCTGCTGCTGCGCACCCTGGCGGTGCTCGCGGTGACCGCGGTGCTGCTGTCCAGCCTGGCGACGGCGCTGACCCGGCAGCTGGTGGTGGGCCAGATCGACCAGGAGCTGGCCGCCACCCGCGAGCGCACCACGCGCGGTCAGAGCGCCGACGGCACGCCCGGGCTCTACCCGAAGGGGGTCGACCTGCCGGGCCAGCAGATCGGGACGGTGGTGCTCGTCTTCGACGGTCAGCGCGGACGGGCCGGCGTGCAGACCGAGGGGGGTCCGACGCTGCCGCCGGAGAAGGCGATCAGCGCCCTCATCGGCGTCCCGGACGACGGGCGCAAGCGGTCGGTCACGCTGCCCGGGCTCGGGCACTACCGGGTGCTCGGCTTCGCCCACGCCGGCAACCTGGTGGTGGTCGGGCTGCCGCTGGCCGGGGTGGACGCCATCCTCTACCGGCTGCTGGTCGGCGAGGTGGTGCTGACCCTGCTCGCGCTGCTCGGCGGGGCGGTCGGCGTCCGGCTGGTGGTGGAGCGCGGGCTGCGACCGCTCAACCGGCTGGCCGGCACCGCGCAGAGCGTCTCGGCGCTGCCGCTGGGCAGCGGTGAGGTGGAGCTGGCCGTCCGGGTGCCCGAGGCCGACGCCGACCCGCGCAGCGAGGTCGGCCGGGTCGGGGTGGCGTTCAACCGGATGCTGGCCCACGTCGGCGGGGCGCTGGTCGCGCGGCAGGCCTCGGAGACCAAGCTGCGCCGCTTCGTCGCCGACGCCTCGCACGAGCTGCGCAACCCGCTGGCCGCGATCTCCGGCTACGCCGAGCTGACCCGCCGGCGTGGGGAGGAGCTGCCCGAGGACGCCCGCTTCGCGGTCGGGCGGATCGAGTCCGAGGCCGGCCGGATGCACCGGCTGGTGGAGGACCTGCTGCTGCTGGCGCGGCTGGACACCGGCCGGGCGCCCGAGCTGGAGCGGGTGGACGTCAGCGCGCTGGTGGTGGACGCCGTGAGCGACGCCCGGGTGGCCGGGCAGGACCACCACTGGCGCCTCGAGCTGGCCGAGCGGGCCGTCGAAGTGCGGGCCGACCGGTTCCAGCTGCAGCAGGTGCTGGTCAACCTGCTGGCCAACGCCCGCACCCACACCCCGCCCGGCACCACGGTCACCACCGCGGTGCGGGTCGAGGGGTCAGACACGGGTGGGACGGCCGTGGTGACCGTGGCCGACGACGGTCCGGGGATCCCCGCCGAGACGTTGCCGCGGGTGTTCGAGCGCTTCACCCGGGCCGACTCCGCCCGGGCCCGGCTCGGGGCGGCCGGGGAGCGTCCGTCGGGCACCGGGCTGGGGCTGGCGATCGTCGCCGCGGTGGTCGAGGCGCACCGGGGCCGGGTGCACGTGCACAGCGTGCCGGGCTCGACCACCTTCACCGTCCGGCTGCCGCTGGCCGGCGCGCCGGAGCAGGAAGCGTCCGAGGGCTCCTGAAGCCCGATCGGTGAAGTGGCGGTCCGCTGATCATCGTCTCGATCATCGAGAAGCGGACGTCTCAGGTGCCGGACCCGGCGTTGCCGGTGGTGGGCCGATCTCGGTAGGCAGGAGGGACGACGTCCTCGAGCGATCATGATCGACTTCCCGGCCGTCCGGCGTCCTCCCCTGGTCGCGGGGGGCCGAGGCGCCGGTCTGGCCGCGACCTACCCCCAAGGAGAAGTCGATCATGAAGAAGACCCTTGCGGCCTCCGCCGCCGTGCTGACCGCGGTCGGCGCCAGCCTGCTCACCGCGCCGCCCGCGGCCGCCGACGAGTGCGTAGGCGGCAGCTCGTCCGGCCGCTGCGTGAAGGTGCTCAGCACCAGCGTCCAGACCGAGGTGGTCGAGTCGACCGTCCTGGCCAACGACTCCGGCATCAGCGGCAGCTTCACCTGCGGTTTCAGCCAGACCATCACCCGTAGCGTCGAGCAGAGCGCCTCGGCCGAGATGAGCGTCTCGGCCCAGGTGGCCGCGGTTGGCGCCTCGGCCTCGGTGGGTGTGAGCGAGTCGGTGAGCCAGTCCGCCAGCAGCGCGAGCAGCGTCGCCGGCACCGTGACCCTGGCGCCCGGCGAGTCCGTCACGTGCCAGCGCACCTACGGCTCGGTGCGCTCGGTCCTGCAGGAGTACACCTACAGCGGGACCGGCACCAACGACGGTCCGCAGTACGTCGTCGTGGTGCCCTCCAGCCTCGGCGTGCGGATCGTCTGAGCCGCGACGGCGCACCGGCGGGCTCGGGCGGTGGCGCCCGGTCCGTCGGTGCAGCACCGCCGCGTCTCGCGAACTACCGGTGCGCCGACGCCGATGACATGATCCCGCCATGCACCTGACCGTCGCCGTCGCGACCTACCGCCGGCCCGAGGAGCTGGTCCGGTGCCTGGAGGCGACCTGTCCCCAGGTGCGCGACGAGGTGGCGACCGGTGCGCTCTCCGGCGCCGAGGTACTCGTGGTCGACAACGACCGCGAGCCCACCGCCGAGAGCGCGGTCCAGACCCTCGCCGACCCACTGGTCCGCTACGTCCACGAGCCGCACCCGGGGATCTCGGCAGCCCGCAACCGCGCGCTCACCGAGTCCGCGGCCACCGACGTCATCGTCTTCCTCGACGACGACGAGACCCCGCGCCCCGGCTGGTTGGCTGCCCTGCTCGCGGCCCGGGATCGCTACCGGGCGGATGCCGTCGTCGGACGGGTCGTCTCCGACCTCGGCGGGCAGCCCGACCCCTGGATCACCGCGAGCCGCTTCTTCGAGCGACCCCGGCGGACGACCGGCACGCCGATGCCGGTGGCGGCCACCAACAACCTGCTCCTCGACCGCCGGGTCGTCGAACGGCTCGGTCTGCGCTTCGCCGACCGCTACGGGTTGACCGGCGGCGGCGACACCCACTTCACCCGCCGGTTCACCGCAGCCGGCGCCTCGCTGGTGTGGTGCGACGAGGCGGTCGTCGTCGACCACGTGCCGCCCGAGCGGGTGACGCGCTCCTGGGTGCTCTCCCGGGCGCGCCGGATGGGCAACTCCCAGATGGTGGTCGCCCTCGACCTGGCCGGCTCGGCGCCGGCCCGCGCGCGGGCCGCGATCCGGGCCCTCGCCCACGGCGCCGCCCGGGTGTCGGCTGGGACCGCCATGCGTGGGCTCGGGACGCTGACCGGCTCGGCGCACCGCCGCGCGCGGGGCGAGGTCGTCGTCCAGCGCGGGATCGGGATGGCTGCCGCCGTGCTCGGACGCCGGGTGAGCGAGTACTCCCGTCCGGCGCAGGCGGGTGCCGGGGAGGACGACGCGTCGCCGCAGGCCCCGCTGCGCGTGCTGTGCTCCTTCCCCGACCCGCGGCCGACCACCAATCCCTACATCACCATGCTGCTCCGGGCGCTCCGCGCGACCCCGGGCCTGCAGGTCGGCACCTTCCGCTGGTCGGCGGCCTTGCTGCAGCGATGGGACGTCTTCCACGCCCACTGGCCCGAGACCCTGCTCACCGGCGGCTCGCCGTTGCGGCGGACCGTCCGCCAGGGCCTGTTCTGGCTGCTGCTGCTCTCGTTCCGGGTCCGCGGCACGGTGGTGGTGCAGACGGTGCACAACGTGCAGCCGCACGAGCAGCACGGCGCCTCCGTCCGGGCCGCCCTCGCCGCCCTGCGTCGGCTGACCACGGTGCGGATCGCCCTCAACCCGCACACCGCGGCCCTGATCGGGCGCAGCTGCGTGCTGATCCCGCACGGCGACTACGTCAGCTGGTTCGCCGACCACCCCCGCCAGGACCCGCAGCCCGGCGCCGTCGTCTTCGCCGGCCTCGTCCGGTCCTACAAGAACGTCACGGGGCTGATCACCGCCTTCCGGGCGGCTGAGCGGCCCGGCCTGAGCCTGCGCGTCCTGGGCCGGCCCGACAGCGAGGCGCTCGAGCGCGAGATCGTGCAGGCCGCCGACGGCGATCCGCGGATCAGCCTCGAGCTGCGCTTCGTCGACGACGCCGAGCTGGTCGCGGCCGTCACGGGGGCGCAGGTGCTCGCGCTGCCCTACGAGGACTTCCACAACTCCGGGACGGCGCTGCTCGCCCTCTCCCTCGACCGTCCGGTGCTCGTGCCCGACAACGAGATCTCCGGCGACCTGGCCGCGGAGGTCGGGGAGGGCTGGGTACGCCGCTTCGAGGCCGACCTGGGCCCCGAGGACCTCCTCGCCGCGGTCGAGCAGCCGCTGCCCGACGGCCGACCCGATCTCAGCCGACGGAGCTGGGCCCGCGTCGGCGAGGCACACCGCGACGTGTACCGCACGGCCGTCCGAGGTCGGCGGGAGCGCCGGTCGTGACCGGCGGGACCACGGTCGACGGCGGCACGGGGCTCGTCGTGGTCAGCTACCGGTCGAGCGGCATGCTGGCCGAGAACCTGCCTGCTCCGGGCACCGACGGGCCGACGGTGGTCGTGGTGGACAACTACTCCGACGAGACCGAGCGCCACGCAGTGACCCGGCTCGCCAGGGAGCGGGGCTGGACGACGGTCCTCAACGACGGCAACCCGGGCTTCGGCACGGGCGTGAACGCCGGCGTCGACCGGGCGTGGGAGGCCGGCTGCGACGTCGTCGTGCTGGTCAACCCCGACCTCGCCATCACCGCGGACGGCGTCGCGCGGCTCGCGGCCGCGGCCCGCGCCGAGCCCGATGCGCTGGTCGCGCCCCGCATCGTCACCGGACAGGGACGTCCATGGTCGGGTCTGGGGTCGGTCGACCTGGCCGGCGGGCGGCTGTGGACCGATGACCGCGCCGACCGGGCCTGGCTGTCGGGGGCCTGCCTGGCCTTCAGCCGCGCGGTGTGGGAGCGCGCCGGTGGCTTCGACGACGACTACGGCATGTACTGGGAGGACGTCGACCTGTCCTTCCGCGTGCAGGACACGGGTGGGCGGCTGCGGGTCCTGCCCGACGTCGAGGCACGGCACGACGTCGGCGGCACCCAGGGCGGGCCGGGTCACAAGTCCGCGCTCTACCACTACTACAACTGCCGCAACCGGCTCGTCTTCGCCGCCAAGCACCTGGGGCCGGCACACCGCTGGGCCTGGGTGGTGCGGACCCCGGCCGACGTCCGCCGCGTGCTGAGCCGGTCCTCCGACACCCGCTGGCAGAAGCTGCGGACGGCCTTCGGGCCGGCGCTGGCCGGCGTCGTCGACGGCGGGCTGTGGATGGTCGGCCTGCGCCGGCGGCGCCCGGTGGACCCCGGCGCCGTCCGCGCCCGACTCGGCCCGGCGGCCTGACGCGGCGTGCGGTGACGCGCTGGAGGAGGCCCCTGCCGCGCGGTCGGTACCCTTCCACCGTCGGGAGGAGGGCGGGCACGTGCTCTTGGGCATGACGGTGACGGAGCTGGTGATGCTCTCCACGGGCGGCGTGGCCGCCCTCGCGCTGTTCCTCGCAGCCCGCCGCTGGCCCGCTGCGGCACTCGTCGGCTGGTTCCTCGTGGTCGGCTTCGTGCCGTTCTGGATGGGTGTCTCGGTCGGCTCGTACTTCCAGCCCGCCAGCCTGACCGGGATCGTCGTCGTGGCCGCGCTGGCCAGTGTCGTCCAGGTGCGGATCTACCCGGTCGACGTCGTCGTCGCCTTCTTCTTCATCGCCTGCGTGGCCCCGATGGTGGTGGGCGGCGGCAGCCGCAGCACCGTGTTCGGTGCGCTCGCACTCTGGCTGGTCGCCTACCTCATCGGACGGCTCGCCCCCGGGGTCGTCCGTGCGGACTGGATCCAGGCGGCGATGACCGTCGTGTTCGCGGTGGTCGGTGGTCTGGCCGTCATCGAGTTCGTCGCCGACTGGCACCCCTACGGCGACCTCGGCTGGGGCAACGGCCTGCAGGCCAAGTGGTCGAACATCCAGGAGCGGGGAGGCGTGGCCAGGTCGGAGTGGGCGTTCGGCCACTCGATCGCGTTGGGGGCCACCCTCGCCTCGATCATCCCGCTCGCGGCGACCGCCCAGCGCGTGCGGCTGGCGCTGCGGGTGACGCTGGTCGCCCTGCTGGCCGCTGGCGTCCTGGTCTCGGTCAGCCGCATCTCGATGGTGTGCGCCGGGGTGGGCGTCGCCGTGGTGCTGCTGTTCGGCACCCGGCTGGTGGACCGGGCCATGCGCACGGCGCTGGTGGTGATGGCGCTCGTCAGCCTCGCCGTGGCCGCGCCGTTCGTCACCGGGATCCTGTCCGAGGCGGGTGACGAGGCCACCGGGAGCGCGGCCTACCGCGGGCAGCTGACCGACCTGCTCACCAGCTTCGCCCCTCTCGGCCTGTCCCCCGGTCTGCAGGTGGCGCCGGACGGGACGGTGTACTTCCAGGGCTTCCAGTCGATCGACAGCCAGCTCATCTTCACCGGCCTGACCTACGGCACCTTCGCCCTCGTGCTCGGGGTCGTGCTGCTGGCCGCGGCCGTCCTGCTCACGCTGGCTCGGCGGGCGACACCGGCCACGCTCAGCGTGGTGGCCCAGATCCCTGTGCTCGCGGTGGTCGCACTGATCACGCAGTACGCGATGTGGTTCTGGTTCCTGGCCGGCCTCGCCGTCGCGACACAGGTGGCCCAGCAGGTGACCGCCGGCCCGTCACCGGACGCCGTCGTCCCGCGGCACCGCGACCCGGAGAAGCCGCTCCCCCACCACGGCCCGGTCAGGGCACGCCGGCAGCTGGATTCACGGGCGCGGTGACGGCGCGACGCCGCGGCGGTGCCACCGGTGCCACGAACAACCAGCGCACGGGTGGGCGACGTGACAGCACGACGGCCAGCGTCCCCAACGCCCCGGCGCAGACGAGCATGACCGGCGCGATGACCAGCGAGGAGGTGATGCCGAGGGCCAGCAGCGCGAGCAGGGCCACGTGCATCAGCGGGAAGTGGGTCGTGTAGTAGACGATCGAGTTGCGGCCCACGTACTGCAGCGGTCGGGTCCACGCCGCGTCACCGATCCGACGCGCCACGTGGATGAGGGACAGCACGCCGGCGAGGCTGAGCAGCGCGAACTGGGCCTGGTACTGGACGTCGTACCTCGAGGAGACCACGGCGAACCCGAGCGCGACCACCCCGCAGACCACGGCCGTCGGGGTCGAGTCGACCACCCGGTGGAACTGGCGCTGGTAGCGGGCCGCGAGGTAACCGGCGAAGAAGAACCCGGCGAAGTACAGCATCCGGTGCAGGATGCGGTCGTCGACCACCAGCGCCAGCGCGAAGCAGGCTGGCGCGACGACCAGGGGCGGCACCCGGCGCAGCAGCGGGGCCACGAGGTAGAAGCAGAGGATGAAGAAGAGGAACCACAGGTAGCCGGTGGCGATCCAGGCCCTCGGGTGCCACAGCGGGGCGACCGCGTTGTAGGTGACGTTGTGCACCGCGGCCCAGAGCAGGTACGGCCACGCGATCAGCGTGAGCTTGCCCAGGTAGTACTCCAGCAGCGGCTTCTCCAGCGACCGCACCAGGAGCAGACCCGACAAGAACATCAGCAGCGGCATCCGGAACGGGATCAACGAGTCGTTGACCGCCTCCAGCCACCGCGGCATGACCACCCCCAGCAGCGCCGGGACGGCGGGGGCGTGCCACAGGAGCACGAAGACGATGGCCACTCCCCGCAGGGAGTCCATCCACGCGAAACGGCGACCAGCCATCGTTGCCCCCCTGTGGCTCCAGACGGCGCCGTCCCCCGCCGGCGAGCTGGCTCGAGCCACTACCGGCCCGACTCTAGCCCACCGCCCCGTCCGGGGGACAGCGCCGTCAGGGTCGCCTTCAGAAGCGCTGCGGCTTGATCAGCGACTTGTCCCAGAAGCGGTTGCCCAGCATCGAGGCCTTGCTGGAGCGCGGGATGCGGATCGGGCAGACCTTGCCGTACGCGCCCCGGCCGAAGCTGTTGTCGCGGATCTGCAGGTCGCGGATCGCGCCCTTGTCGGCGGTGGTGATGTTGATGGTGCAGGCGCCGCCGCCCAGCCAGTTGCCCGAGATGGTGATGTCGCCGGTCTTGTAGCGGGCCGAGGACATCATGATGGCGGCGTTGTGCGCGTCCTCGAGGGTGTTGTTGACGATGTTGATCTTGCTGCCGCCCGTGATCTGGATGCTGTCGTCGTGGGTGCGGCCGTCCCGCTGGTTCGGGTCCTTGCTGGAGTAGGTGCTGTGGTGCAGGTAGGACCGCTTCACGGTGACGTTGCCGCCGATCACCTTGACCGGGTCGACCACGCCGGAGATGTTCAGACGGTCTGCGGTGAACCCGGACCCGGACAGCCCGTCCAGGCGCAGGCTGGGTGTGCTGGCCTTGAGGGTGCTGTCGGTGACCTTCAGGTTCTTGGCGCCCCACCAGGCCATGATGAGGGCCCGGTCCTGGTTCTTCACGGTGCCGCCGCGCACGACCGAGCGCTTGATCACGACGTTGTCGGCCTTCACGTAGACGTAGCCGCGGATGTCGCGGCCGTCGATGACGGTGCCGTCCTTGGTGATCGTGAGGTCGCCCTTGTGCACCTTCAGCTTGGTGCCCTTCGGCACGCCGGTGTTGCTCGGGCCCGGCTTGCCCTTCGAGGACTTGGTCGGCTGCAGCAGCGCGGAGGTCTTCGTGGAGCTGCCCGAGGTGGGCACCGCAGCTGCCTGGCCCGCGGGGCCACCGGCCACCAGGGCCGGGGTGAGGACGAGCGTGCTGACCGCGAGCGCGGCAGCGGCGGCCAGGCGGCGCGCGCGGGGCGGACGACCGGTGGGGACGTCGGCGTCCGCGCTCACGCGGTCGAGGAGTTCGGGGGATGTCGGGGGCATCGGTGACATGTCAGTCCTGTCAATTCTTGGCTAATTCTCAGCCCCCCGGACCTGGACCATACCGAGAGATGGCCCCGGACGCCAACCGGCCAGGCCCGGGCCGTGCACCGGCCCCAGCAGGTCGTGGTCAATCCGGCACCGCCGCCCCTAGGATCGGCGCTGCGCCGGTCGGGGGGACTGCGCACCTCCTGCGTGGAGGACGGACTCGAAGAAGGCAGCGCCATGCCACCTGCAGCGGACCACCGCTCTGCCCGCCGTGGGCAGCGTCGGCGCACGGTGCTGGTCGCCCACCCCGGCGCGGAGCTGTACGGCTCGGACCGCATGGTGCTGGAGTCGTTGCGGGCGCTGGCCGACGACCCTGCCGGCGGCGACCCGGTGCTGGTGGTCCCCCGGCACGGCCCGCTGGTGGAGGAGGCGCTCGCGGTCGGCGTGACCGTCCTGGTCTGCCCCACCCCGGTGATCAGCAAGGCGGCGCTGAGCCCGCGCGGGCTGCTGGCCCTGCTGCTGCTGACGCTCCGCTCGATCGGTCCGGGGTGGCGCCTGCTCGGGCAGCTGCGACCGACGGTGGTGCTCGTCAACACCATCACGCCCCCGCTCTGGCTGCTGCTGGCCCGGTGCCGCCGCGTCCCGACCGTCGCCCACGTGCACGAGGGCGAGGCGAGCGCCCCCGCCCTGGTGCGCCGCGCGCTGTACCTGCCGCTGGCGCTGGCCGACCACCTCGTCGTCAACAGCCGTTTCAGCCTGGACGTCCTGCGCCGTGCGGCACCGGGCGCGGCCGGCCGGGCGCGGGTCGTGCTGAACGCCGTCGAGGGCCCGGAGCAGGTGGTCGCGCCCCGGCCGCGGGTGGAGGGCCCGTTCCGGCTGCTCTACGTCGGACGACTGTCGGCCCGCAAGGGCCCGCACGTGGCGGTGGAGGCGGTCCGGCTGCTGCGCGAGCGCGGTGTCGACGTCTGCCTCGGCCTGCTGGGCTCGACCGCCCCGGGCTACGAGTGGTACGCCGACCAGCTCGCCGGCAGGGTGCGTGAGGCCGGCCTGGAGGACCGGGTCACCTTCCACGGCTTCCACCCCCGGATCTGGCCGCTGGTGGCCGAGGCCGATGTGGTCGTGGTCCCGTCGACGGTCGACGAACCGTTCGGCAACACCGCCGTGGAGGCGCGCCTCGCGGCCCGGCCGCTGATCACCAGCGACATCAGCGGGCTGCGCGAGGCGAGCGCCGGGGCGACAGCCGTCCGGCGGGTCCCGCCGTCGGATCCTGTCGCGCTCGCCGACGCGGCGCAGTCGGTGCTCGACGGCTGGGAGCACGAGCGCGAGCTCGCCCTGGCCGATGCGGAGGCCGCCCGGGAGCGGTTCTCCGCCGACCGCTACGCCACCGAGCTGCGCGAGGTCGTGGCCCTGGCCGAGGAAGGACGCCGATGACCACCACCGACCCCCTGGCCCGGGGGCCCGAACCGCTGCGCGAGACCCTGGCGCGCCTGCGGCACGGGCAGAAGAGCAACGTCAACGCGGCCGCCTACTCCCGCTGGGTGAACCGGCCGACCGGACGCCTGCTGGCCGCGGTCGCGTACCGGTGGCGGATGACCCCGCACCAGGTGACCGCCGTCAGCGCCGTCTGCACCTTCGTCGGCATCGGCTGCCTGGCCGTCCTCCCCCCAGGAGTGCTGGCCGGGGTGGTGGTGGCCCTCCTCCTGGCGCTCGGCTACGCCCTCGACTCCGCCGACGGCCAGCTGGCGCGGCTGCGGGGCGGGGGACGTCCCAGCGGTGAGTGGTTGGACCACGTGGTGGACGCGACCAAGATCGCGGTGCTGCACCTGGCGGTGCTGTCGCTGTGGTTCCGCCACCTGGTCGAGCCCGGTCACCTACCGCTGTGGAGCGTGCTGGTGCCGCTGGCGTTCTCGGTGGCGGCGTCGGTCGCGTTCTTCGGCATGGTCCTCACCGACCTGCTGCAGCGCCGGTACGGCACCAAGGCCGACCCCGGACGACAGGGCGAGCAGCACGCGCCGGTGCTGGGGTCGCTGGTCGCGCTGCCCGGCGACTACGGGCTGCTCTGCATCGCGTTCCTGCTGCTCGCGTGGTGGCCGGCCTTCGTGGTGGTCTACGGCCTGCTGGCACTGGCGGCGGTGGTCATGCTGGCGGTGCAGGCGGTGCGCTGGTACCGCCGGATGGAGGCGATCGGCTGATCCCCGGCGACCGTCCGGCTCAGGCGGGGCCCGTCCGGCCTTCCCGGCGGGATGCCCGCACCCGCCGGAAGGTGCCACGGCCAGCCCGGACGTTCGCCCTCAGCCGGCGCACCGCGAGCGACCACAGGCCGAAGCCGCGGTAGCGGGGCAGGGCACGTCCGGCGAGCCGGCTGCCGATCCCACGACCGACCAGGGTGCTACGGCGCTGCCGTTGGAACGGCTGCACCCCGGCCAGCGCGTCCACGTCCAGCGGTGCCACCGTCAGCACACCCGCCGCCACGGCCGCGCGCACGACGTCCCGCCCGCGCGGGGTCCGGGCCAGCAGCGCGCTGCGGCCGTCCTGCTCGCCGAACAGCGGATAGCCCTTCTCGTCGGCCTCCCAGAAGTCGGCGGCCGTGATGTCGCTGAGATCACCCACCCCGTCGGGGCAGATCTTGCAGCGCCACTGCACCGCCGGGCCGAGCACCGCCCCCCACGACTCGTCGTAGGACAGGGAGGGGCTCTGGCCGTCGGCGGTCACCGCCGTGAACCGCCCCGGCCACCCCCGGCCCCGGAACCACAGGTCACGCAGCGGGACGCCGGGCTCGACGCCGAGCCGGTCGAGGACGCGGTCGGTGGCCTGCTGGCTCGGGGTCCCGGCGCAGAAGAAGGACAGCAGCAGCGGTCCGCGCTCGCCGGTGGCCTGCTCCAGCTGTCGCAGCGCCGCCACCTCGCACGGCTTGCCGGTGACCACCCCGGAGGGGTCGGTGGCGCCCGGATGGGCCGCCGCGGCCACCGGGTTGTAGCGAGAGCCGGCCGCTGCGAGCGCCTCCTCCCGCGTGGTGATCTGCACCGACACCGTACGGCGCGGGTCCGGCCGGTCGGCGCGGGCCACCACCGCGGGCACGCCCTGCTCGGCGAGCCAGGCCGAGAGCGCCGTCAGCACCCCGCCGCTGCTCCCCCGGTGCCGGGTCTCGGGATCGGTCGCCGCGGCCGACCACGCCTCCAGGTAGCCGCCCATGGTCGGGTGCCAGCGCGCCCCCCTGACCTCGGTGCGCTGGACACGCACGCCCGGGCAGCTCCGCCGGAAGAGGGCCGCCGCCCGCCGGTCGTCCTCCGGGTCGGGACGCGTCCCGGGGCGCCGGCGGGGCCGGAGGAAGCCGTGCTCGTCCAGGGCCATCTCCAGGCCGCGGTCGAGCTGGACGCAGCCGCCGCAGCCGCTGCACCGTCCGTCCTCGACCACCTTCGCGACCGCTCGATCCAAGCGCGTCCCGCCCGCCTCGCCCGCCTGCGTCACGCCACGCCCGCGTCGGCCGGCCGCGCGGCGGCGGAGAGGATCTCCCCGACGGCGTCGGCGATGCTCCAGACCACGGCACGGTGCACCCGCGCCGACTTGCCCCAGGGGTCGCGGAGGTCGTCGTCCTCAGGTCGCCGGGGGACCACCAGACCGCGCTGGCTCACCGCGAACGACGCCAGCGCCGGCAGCCCGCCGCCGACCCCCTGCTCCTCCGAGCAGTACCGGGCGAACTCCGTGACGGTGAAGGTCCGCTCGACCGCGTCCGGCTGCAGCTGCACGACCGCGGAGCGGTGCAGACGGCTGGCGGCGAGCACCAGGTCGGCCCGCGTCACCATCTCTGCGGTGAGCTGACGGGCCCGGTGCCCCGGGCCGACGTCGACCCCGAGCCGCCGCAGCGCGTCGACCGTCCTCGCTGCCATCGGCTCCCCCACCATCGCCCGGATGCCGGCGCTGGCCAGCCGCACCTCTTCCGGCACGCCGGGACGGCCGTCGACGCCACGCCGCAGCAACAGCTCGACCGCGGGCGAACGGCAGACATTTCCGGTGCAGACGACCAGGACCTCCACGCCGCACTCCCCCCAAAGGCGACTCGACGGGCCCTCCGCCGGGATTCGCTCCCTAGGATGACGCCACGACGGGGTCCACGGCAAGAGAGTGGGGGCGAGATGGTCCGAGGCGGACGCAGGTACGTGATCGCGGTCTGCCGACCCCACCACGGCCTGGGCAACCGGATGCGGGTGGTCTTCGGCGCCCGGGCCCTCGCCCGGAGCACCGGACGTGAGCTGCGCTACGTCTGGCCGGTCGGACGTCCGTTCGGGGCCCGGCTGGACGAGCTGTGGCAGGTGCCCGAGCGTCCGGTCCCGAGCGTGCTGTCGCACGCGCTGCGGCTGCGCTTCCCCTACCGGGGGGAACGTCTCGACTGGGTCGCCGGAGCCGGGGCCGAGCCGGTGTGGCAGATCCGGACCGCGCACGCGCTGCACCTGCCCGAGGACGCCGGTCCCTGGGAGCGCGAGCTGCAGCAGGTCCTCCCGGTGCCGGCGATCCAGGAGGCGGTCCGGGACTTCCACGCCGAGCACCTCGACGGCCGGCCGTACGTGGGGGTGATGGTCCGCGCGCACGCGGTCTCGCACCAGGAGACGCTGCGGGCCTCACCGGTCGAGTGGTACCTGGACCGGCTGACCGCCCTGCGCCGGGAGCACCCCGGCCTCCGGTTCTTCCTCTCCAGCGACACGACCGAGGCCGCCGAGCGGATCAGCGCCGCGGTGCCCGGCTGCGTCCGGCTGGGCAAGTCCGGCGGCTACAACACCCGGCAGGGTCTGCACGAGGCGGTGACCGACCTGTACCTGCTCGCCGGCTCCTGCCACCTGGTGGGCCCGCACTACTCCAGCTTCCCCGAGCTCGCACAGCGACTGGCCGGTCCCGGGTTGCGGCTGGAGACGTCCCGCACCCCCGCCGACGCGCGGTTCGAGGCCGGACCGTTGACCACCGCCCCCGACTGCATCCGACCGCACCGGCGGGAACCGGCGCGGCTCTGAGCGGCCGGGCCGTTCAGTCCTCGTCGCGGAGGGCGACGGGCTGCCCGGTGCGGAAGCGGTCGGGGTCCTGCTCGTAGTAGTTCTGCGACCGCCGGCTCCACACCGACGGGCGCGGGGTGCGGTTGAAGACCATCCCGAGCAGCCGGCCGTCCACCGAGGCCAGTGAGTCGGCCGCCTGCTGCAGCTGCTGGCGCTTGGTGTGCCCGTGCCGGACGACCATCACGACACCGTCGGCCACCGTGCCCACCACCGCCGCATCGATCACCGGCAGCAACGGCGGGGTGTCGAGGATGACGAAGTCGAAGTCCGAGCGCAGCTGGCCCAGCAGCGAGGCCATCGCCTCGCTGCCCAGCAGCTCGGAGGGGTTGGGCGGCAGCGAGCCGCTGGGCAGCACCTGCAGCCGGTCGTGCTGCCAGCGCCGCAGCGCGGTCTCGAGCGGCAGCTCCCCGGCCAGCACATCGGTCAGGCCGACCGACCCCTCCAGCCCGGCGTAGGCGGCGATGCTCGGCCGTCGCAGGTCGCCGTCGACGAGCGCCACCCGGTGGCCGTCGGTGACCAGCACCCGGGCCAGGTTGATCGCCGTGCTGCTCTTGCCCTCGCCGCTGACCGCCGAGGTGAGGACGATGACGCGCGGTGGGTGGTCGACGTCGATGAAGCGGAGGTTGGTCCGCAGCCGACGGAACGCCTCCGCCCGCGCGTGGTGGCGCTGCGAGCCGCCCTCCATCGCCAGCACGGGGTTCTGCCTCGCGTCGCGCAGCTCCTCGATCGAGGCGAGCGCGCCCTGGTTGCCGGGCAGGTCGGCGGCGCTGCGGACCCGGGTGTCCAGGCGGTCGCGGGCCAGCGCCAGCAGCAGCCCGAGGAGCAGGCTGCCCAGACCCGCGACGAGCAGGTTGCGACGGGTGTTCGGGCTGCTCTGAAACTCCGGCGGACTCGCGGTGGCGACCGTGACCACGTTGATGCTCTGCCGGCCGTCGACCACTGGGGACAGCTCCTGCACCACCACGCCGAGGTGCCGGGTCACCGAGTTCGCCACGTCGGCCGCCCGCTGCGGCGACGCGCTCGAGGCGGAGATGTCGACGATCACCGACTCGGCGACCACGGTGGCCGAGACGGACCTGGCCAGCTCGGCCGATGTCGTCGGCAGCCGGAGCTCCTCCACCACGCGGTCGAGCACGATCGGCTTGGTGGCGAGGTCGGCGAAGGAGCCGAGCTGGCCCTGGGTGTAGTTCGAGCCCTGGTAGAGGTCGTTGGCCGAGCTGCCGAAGGGCAGCGAGAAGTAGGCACTCGCCCGCGCCGTGTAGATCGGGGTGGTGAGCGCCGACCAGGTGCCCACCACCCCGCAGATCAGCACGACGGGGAGCAGGACGTACAGCCAGCGCTTGCGCAGCACGGCCACCACCTGCGCCACCGTCATCGACTCCCCCTCACGCCCTCGGCTGTGGACGGCGACACCGCCTCCGTCGCCGCGAGTGTAACGGCGGCCGGCGCACCGCCCGCCCACTCGAGGACCGACGCGGCCGATCGGCGGAGGCGGCCGGCGCCCGCAGCACCCGGGGGCCGTGGTCGCAGGGCTCCGGGCTCAGGCAGCGGTGTCCGGCGCGTCGCGACGCAGTGCGAGACGCGCGAACCGCAGCACCCCGTGCAGGTCCCGGCGGACTGCCGGCACCACCAGCGCCGCCAGCCCGTAGGCGGCCGCGGTCGCGAGCAGACAGCCCAGGAGCTGCACCACCGACGGGGTGCCCGCCAGCAGCTCCTGCGCCCCGCGGGCCGCCAACGCTGCGGCGGCACCGCACAGCACGATGCGCAGTGCCCCCCAGTGCAGCGCGCGGGCCGGGATGTCGGTCCAGCGGGAGAGGATGGTGTAGGAGAGCGGGAGCGCGACCGCAGGCGCCACCGCGTACCCGATGGCGACGCCGAGCACACCCCACTGGCTGCCGAGCAGGACGAAGGCCACCCGCAGGCCCAGGCTGAGCAGCGAGTACCGGAACAGTCGCCCGCTCAGACCGCGGGAGACGAACACCCAGTAGTTGACGTAGCCGATCGTCTGGAACGCACCGGCCGCGGCCAGCGCGGTGAACAGCGGAACGGCCTCGGCCCAGCCCGGGCCCAGGGCCAGGGCGATCACCGGGGCGGCGGCGCCGGCGGCGAAGGCGGTGCCGGCCACCAGGGTGTAACCCAGAGCCGCCTGCCCACGGACGATCATCCGGTCCGCCTCCGATCCGCCGTCCTGCAACCGTGACAGCACCGGTACCGCCACCGTGGTGGTGGGGTTCCGCAGCTGGTTCAACGTCTGCATGAGCAGCTGGAAGGCACGGTTGTAGACCCCGAGCTGGGCCGGCGAGGACCGCCACGCCACCACCAGGGTGTCGACGTTGTTGCTGCAGAAGCCCACCAGCTGGGTGCCGACCATGCCGATCCCGAACTTCAGCATCGGCCGGACGTCGGCGCTGCGGTCGGGAAGACCGGGCCACCACCCGGCGGCCACCACCACCACCGTGGCGGTGACGAGGACCCCACCCACCTGCTGCACCGCCAGCGCCCAGTAGCCGAGCCCGGCCGCGGCAGCCACCACCGCCGCCACCAGCCCGACCGCGGGGCCGACGACGTCGGCCACGGCCAACGCCCCGAACCGCAACCGGCGGCTCAGGTCCGCCCGGTGCTGCGCCATCAACCCGTTGAGCACGAAGCACACCGCCATCAGCTGCAGCAGGTGCGCCGCCTCGGCGTACCCACCGACCTGGGTCAGCAGCGGCGCGCCCAGCAGGCACAGCAGGGCCAGCGCGGTACCGAGGCCGAGGTTGATCCACCAGAGGTTGACCTGCTGGCCACGGCTCAGCGTGCGCGCCTGGATCGCCGCTGTCGACAGCCCGAAGTCGCGCAGCACCTCCCCGAGCGAGACGACCGCCAGCGCCAGGGCGAAGAAGCCGTAGTCGGCCGGCACCAGCAGCCGGGCGAGGACGACGACCGAGACCGTCTGGATGAGGATGCGCGACGCCTGCCCGAGCATGACGACCTTGGAGCCTCTGGCCGCCTTGCCGCGCAGGGCACCGGGTGCCGGCTCCTGGGAGGCGTCGCCCGCTCCGACAGGGTCGGGGCCCTCCGGGTCCGGGTCGGTCGGCGCGCTGGGGGTCGGGGCCCGTCGGGGGACGGTCACACCGCCCTCGCGAGGGCCGCGACCGCGGCGTCGATGTCCTGCCGGGCGTGCTCTCGCACCTCCTGGGCGGCGCGCTGGGAGCTGCCGTCGATCATCGCGATCGCCTCGGCGACCACGTCGCCGTCGGCCCGCAGGTCGACGGTGCCGGGCCAACCGATCCGGTCCAGCAGTGGCTTGAACTTGCGCGAGTACGCCAGTGGCACCGCCGGCGTGCCGACCGACAGCGCGTTGAGGCAGGCGTGCATCCGCGACCCCACCGCGACCCGGGCCCGGGCCAGCCAGGTCCGGGCGTCGACGACGTCGGTCGGGACGACCACGGGCAGGCCGAGCTCCTCACCCAGCGCGGTCACCACCGGCACGTCGTTGTCGACCAGCGGCGAGTCGACCACGTGGGCGAGCAGCGTCACCTCCCGACCGGCCAGCTCGAGCCGCTCCAGCAGCATCCGCACGATCCGCTGGTAGCGCTCGTGGTCGACGTGCGGGTTCGGCTGCCAGAGCAGCCCGGACACGTTGACCACCACGTCGACGTCACGCACCACCCGCGGCTGCGGGAGCGCGAAGCAGACGTCGGTGGTGAGCAGCGGCGACCGGGCGCCCAGACGCTGGGCGACCTCCATGCTGCGCGTGTCCCGGGCCATGGTGAGCACGGAGGTGCGCAGCGTCCGCTGGGCCAGCCAGCGCCCCTGCCGGGTCTGGAAGGGGCCCACCGTCTGCGGTGTCAGCACCACCGGCACCCCGGCGCGCAGCACGGCCTCGTGCAGCAGCGACATCCGCCGGTGCCGCGGCAGCCCGTAGATGTCGGCGAAGCTGTCCCCCGCCCGGGTGTCGAGGACGACGTCGAAGGTGCGCAGCCAGTCGACCACCTCGTCGCCGCGCACCAGCCGGGCGGCCATCCGCCGGTTGGAGCCGAGCGGCACCGGGGCGTCCCCCGGCCCGTAGCCCTGGTGGCTGACCTCGACGTCGCCGAAGGCCTGCCGTGCCAGGGCCTCCGCACCCTCGGCCAGCACCCGCACCCCGAGATTGGTCGAGCCCGGCTCGGCCCACAGGATCAGCGCGCGCACGGTCAGCGCACCTCGAGGTCGTCCACGAGGACGGTGACCGGACCGTTGGTGACGGTGCCGGTGCCGTAGGCCGAGAAGGCGATCTCACCGGCGTCCTGCAGGGTCGCGGTGCTGTCGGTGGTCGTCACCAGCCAGCTGCTCGGCTCGGCGTCGCCGTCGGGCCACACCTTGGCCCGCAGCCGGGTGGTGGTGCCCTCGGTGACGGTCTCGGTGCGGACCTGCAGCACGGCGCCGGGGGTCTGGGTGAAGCCGGTGAGCGCCCGGTTGGCCAGCAGCGTCTCGGTGGTGCCGACCATCCTGGCCAGACCCACGTTGACCGACCCGTTCGCCCCGTAGCGCAGCTTCAGCCGGTAACCACCGTCGTCGCCCTTGCGGACGTGGTAGTTGACGTGCAGCCCGCCGCCGTCGGCGACCTCGTCCATCGACAGCGAGAACCGCGAGGAGGTGTCGGTCGCCGCGACCGAGCCCAGCGTCGCCATCCGCGTCTGCGACCGGCCCACGGTCAACCGACCTGCACCGTCGGCCACCGAGAGCCCGGTGGCGCCGCTCCACTCGCCACCGACCTCGGCCGTCCCCCAGCCACTGGTGGTCGACCGCCCGAAGGTGTCCTGGGCCACCAGCTGCTCCTCGGTCACCGTCACGGTCCGGCTGGTCGAGGACTCCCCGCCTGCGCTGTCGGTGACGGTGAGGGTGATCTCGTACTGGCCCGCGGCGTCGTACTCGTGCTCGGCGGTGCAGCCCTCACCGTCGGCGGAGTCGTCCCCCCAGCTCCACGTGCACTCGATGCTCGCCCCGTCCGAGGCCGAGGACCCGGTGCCGTCCACCTGGACCGCGAGCGCCTGCTGCTGCACGCCGAACTGCGCGACCGGGTCGGCGTGGGTCACCGTCACCTGCTCGGTGGTGGTGCCCTGGGCACCGGTGCTGTCGGTGACCGTGAGGGTCACGTCGTAGGTACCGGCGCGGGCGTAGCGGTGCGTCGGGCTGGCGCCGGTCCCGGTCTGGTCGTCACCGAAGTCCCAGTCGTGGTCGGTGATCGTCGCGCCGTCGGCGGCGGTCGAGCCGCTGCCGTCGAAGTCGACGGTCAGCCCGTCCACCTCGGTGCCGAAGGCGGCGACCGGGTCGGCGTGGGGCGCGGTCACCGTCACCTCCCGGCTGGTGCTGCCGACGACACCCGAGCTGTCGGTGACGGTCAGCGTCACCTCGTAGCGGCCCGGCTCGGCGTAGGTGTGGCTGGCGGTCGCCCCGGTGGTAGCCGGGGAGTCGTCACCGAAGTCCCACGAGTAGCCGGTGATGGTGCGCCCACCGCTCGCCGCGGACGCGCGGCCGTCGACCGCGACGGTCAGGTCGTCGACCTCCTCGGAGAAGCTGGCCGTCGGCGGCACCAGGGCCCGTCCGAGCTGGTGGTGGGTTCGCACCGTCGGGAGGTCGAGCGCGCTGCCGTAGACCGCGAACTCGTCGATGGCGCCGTTGAACCAGATGCTGCTGGGCGAGTCCGGCCAGCCGCCGAGGTTGTCACCGCCCACCCGCCAGTAGCCGGTGTAGGACTGGGCTCCGGTCACGCCGTTGGCAGCCACCTCGGCACCGTCGACGTAGAGCCGCATGCCGGCCGAGGACTGGGTGGCGACCACGTGGTGCCAGGCACCGTCGTTGTAGGACTGCGGGCTCGAGACCACCTGCACCGAGCCGGGGTAGGCGCCGAAGTACAGCCGTCCGCTGTTGGTCATCCAGACGTGTCGGTCGTAGCTGCTCGAGGTGCCGGTCTGAGCCGCGCCGAACCCGAACAGCTTGCCGCCGCGGTTCGACGTGGTCTTGAACCAGCCCTCGACCGAGTACACGTTCGGGCTGCGCACCGACCGGGTGCTGGCCACGGCTCCGTTGCTGGTCCCGTTGAAGTTCGCCGCGGCATCGGTGTCTCCGACCACAGCTCCGGGGCTGGTGGGACTCACGCCCCTGCTCCGCCGGCCCTCGTTGGTGCCGGCCAGGTCGGCCTCGGCACCACCGGCGCCGTTCAGCCGCCAGTACAGCTCCGCCCCGTCGTCGACCACCCGGGCGGCGTAGGCGCTCAGTGTGGTGGTGGAGACCGTCACCGGCACCTCCTGGCTGAGCACGCTGTTGCCGTCACCGTCCACGGCCCGCACCCGGTACACATAGCTGCGCCCTGGCTGCACGGTGGTGTCGGTGTAGCTGAACGACGGCAGGTTCCAGAAGGACGAGCGGCCGGTGACCGTGCCGACGCGGACGCCGTCACGGAGGACCTCGTAGCTGAGCTCGAGGTCGTCACGGTCCCAGTTGGCCGGGATGGCGACCCGCACCGAGCGCGAGTGCGCAGAGCTGGCGGTGGGAACCCAGTCCGCGCCGCTGAGCCGGGGCCCCTGGCTGGGGTTGCCGGGCTTGCTGGAGAAGCGGACCAGACCGTACTGCCCCTGGCCGTTGACGCCGATGAACTCCCCGCCGACGGCGATGTAGTCACCGGTGCCGACGACCGACCACCCGGCCTGGCCCTGGCCGGAGGCCGTGCCGGTGTACCAGTCGGGGTACCAGTTGATCGCGGCCGGGGCCGGGTAACCCGACCAGTCGTAGTAGAACGGGACGTTGGTCGCCCGGGTCAGCGTGCCCTTGCGGGCGGCGGTGACGGCCGTGGCATTGCGCATGTTGCCGGGTGCCGGGTCCTTCTGCGGGAAGCCACCCATCGACTCGCACGAGTGCTCATGGCTCGTGCTGTAGACGGTGGTGCCGTCGGAGTACACGCCGTAGTGGTCGCCGTGGCAGTCGGCCACCCAGTTGAGCGCGCCGCTCTCCGGCTGCGCTGAGAAGACGCCCTCGAAGTTGCCGTACTCGGCCGCGGCGTAGACCCAGCCCGTCCCGAACACCGAGCTCGCGTCGGCGCTGAGACCGTAGATGCCGGCCTTGCCCTTGTAGGGACCGGAGGAGACGCCGTTGCGCACATGCGCCGGGGCCTCCCAGGGCTGGATGGAGCCGTCGGACATGCTGAGGGCGACCAGTCCGCGCTGCGGGGCGTCGTTCACCACGGCGAAGCGCCCGCCGACGATGAGCTTGTCGGTTCCGGGCGCGACGACCATCGCGTCCACCTGCAGGTCGGTGGTAGGCGCCCAGCCGAGCAGCTGGCCGTTGCTGTTGAAGGCGATGAGGTTCTTGCGCAGCACGCCGTTGCCCGCACCGAGCAGGCCGCCGACGTAGACGACGTTGCCGGAGGTGGCGATCGCGTTGACGTAGGAGCCGCCGGCCGAGGCACGGAAGCCCGTCAGCAGGGCGCCGGTCTGCGCGTCGAAGGCGGCCAGGTTGAACCGGGTCTGGCCGTTGGCCTGCGTGAAGGTGCCGCCGACGTAGATGCGGGTGCCGTCGGGCGAGGCGGCGATCGACTTCACCGTGCCGTTGACCTGGGGCGCCCACTGGGTGTCGAGCTGACCGGTGGTGATGTCGTAGGCCAGCAGGTTCTGCCGCGGGATCAGCGAGGTGCCCTTGGCCGCCCCGTACGGACGGGCGTTGGAGAAGCTGCCGCCGACGTAGACCTTGTTGCCGACCACCACCTGGGCCCAGGCGAGGCCGGAGTCGAGCTGCACGGTCGGCAGCGCGTCGGCCGTCACCGTCGTCGCCGAGCGCTGCTCGATCGGGGCCGGTCCGGTCAGGTTGATCTCGTCGGCGACGGCCGCCGGGGTCGGGGCCAGGGCCATGGCCACCGCCAGGACGAGGGCCACGACGGCCGCGCCGGCGCGGTGCAGGAGCTGTGGTGCGTTCACGATGATCTCTTCTCTCGGCCTGGCGGTCAGTCAGCGGTGCCGGTGATGACGACGGTGGGAGCGCCCGGCATGTGCGTGACGCTGAGGCTGAAGGGCTCGTCCTGAGCGCCCTCGGTGACCCGGAAGACATAGCTGGCCTCGGCGGTGTCGCCGGGTGCGACCGCTCCGGAGAAGGGGCTGTAGGGCTCGCCGGTGCCGGGCAGGCCGATCTGGTCGGCACCGTCGAGCAGGGTGACCACGGCGGCGTCCAGGCCGACCGGGTCGTCGGTCTGGTTGGTCAGCTCGAGGTCGACCACGACGGCGGTGCCGCTGGTCTCGCCGGGCCCGACGGCCTCCACCTGCTGCAGGGCCGCGCCGGCCAGCCGCACGGTGATGCCGCCGTCGAGCTCGGCGGAGTCCGCCTCGGCCTCGACCGTCGGCCCAGCGAGACGGTCGTCGACGACCTCGTCGACCGTGCCGGCCGGCACCTCCATCCCCGGGGCCGGCGGGGTGGGCTCTGGATCGGCCGGCTCCTCTGCGGGGTCGTCCTCGCTGCCGCCTGGAGGAGGCGTGGAACCGGGGGCCGGCTCGGGTCCGCCGTCGGTGGGCTCGGGCGCCGCCGGGCTGGCCGGTGCGCTCGACGGAGCGGGGTCGGACGGCTCAGCGGTCGCGCTCGGTCCGGCCGGCGGCGTGGCCGCCACCTCCCCGACGTCTCCGGTGCCGGTGCCTGCACCGCGCACCAGCACGACGGCGACGACGAGCAGGATGACGACAGCACCTGCGAGCAGCCCGAACTTGAGCCACGACCTGGACATGATCCCCCCCGAGGACCGTGGCGCACCCATGGCCGAAGTCCCCCCGACTCGACTCGCAGATGGGTGCGCCCCGATCCGCGCGATCAGTATGCAGGCCCCCCACCCCGTCGGAAGCCCGGCAGAGCGAATCTTTAGCCTCCGGTGCACAGTTCTTGGGTCGGCGCAGAGCCATCCCCTCGCGCGGCGGTGGAGCAGCGGTCGGGCGGACGTCCGACGAGCCGTCGGCGACGTCCGGCGCGAGGGCTCCCCGGGAACCGGTGCAGGGTTCCCCGGGCGCCGTCGGCTCAGGGCGCCCCGCTGCTCCCGGCGCGACGCCGCCCGCTGCCCAGGCGTCCCCGGGCACGACCCTCGAGCAGGTCGCGGCACAGCCTCTCGTAGGCCGCGGCCACGTCGTCCCAGTTGTAGCGGCGGACGTCCTGCTGGGCCGCCGCCGCGCGCTGCCCCACCTCGTCCGGGTCCGCCTCGGCCGCGGCGAGCTCGGCGGCCAGGGCCGCGCTGTCGCGGAAGAACCGTCCGTGCTCGCCGAGCACCTCACGGTTGAAGTCGACGTCCCAGGCGATCACGGCCGTCCCCGCTCCGACCGCCCGCAGCAGGGACGGGTTGGTGCCGCCGACCGAGTGCCCGTGCAGGTAGCTGAGCGCCCCGGCGTAGAGCTGGTCGAGCAGCTCCTGGTCCCACACCCCGCCCAGGAACCGCACCCGGTCGTCGGCGGCGGCGTGCACGCTGGCGGTGTAGGCCTCGCTGTAGGGGGCGCTGCCCACCACCACCAGCGGGAGCCGGGCGGTGCTGCGACGGTAGCCCTCGACGATCTCCAGCACGTGGTTCTCCGGCTCGAACCGCGCCACCACCAGGTGGTAGCCGCCGGGCTCCAGGTCGAGCTCGCCGAGCCGGTCCAGGGACGGGTCCCGCAGGATCGGGGCGCCGTAGGCGATCTGCACGGTGTCGGCGTCGAACTCCCGCCGGTAGTAGTCGGCGATCCCGGCCGCGTCGGCCACCAGGGCGTCGGACCAGCGGACCGCCAGCGACTCGGCCAACCGGTAGTAGCGGCGTCCGGCCGGTCCCCACTTGGCCCGCTGCCACTCCAGCCCGTCGACGTGGGTGGCGACCGGTACCCGCCGGGCGCGCACCACGGGCAGCAGCGGGGCGTTCGCCGCGTTGAACACGAGCGCGACGTCGACGCCGGCGAGCTCGCGGTGCAGCACGCTGCGGGCGGTGTGGCTGAGGGTCTCCAGGGAGCGGCGCCGCATCGCCGGCAGCCAGGTCAGGGCCATCCCGCGGTAGGTGGCGGGCTGCGACTCGCCCGGGACGGGCCGGCAGAAGACCCTGACCTCGTGCCCGCCGGCGACCAGCCGGGCACCGATCTCCTCGACGGCGGTCTCGAAGCCGCCGTAGCGGGCGGGGACGCCCCTCGTCCCGATCATCGCGATGCGCATCAGCAGGCACCGTCTCGCGTCATGGAGCACACCCAACCACACCGGACGGCCCGTCGGACGGAGCCGGGGCGCGGTTGCCAGCCGGGGCGACCACGGCCACAGTGAGCCCATGACCCTGACCCGCGTGCAGCTGGCCCGCCTCGTCGACCACACCCTGCTCAAGCCGGAGGCGACGCTGGCCGACGTGCGTGCGCTGGCGGCCGAGGCCCAGCACCTGGGGGTCTTCGCGGTGTGCGTCTCGCCCTCGGTGCTGACCGAGCTGGGCGACCTGGGCGGGGTGGCGAAGGCGACGGTGTGCGGGTTCCCCTCCGGCAAGCACACCTCGGCGGTCAAGGCGACCGAGGCCGCCCAGGCGGTGGCCGACGGGGCCGACGAGGTGGACATGGTGATCGACTTCGGCCGGCTGCGCGCCGGTGACGTGCAGGCCGTCCGGGAGGACATCGAGGCGGTCCGCACCGCGATGCCGGACACGGCCCTGCTCAAGGTGATCATCGAGTCCGCGGCGCTGACCGACGAGCAGGTCGTGGCCGCCTGCGAGGCCGCCGAGGCCGCCGGCGCCCAGTTCGTCAAGACCTCCACCGGCTTCCACCCCGCCGGCGGCGCCACCGTGCACGCGGTCGAGCTGATGGCCCGCACCGTCGGCGACCGGCTGGGGGTCAAGGCCTCGGGCGGCATCCGCACCTGGGCGGACGCGGTGGCGATGGTCGAGGCCGGCGCCACCCGGCTGGGGCTCTCGGGCACCCGTGCGGTGCTGGAGGGCGGCGAGGCCGGCACGGGCTACTGAACCAGCGTTCCGGGGCGCTCACTAGGGTGAGCCCATGACGTCGCCTCGATCGGTCCTGGTCACCTCCTGTGCCGAGGGTCTCGGCCAGCGGATCGCCGTCACCGCCGCGGCTGCGGGGTGGGAGGTCTTCGCCACCATGCCCGACGCCTCGCGCTCAAGGGGCCTGCGTCAGGCGCTGCGGGAGGCCGGCGCCGACGCGACGGTGCTCGAGATGGACACCCACGACGACGGCTCGGTGAAGCGGGCGGTCGGGATCGCACTGGAGGGCACCGGGGACCGGCTGCACGCGGTCGTCAACGTGCCCGGGGACACCCCGCTCGGCTTCTTCGAGGACCTCACCGACGCCCAGCTGCGCGAGACCCTGGACGGGGTCCTGTTCGGGGCGATGTCGGTGACCCGGGCGGTGCTGCCGACGATGCGCCGGCGCCGCAGCGGGCACGTGGTCAACATCAGCTCCCACGCCGCCCTCACCCCGTCGCCCACCCTGTCGGCGCTGGCGGCGGCGACCTGGGCGCTGGAGGGCTGGTCGGAGGCGCTGGCGCTGGAGGTGGCGCCCTTCGAGGTCGACGTCAGCGTGCTGCAGCCCAGCCTCGAGGCCTCCCTCATCACCCCGAGCCGGCGACGTCCGGACTCGGCGTACCGCCGGCTGGCCGACCGGGCCGAGCCGCGGGTGCGCGGGGCGGCGCGCTACGAGGTGTCGCCGGAGGACGAGGTGGCCGACGCCGTCCTGCACGTGCTCGGCGAGCACTCCCCGCGGCTGCGGGTGCCGGTCGGCAGGCAGGCCCGCTCGGCCACCTGGCGGCGCCGGCTGCTGCCCTTCCGCGAGATCGTGCGCTCTGCCGCCGAGGCGACCGGGCTGGGCAAGGCCGCCCCGGAGTCGGGCGCGGACCGGAAGTGGCGCCGCTCGCTCTCGCGGTAGCCCTCCGGCCGGCACGACGTGCCGCGGGCCCGCAGCGGACGGGTCGTCCACCGCGGGCCCGGTCAGCACCCCCGCGCCACGCCGCGGCGTGGGCTCGTCAGCGCGAGGTCTTGAGCGGCATCCAGTAGTGGAAGCTGCCGCGGTAGCCCCCGTGGATCCGGTGGCACTGGTCGATGGCGCCGATCCGTGCCCCCTCGGCCGAGCGCAGGCGCACCTGGTTGGAGAGCCGGCCCTGGCACTGCAGCAGCGTGTCGGTCTGCACCATCGAGTGGTACTTCTTCCAGGTCGCCGCCTCGGCCTGCGGTGCCACTGCCAGCCCGCCTGCCCCCACCAGGGCGAGCGCCGCCACTGCCGTCCCGATCCGTCGTGCGAGCTGCACTCCGACCACGTCCTCTCCGATCCGCCGTGCCGCCGGGTCCCGGCGGCCGTGCACTACGACGGGCCGGGCACGCCTCCGGTTCCCGGCGGACGGCGACGGCTCAGAGCCGGCCGGCGGCGGCCAGGCCGCGCTGGTGCAGCGCAGCGGCACGGTCGTCGTCCACCTCGGTGAAGAAGACGCCCACCACGTCCTCCAGCTGGTCGAGGGAGTCGGCGGCGAAGAGCACCGGCTGGTAGGCGGTGATGTCGTAGTTGAGGGTGCCCATCTGGGCCAGGTCGAGCGGGCGGATCTCCATCCGGGTGTACTCGTCGAGCTCGCCGTAGCTGGAGAGGATCCCCGCCCCGTAGGCCTTGAGGTCGCCGTCCTCGCGGACCACCCCGAACTCGAGGGTGAACCAGAAGACGTCGGCGACGAGCTGGACCGCCTCGTCGGTCTCCAGCCGGCGGACGGCGGTGCCGGCGGCGCGGGTCAGCGCGGCGAAGCGGGGGCTGGCGAGCTGGTTGGCGTGCCCGACCACCTCGTGGATGATGTCCGGCTCGGGTGTGTACAGCGGCATCGACGGGTGCCGCAGGTACTGGGTGGAGTGGAACTCCGCGTCGGCCAGCGACCCGTAGAACGCCCGCAGCTCGACCAGTCCCGGCGCGCTGACGTAGCGGAACCCGGTCAGCGGCTCCAGCCGCGCGGTCACCTCGTCCAGCTGCGGCACCCGGTCGATCGGCAGCCCGAGCCGCGCCTTCGCCGCCAGGTACTCCCGGCTGGCGTGCCGGGCGTGCTGGGGACCGAGCTCGGCGCACACCCGGCGCCAGATGCCGTGCTCGGCCTCGGTGTAGTCGATGGTCGGGACCGGTCCGCCGGGCTGGCGGCGCAGCGCGGCGTCGGCGATCTCGTTGCGGCGCCGGCGGTAGTCGGGGTCGGCGAAACCGGGATGGTTCTCGGCCAGGTGCACCTGGACCTCCCCGTCGTCACCGCGGCTGACCGGCGAGTAGAGCTGGCCGTCCTCGAACATCTGCCCGTCCTCTCCATCGAGGTGTGCCGACCAGCCCAGCACGCGGCGGCCGGCACCGGAACACCCCCACGACGCGGCTGGGCATCCGGTGCACCGGCGGGGAACGGCACCGGGCCCGCGGTGGACAGGGTGTCCACCGCGGGCCCGGTCACGAACGGCCGGAGGCTCGGCTCAGGCGAGGCCCTCGCTGGCCAGCCACTCCCCCGCGACCTCGCCCGGGTTGCGCCGGTCGACGTCCACCGCCTTGTTGAGGGCGGTCAGCTCCTCGGTGGTGAGCGCCTCCGAGACGGCGTCCATCGCGTCCACCGCGGCGGTGTTCTGGGCCACCTGCGGCGCCATCAGCGGGACGATGTTCTGCGGCAGGATCATCCCCTGCGGGTCCTCCAGCTGCACGTAGCCGTTGTCGCCGATGGCCGACTCGGTGGTGAAGAAGGTGGCCACCTGGATCTTGCCGTCGTTGAGGTCGCGGATCTTCACCGCCGGTGCGTCGTAGGGGCGGAACTCGCCGAACTCGACGCCGTAGAGCTCGGCCAGCCCGGGTGGGCCGTAGGAGCGCTCGGCCAGCTCGGCCGGACCGCCCAGCACGGCGTCCGGTGCGAGGTCGGCGAGGTCCTCCAGCGAGGTCACCTGGTTCTGCTGGGAGTACTCGGCGGTGACCACGTAGACGTCCTGGTCGGTCGCCTCCGACGGCGTGCCGAGCACCAGCTGCTCCTCGGCCAGCACCTCCTCCAGCGCGGTCTCGATCTCCTCCGCGGTCGAGGCGGGGGACTCGGGATCGAAGTAGAGCAGCAGGTTGCCGGTGTACTCGGGGATCACCGAGATCGAGCCGTCCTGCAGCGCGGTCAGGTAGACCTCGCGGGATCCGATGTTCGGCCGGGTGGTCGCCTGCACCCCCTGGGCCTGCATCGCCTGGGCGTACAGCTCGGCCAGCACCTGCGACTCGGTGAAGTTGGCCGAGCCGACGACCACCTCACCCGCCTCGGGTGCCGGCGCGGCGGACTCGCTCGCCCCGCCGCCCTCGAGCGGGTTGGAGCCGGCGCCGCAGGCGCTGAGCACCAGTGCGGTGGCGGCTGCGGCCGCGGTCAGGATCCAGCGCTTCCTCGTCATGTGAGCTCCTCGGTGTGTGGTGGGAGGTCGGGATCGGTGATGTGGTCGGCGGGTCAGCGGTGCCCCGGCCGGGGTCCGGTGTCCGGCGTCTCGCCGGCGGGGACCTCGACGGTCGCGGCGTCCGCGGGACGGTCGGCGTCGCCGGCGCGGTCCGCGGTGTCGGGGCGGGCGGCGGCCTGCTCGGCCAGCTCGCCGGCCCGCAGCGCGTCCAGGTCGCCCCGCTCCTCACGGCGGATGTGGCGGCGGCGGCGCTCGAGCTGCCAGCTGAGCCCACCGAGCAGCAGGTCGACGACGATCGCGAGCAGGGCGACGAGGACCGCGCCGGCCAACATCTGCGGATAGCCCTCGGGGCCCAGCCGCTGCCCGTCCACCACGAACCGACCCAGCCCGCCGGCGGCGGCGAGCGCGGCCACGGTGGCGGTCGCGATCACCTGCAGGGAGGCGCTGCGCACACCGGAGACGATCAACGGCGTGGCCAGCGGCAGCTCCACCTGCCGGACCAGCTGCCAGGGCGTCATCCCCAGCGCCCGGCCCGCGTGCACCGCCTCCTGGTCGGCCTGCCGGAACCCGGCGACGGTGTTGATGAGGACCGGCGGGACGGCCAGCACGGCCAGCGCGCCCACCACCGGTGCGGCGCCGGTGCCCAGCAGCGTGACGACGAGGACGAGCAGGCCCAGGGTGGGGATGGCCCGCGCCGCGTTGCTCAGCCCGCTCGCGACCGCATCACCCCGGCGGGTGTGGCCGATGACGACGCCGAGCGGGATCGCCACCAGCGCGGCGAGCAGCACCGCCGCCCCGCTGTAGAGGAGGTGCTGCAGCAGCCGGGCCGGGATGCCGCTGGGGCCCGTCCAGCTCGCGGGGTCGAGGAGGAACTCGAAGAGGTTCACGCGGCCGCCTTCCGATACCAGGGCAGCAGCACCCGCTGGAGCATCAGGATGACGCCGTCGAAGAGCAGCGCCAGGGCCACGATCAGCACGATCCCGACGATGATCGGGGTGTAGAAGGCCTGCCGCAGGCCCAGGTCGAACAGCTGCCCGAGCGCGCCGGAGCCGATCACCGCGCCGACGCTGACCAGCGCGATGTTCGACACGGTGGCGACCCGCAGCCCGGCGAAGACCACCGGCATGGCCAGCGGCAGCTCGACCGTCAGCACCCGGCGCACCGGGCCCATCCCCATCGACTCGGCGGCCTGACGGGCGTCGACGGGCACCGAGCGGAACCCGTCCACCACGCTGCGGACCAGCAGCGCGAGGGTGTAGACGGTGAGCGCGACCACGATGTTGAGCGGGTCCAGGATCTGGGTGCCGATGACCACCGGGATGGCCACGAACAGCGCCAGCGACGGGACCGAGTAGACGATGCCGAACAGCGCCAGCAGCGGCGCGGCGCCGGCCCGGGTGCGGTGCACCAGGTAGCCGACCGGCACCGACAGCACCAGGGCGCACAGCACCGGGGTCAGCGCGAGCACCAGGTGCAGCCCGAGCAGGCCGAGGATGTCCTCGCCCTCGGACAGGTTGCGCCCGATCCAGTCCAGGTCCATCAGCGGCTGCCGTCCTCGGCGTGCCGGGGCTCGGCGGCCGGGGCCTCCGGGGCATCGGCCGGCGGCGGACCGAGGGCCCGCCCCGGCTGGCGCTCGAGGTCGTCGCCGTCGGCCGGCGGCGCCGTCGACGTGCTGCCCGGTGTCGCGTCGGGCTCGACGGCACCGGCTCCGGCGGCGTCGGGCTCGGCGGCGTCGGGCTCGGCGGCGTCCGGTTCGGCGGGACGGGGCTCGGTGGCGTCCGGCTCCGCGGGACGGGTCCCGCCCGCGGCGTCGGAACGGGCCGCGGGCGCGGTGTCGGGCTCAGCATCGGCGACCGGGACGTCGTCGGGCTCGGCGTCGGCGGCCTGCTCCTCGGGGCGGTGCTGGTCGGCCACCTCCAGCCGGCGACGACGGACGGCGGCGAGCGCGTCCTCGGCGCGCACCACCCCGGCCAGCCGGCCGCTGGGCTGCAGCGCCACGGCCATGCCGAGCGGGGAGGAGAGGGTCGCGTCGACGACGGCCCGCAGGCTGTCGGTCTCGGGGTGGAAGGTGGCCCCGAGCGGCAGCACCGCGGGCCCGTGGTCGGGGTCGACCCAGCCGGTCGGGCGTCCCTCGGCGTCCACCACCACGGCCGGGGCGCCGCTGGTGGCGCTGGCGGCCGACCGCACCGAGCGCACCCGTCCGACCGGCAGCCCCGACGCCGGGGCGAAGGACAGCGCCCGGTAGCCGCGGTCCTTCCCGACGAAGCCCTCGACGAAGTCGTCCACCGGACGGTCGAGGATCTCGTCGGGGGTGCCGACCTGGGCGATCCGACCGCCGACGCGCATGATGACGACCCGGTCGCCCATCAGCATCGCCTCGTCGATGTCGTGGGTGATCATCACGATGGTCTTGCCGAGCTCGCGCTGGATCTCGCGCACCAGCTGCTGCAGGTCGGCGCGGACCACCGGGTCGACGGCGGAGAACGGCTCGTCCATCAGCAGCAGGACCGGGTCGGCAGCCAGCGCCCGCGCCACCCCGACCCGCTGCTGCTGCCCACCGCTGAGCTGGGCGGGGAACCGGTGCGCGAGGGAGCGGTCGAGCCCGACCATCTTCAGCAGGTCGATCGCCCGTGAGCGGCTCTTCGCCCGGCTCCACCCCAGCAGGGCGGGCACGGTGCAGATGTTGTCGAGCACGGTGCGGTGGGGGAAGAGCCCGCCGTTCTGGATGACGTAGCCCATCTGGCGGCGCAGGGTGGTGCGCCGGAACGACTTCAGCGGACGGTCGTCCCAGGCGATCGTGCCGGTGGTGGGCTCGATCATCCGGTTGATCATCCGCAACGTGGTGGTCTTGCCGCAGCCCGACGGGCCGACCACGATCGAGATCTGGTCCGAGGGCAGGACCAGGTCGAGATCGGCGACGGCCGTGGTGCCGTCGCGGTAGGTCTTGCTGACGGACTCGAAAGTGATCACGTGGTACCCATCATCCGGTGCCAGACCGCCGCGGCGCGCGGCGACGGAACGACCCTAGACCAGCCCTCTGACAGCCGTCGGGGTTCTCGGCCGCGGGTCGGCGTGCCCGGCGCCGTCTCGACGCCGGTCCTGTCGGTGGCTGCTGCGTAGGATGCCGCCGACCGACCGCCGGGTCGGACGGACCGGAAGGACACACGTGCACCGCACACCGCTGCGCTGGGTCGGCCTCGCGCTGCTCGCCCTGCTCACCCTCGGCCTCACCGCCCCCCTGGCCACGGCCGAGACCGCGTTCCGGTACTGGTCCTACACCACCGCCGACCAGGGCACCTGGACGCCGGCCTCGACCGGCCCGGCCGACGTGCAGCCCGAGGAGGGCTCGGTGCAGGGGATGCGCTTCGCCGTGCACGGCACCACCGCGCGCGTCCCGCGGACCGCACCGGACTTCGAGACCGTCTGCGCCGGCACCGAGCCCAGCGCTGACGGCGTCCGGGTGGCGGTGGTGGTCGACCCCGGCACCGCCGAGGACGCCCCCGAGGGCGCCACCCCGGGCCCGGCGACCGGCACCTGCGTGCTGGCCGCACCCGGCGACTCCGCCCAGGACGTGCTGGCCGCCGCCACCGAGCTGCGCACCGACGACAGCGGGCTGATCTGCGCCCTCGGCGGCTACCCCGCCACCGGCTGCGGCGACCCCGCCCCGGCGCCCGAGGCCACCGAGGACGCCCCGGTCGAGCTGCAGGTCACCGCACCCGTGGGGTTCCCGGCCGGCAGCGGCGAGGACGCCGCCCAGGGCACCAGCCCCTCCCCGGCGGCCTCGGAGGACGCCGTCGAGGGCGAGGGCGCCCCGTCCTGGCTGGTGCCGCTGGTCGCGGTGGTGGCCGCGGCCGCGCTGGTCGGCGGCGGCGTGCTGGTGTCGCGCCGCCGGCGCGGCGGCGACGCCGGCTGAGCCCTGCGCCAGGCCGCTCCCTCGCGGCCGCGGTGTCGGTTACCCTCCGGTAACAACGGTGTTCGACGGAGAACCGAGGTGACGTGATGAGGACGGCCGCGATCGTGGTGGCCCTGGCCGCGACGGTGGTCGGGGTGGCGCTCTTCGTCCGTGCGGTGGTGCGGATCGTCGGCGTGGTCCGCCTCGGCGGGCCGACGCTCGGTCGCACCGACGCGCCTCGGGAGCGCTGGAAGCACCTGCTGGCCGAGACCCTCGGCCACACCCGGATGCTGCAGTGGACGCGGGTGGGGGTCGCGCACTGGTTCGTCTTCGTCGCCTTCGGCGCGCTGTTCCTCACCCTGGTCACCGCCTACGGCCAGCTCTTCGACCCACGCTTCGCGCTGCCGGTGATCGGGCACTGGGTGGTCTACGAGTGGGCCAGCGAGCTGATCGCCTGGCTCGGGCTGGTGAGCATCCTCGCGCTGATGGCCGTCCGCGCCCGCAACCGCGCCTCGGACCGGTCGTCGCGGTTCTACGGCTCGAGCACCTGGCAGGGGGTCTACGTCGAGCTGACCATCGTCGGGATCACCGTCTGCGTGCTGCTGATCCGGGCGCTGGAGTACCAGCTGGTCGGCGGCGTCGTGCACTTCCCGCTGACCTTCTTCCTGCTGCCGGCGGGGCTGCCGACCGGGGCGGTGGAGACGGCCGTGGTGGTGCTGGCCGCGGTGAAGATCGTGATCTCGATGGCCTGGTTCGCCGTGATCGGGCTCGTCACCACGATGGGCGTGGCCTGGCACCGCTTCACCGCCTGGCCCAACATCTGGTTCAAGCGCGAGTCCAGCGGTGCGACGGCGCTGGGGGCGCTGCAGCCGGTCAACGCCGGCGGCACCCCGGTCGACTTCGCCGACGTCGAGAGCTTCGACGAGGACGCCCCGCTCGGCGTCGGCGCGGTCGAGGACTTCACCTGGAAGGGCCTGCTCGACTTCACCTCCTGCACCGAGTGCGGGCGCTGCCAGAGCCAGTGCCCGGCGTGGGCCACCGGCAAGCCGCTCAGCCCCAAGCTGCTCATCACCGGGTTGCGTGACCACGCCCACGCCAAGGCGCCCTACCTGCAGGCCGCCGAGGAGGCCCGCGGATCGCTGCCGGCGACCGTCCAGGCCGAGGCCGCGCGGCCGCTGGTCGGGCCGATCCAGGTCGACGGCGACGGCCACCCCGGCGTGGTCGACCCCGACGTGCTGTGGTCCTGCACCAGCTGCGGCGCCTGCGTCCAGCAGTGCCCGGTCGACATCGAGCACGTCGACCACATCATGGACCTGCGCCGCTTCCAGGTGATGGTCGGCGAGGAGTTCCCCGACGAGCTCACCGGGCTGTTCAAGGGTCTGGAGGGCCGCGGCAACCCCTGGAACCTCAACGCCAGGGGACGGCTGGACTGGACCAAGGACCTCGACTTCGAGGTGCCGGTGGTCGGCCGCGACGTCGAGGACCTGTCGGAGGTCGACTACCTGTTCTGGGTGGGCTGCGCCGGCGCCTACGAGGAGCGGGCGAAGCGGACCACCCAGGCCGTGGCCGAGCTGCTGCACACCGCCGGCGTCCGCTTCGCGGTGCTCGGCAAGGGCGAGACCTGCACCGGCGACCCGGCGCGGCGGGCCGGCAACGAGTTCGTCTTCCAGCAGCTGGCGATGCAGAACGCCGAGACGCTCACCGAGGCGGGCGCCACCAAGGTCGTGGCGACCTGTGCGCACTGCCTCAACACGCTGAAGAACGAGTACCCGCAGGTGGGCGTCCAGCTGGAGGTGGTGCACCACACCCAGCTGCTCAACCGGCTGGTGCGCGAGGGCCGGCTCACCCCGGTCGCACCGCCGGCCGGATCGGTGGGCGGGCGCACCATCACCTACCACGATCCCTGCTTCATCGGCCGCCACAACGGCGTCTACGACCCGCCGCGGGAGCTCCTCGAGGTGCTGCCCGACGCCACGGTGACCGAGATGCCGCGCAACCGGCAGACCGCGTTCTGCTGCGGGGCCGGCGGGGCGCGGATGTGGATGGAGGAGAAGCTCGGCACCCGGATCAACGTCGCCCGCACCGAGGAGGCGCTGGCGACCGGCGCCACCACCATCGCGACCGGCTGCCCGTTCTGCCGGGTGATGCTCTCCGACGGCGTCGCCGCGGTGCAGGACCGGACCGGGCAGGACGGCGGGCCGGACCGGGAGGTCGAGGTGCTCGACGTCGCCCAGCTGCTGCTGGAGTCGGTGCGCCGCGGCGACGTCCGCCCCTGACGCGCGGGCGACGGCGCCCGAGCGGCGGCCGGGCCGACGAACCCTCGAACCGGTAGGAACGCCCCCATGACCGCCGCACCTCCCCCGTCCGCGGGACCCGAGCCGGACTACCTCGACCTCGGACCCGGTCCGCGCCCCGAGGCCGACGCGGAGCTGCTCGCCCGGTTGCGCACCGCCCTGCTTGCCGCCGACCCGATCTCGCAGTCGGACGTCGAGCAGCTGCTCTCCCGCCTGACGGTCGACCTCGACGGGGCCGACGTGGACGCGCTCGTGCTCGACGCCACCGGGCTGGAGCTGGAGCTGCCCTCCCTCGCCGAGGCGGCGGCAGACCCGGTCCCGCCCGTCGTGGCGTCCGCACCGGACGGCGGCGACCCGACCGATGCCCACCCGCTGTCCGATCCGTCGGTGGATCCGGCCTCGGGCGCCACCCCGCTGCCGGGCGAGCCGGACCTCGGGGACGGCCCGCTCCGTGTTCCCGACCTGCCGCCACCTCCGGAGCCGCCCGCCGCGCCACCGGGAGCGCGGCGGACACCGGCGTCGGTGCGGCGGGCCGTGCTGCGGGCGCGGCCGGTGCACCTGCGGGGCGTACCGGTGGAGGTCGAGGCGGACGCGGCCGACCTGCCGTTCAGCTGGGTCGAGGGTGGTGACCGCTGCGGGATCGAGGTGGCCGCGCCGGCCCCCGGCTGGCGGCTGCGGGGCACCGCCCGCGCCTCGGCGCCGACCCGCGAGCTGGTGGCTGCGGTCCGCGCCGCGGCGGCGGAGGAGCTCGGCCGGCAGGGCGTCCGGCTCACCCGGTTCGAGGTCGACCTCACCGGGTCCGGGCCGCGGACGCTGCGGGCACGGGTGCGCACCGCAGTGCGCAAGGGCCTCGTCTCCGGCTCCGTCACCGCCTCCGGCACCGCGAGCGTCGACGACGCCCTGGTGCTGCAGCTGCGCGACGTGCGGCTCACCAGCCGCAACCCGATCCTCGCGGTGGCGCTGCTGGTGCTGCGGGGGAAGATCCGGGCGGCCGTCGGACGGCCCGTCCCGCTGGCTGAGCACCTGCCGCCGTGGGTGCACCTCACCGACCTCCAGGTCGGCGCCGGGCCGACGCTGACCCTCTCCCTGCGCTGCGGGTGAGACTGCGAGAACGGCCATCCGAGGCCGAAGGGCGGTGCGACGTCCCGCCCTTCGACAGGCTCACGGCGCTGGGGTCGCGACCCTGCGCCGGCTCGGCAGATCGCCCTTCGACAAGCTCAGGGCGCTGGGGTCGCGACGCTGCGTCCACTCGGGGTCGGGATGCTGGGGTCGGGCGGGCGCTACGGTGCCGGCGTGGGCGGGCGACGGGCGGTGCTGCTGCGGGCGGTGAACGTGGGTGGGGCCAAGCTGCCGATGGCCGAGCTGCGCCAGATCGCCACCGACCTGGGGGCGACGGAGGTCGCCACCCACATCGCCTCGGGCAACCTGCTGTGCAGCCCACCGGGCGCAGCGGCCGACTTCGACCGGGCGTTGGAGCGGGCCGTCGAGGAGCGGTTCGGGTTCTTCCGCGAGGCGATCTCGCGGACCGGGCCCGAGCTGCGGGCGGCCCTGGAGGCGTTCCCGTTCGAGGTGCACGAGCGGCGCTTCTGCTACGTCGTCTTCCTGCTCGACCAGCCCCGCGCCGACGCGGTGGCGGCCGCGGCCGAGGTGGACACCGGCGCCGAGCAGTGGCAGCTGATCGGACGTGATGTCCACCTCCGCTACGCCGACGGCGCCGGACGCGCCGACCCGCGGCTGGACCGCGCGCTGCGCCGGCTGGCCAACCCGGGCACCGCACGCAACCTCAACACGGTGGCCAAGCTCGTCGAGCTGCTGGGCGCCTGATGCGCCCCGCACCACGATCCGGTCAGGCCTCGCGCGCCGCCCGCTCCACCCGCTCGCGGTAGTCCGCCCACCAGGCCTCGTCGCCCTCGGGCAGGTTGTCGTTGCCCGCCCGCATCCCCCGCGCCCCGTCGACCAGCTCGCGGACGATGTCGGCGTGACCGGCGTGCCGATGGGTCTCGGTGACCACGTGCACCAGCACCTGGTGCAGCGTGACGTCGCGGACCGCCGGCGGCCACCACGGCACCTGTCCGACGGCGTCCAGCGGCAGTGACGTCACGGTGGCGTCGGTGTGCTCGGCGACCCGCTGGTAGAGGTCGAGGACGTCGGCGCGGGTCTCCTGCGGCGTCACCCACAGGTCGGCGTTGGGCTCGGCATCCTCGGCCATCCACGGCAGCGGCTGGGGGAACGGACGTCCGAACACCTCGCCGAGGTAGCCGGCCTCGACCGAGGCCACGTGCTTCACCAGACCCAGGAGGTTGGTGCCGGTGGGCGTCAGCGGGCGGCGGACGTCGTACTCGTCGAGACCCTCGAGCTTCCAGACCAGGGCCTCGCGGGCGGCGGAGAGGTAGCGCAGCAGCACCTGCGCGTCAGGACTCGTCATGCCAGCATCCTGGCCGTCACCGCCCACCCCGCCAGGCTGACGCCAATAGTGACTTGCATTGACGTCAGCCTGGCGTCATAGTGGTGCCATGAACATCGACAGCTATCTCGAGTCGGTCCGCCGCGGTGTGCGCAACGCCGCCGCCCTGGCCGACGACCGCACCCAGCAGGTGGCGGACCAGCTCAGCGCCGCGCTGGAGTCCACGGTCCGCCTCACCCTCGTCCAGGCCCTGGCCGATGCCGCCACCGAGGTCAGCGCCCAGCTGGCTCCGAGCTCGGTGTCGGTGCGGATGGACGGGGACGAACCGCACTTCGACGTCACCCTGGTCGAGGCCGAGGACGAGCCGGAGGTGATCGCCCCCGACGAGCCGGTCACCGAGCCGTCGGCGGAGGACGAGGCCACGGCCCGGATCAGCCTCCGGCTGCCGCAGTCGCTCAAGACGCGGGTGGACCAGCTGGCCGACGCGCAGGGCGTCTCCACCAACGTCTGGCTGACCCAGGTCATCACCCGGGCCATCATGCGCGGCGGCCGCCGCGAGCGCTGGGGTGAGGAGCGCGGTGGGCACCGTGGCGGACCCGTCCCGCCGGTGCCACCGGTGCCCCCGTTCGGCCCCGACTTCCCGTTCGGCCCGGGTTCGCCCTTCGGCGGCCGGGGACGCGGCCGCGGAGGTCGGCGCGGCCCCGGCCCACGGGGCGGCCGCGGCGGCCCCGAGACCGGCGGGAACGTGCAGGGGTGGGTCCGATGACCGCCTCCGCGCCCACCACGCGCACCGTCGAGGCTGCTGCCGCCACCGCGCTGCAGGTGGAGCTACGGGCCGGGCGGGTCGAGCTGCGCCCCGCCCCGGAGGGCACCACGGGCATCCGCGGCACGCTCACCGGCGAGCCGGACGTGGTCGAGCAGATCGCCGTCACCACGTCCGGCGACACCCTCGTCGTCGAGCAGCCCGCCCCGAGCGGCTGGTCACCGTCGGAGCTGCTGCAGCGGGTCACGCTCAGCCTGGAGGTCCCGGACGGGTCGCGGCTGCGGTCCACCACCGGAGCGGCCGAGCTGTCCAGCCAGGTCGGGCTGGAGGCCGCCTCCGTGCAGACCGGGGCGGGCGAGGTCCGGCTCGCCCGGGTCGGCGAGCTGGTGCTGCACGCCGGGGCCGCCGACGTCGCCGTCGAGGAGCTCACCGGTCCGGGCCGCATCACCACGGGGGCCGGCGCCGTCCGCCTCGGCCGGGTGACCGGCTCGCTCAGCGCCCGCACCGGGGCCGGCGACGTCGAGGTCGACCGGCTGGAGGCGCCGCTGCAGGCCCACACCGCCGCCGGTTCGCTCACGGTCCGCGCCACCACCGCCTCGGTGGAGGCGCGCACGGCGGTCGGGACGATCACCGTCGGCGTGGCCGACGAGATCCCGACACTGGTCGACCTGCACTCGGGTCTGGGCCGGGTCCGGGTGGAGCTGCCGCCCACCGAGCCGCCGGCGGCCGACGACCGGTGGCTGCGTGTGCACGCCCGCAGCGCGACGGGCGACATCCTGCTCCACCGCGCCTGATCCGGGCGCCGCGGTGGCTCAGCCGTCCTCCCCGCCCAGCAGCTGACCGGCGCGCCCCGAACCGAGCAGCCGCAGCAGCTGCGACACCCCCGGATGGGTGCCGGCCAGCACGTCGGCGGCGGAGAGGTACTCCTCCGGCGTGGCCACCCCTCGGAGCGCCGCCTCGAGCCGTTCGGCCGGCGCGGTCCGGGGGCCGGTCCGGCGGGTGCTCAGCAGGTCCCCGCCGGCCTGGACCGCCGCCACCGCGGCCAGGGCCACCGAGACGTCCATCCGCCCCGCCTCGACGGCGTCCACCGCGTCGTTCATCGCCTGCAGCCGGGCGGCGGCCAGCGGGTTGGCGATCTTCACCCGGTGGGCGTTGATGAGCTGGGACAGCATCGGCGCCGAGATGCCGAGCGCCCGGGCCAGCTCGGCCTGGTTGAGACCCAGGACCTGCCCGCAGCGTCGCAGCACCTCACTCAGCGGCGCCCCGTACAGGGCCGTCTGGGCCACCCGCACCTCATCGCTCATCCTCCACCTCCGTCGCCTGGATCCTGGCAGCGTGCGGTGGGAGCGACAACCGCGGAGGGGCCCGCCCGTACCGGCGTCGGACGGGTTGACACCTGACCCCGGGCCCCGGCATGCTCCGGACCATGATTTGCAATCGCAAACATCCGCTGCGGTCCGGCGCCGCCACGCTCGCCGCCTCGCTGCTCCTCGCGCTCGTGGTCGCCGGCCCGCAGGCGTCCGCGGACGAGCAGACGGCGAGCGGCCGGATGATGTTGGTCCTGGACGCCTCGGGGTCGATGGCGGAGGAGGCGGCCGGCGGGGTGACCAAGATCGAGGCGGCCCGGGAGAGCCTCCGCGCCGTCACCGACGCGCTGCCGGCGGACCAGCCGGTCGGGCTGCGGGTGTTCGGTGCGGAGGTCTTCTCCGCCGACGACCCGGGCGCCTGCACCGACTCCCAGCAGGTGGTGGCCCCCGGCACCGGCAACCGGGACGAGCTGCGGGAGGCGGTCGAGGCGTACGAGCCCTACGGGGAGACGCCCACCGGGCACGCCCTGCAGGAGGCCGGCAAGGACCTGGGCGGGGAGGGCCAGCGCACGATCATCCTGGTCTCCGACGGCGAACCGACCTGCGAGCCCGACCCGTGCGAGGTGGCCGCGCAGCTGTCCGAGGACGGCATCGACCTGCGGATCGACGTGGTCGGGCTCAACGTGTCCGGCGAGGCGCGGGAGTCGCTGCAGTGCATCGCCGAGCAGGGCAACGGCACCTACTACGACGCCGACGACGCCGACAGCCTGACCGACAGCCTGACCCGGGTCTCGGAACGCTCCTCCCGCCCGTTCGACCTCACCGGAGAGCCGGTCGAGGGCGCTGCGGACCCCGAGCAGGGCCCGGCGCTCGGCACGGGTATCTACCTCGACACGATCCCCAGCACCGGCGAGCTGTGGTACCGGGTGCCGCGCACCGTCCCCGGCTCCACCCTCCACGTCGGCGCCGCCTTCCAGTACGTCAGCTCCAACAACAACGTCTACCTCAAGGTCTTCGACGACCCGACCGGTCCGGCGTGCGCGAGCGTGCTGGTCCACCGGATGCTGTCGTGGGGGCGGCCCCTGGTGAACCAGGCGGCCTCCACCTGGTCCGACGACCCGGAGGACGGCTGCAACACGGCCGACACCGTGTACGTCCAGCTGGAGTCCTCCGACGAGGACATCGCCGGCCGTCCGCTGCAGCTGGTGGTCTACGAGGAGCCCCCGCTGGCCGACCCGACCCAGCGCGACCTGCCGCCGCGTCCGGACGACCCGGCCTGGACGACCCTCGAACCCGCCGACGACCCGGTCGACGGCGTCGTCCCCGGCACCAGCCTGGCCAGCGCCCCGGTGGTGGAGGACGGCAGCTACGCCCTCGACATCACCACCGAGGAGACGCAGGTGCTGGCCGTCCCGCTCGACTGGGGACAGGACCTGCAGGTCCAGCTGGACGCGGTCTGGCCCGAGGACGCCTGGCAGGTCGAGATCCGGGTGATCAGCCCGCTGCGCGGCCGCGGCAACGTGGACTTCCTCGCCTCGGAGCCCGGTGACTGGACCACCACCGCGCTGCCCAACCTGCGGGCCGGTGAGCCGGTGCGACTCGGTGCCCAGACCCTGACCACCGCCTTCCGCCACCGCAGCGGCAGCGCGGAGGAGGCCGGGGCGGCCCTGCCGGGATTGCGCTACGTCGAGGTGTCCTTCCGCGGCGACGACGAGGACGTGCCGGTCAACCTGCCCTACACCCTCACCCTGCAGACCAACGGCACCGCCGGCGAGGGCGCCCCGACCTACGTCGACGGGACCGGGCTGGTCCCGCCCTCGGCCGACTTCGCCATCACGGCCGGCAACCGTCCCGACCAGGCCGGTGCCGGGGAGGACGCCTCGCCGTCGGCCGCGCCGAGCAGCGAGCCGGACGGAGAGCCCTCGGCCCCGGCGGGTGGACCGGTCGACGACGACCCCACGGCCGGTCCGCCGGTCCTCGCGCTCGCCCTCGGTGGTGCCGGGCTGGCCCTGCTGGTGGCGGCGGTGGTGCTGCTGGTGGTCCGGCTCCGACGCTGACCCACCGGCCCGCTCAGAGCAGGAGCAGGGCGACCACGACCAGCACGACCCCGAGCCCGGCGAGCACGACCGGGAGCAGCAGCCCGCGGCCACGGCCGTCCCGGCTGACGACCCGGGTGGGCCCGGCCGACGCCGGACCCTGCTGTGACCAGCCGGCGTCCGGCCTCCCCGGACCACCGGCCCCCGGCGGCGTGACCGGCGGCGCGGGCCGCAGCGGCTCGTCCCGACCGGTGGCCTGCTGCGGGGCACCGGGGGACGGGGTGGCGGGTACCGGACCGTCGGCGCTCCAACCGGCGGGCAGCTCCGGGAGGTGGCGGAACACCTCCACCTCCTCCTCGCCGCGGGGCACCTCGACGGCCCGGACGGCGAGCAGGGCCTCGGCCGCCGTCCGGTAGCGCGCAGCCGGCCGCTCGGCGCAGAGCCGTTCGGCGACGTCGGCCAGCGACCCGGGACGCGGGTCGGGCAGCCGACCGCGGCCACCGCTGAGCAGCTCGCGCACCACGACGCCGGCCGAGTACAGGTCCTGGCGCGGATCGGGGTCCGCCCCGTCCTCCGCCTCGGGGGCGGCGTAGCCGGGGGTGAGCAGCCGGTCCGTGCTGGCCGTCAACCGCGGCTGGTCGATCCCGGCCGCGATGCCGAAGTCGGACAGCAGCAGGTGCGGGCGGCCCCGTCCGGTCGCCCGCAGCAGCAGGTTGGCCGGTTTGACGTCGCGGTGGACGAGGCCGGCCGCGTGCACCGCCACCAGCGCCTGCAGCAGCTGGTCGGTGAGCTCGCGCACCCACAGCGGGGGCAGCGCGCCGTAGTCGGCGAGCAGCAGCGCGACCGAGCCGCCGTCGACCAGCGGCATGGTGAACAGCACCCGGTCGTCCTCGGCGGACCAGCCGGTCGGGGCCACCACGTGCGGGTGGTCGATCCGGGTCGCGGTCTCCCGGACGAACCGCAGCAGCGCGGCGCCGTCGGAACGTTCCAGCAGCTTCGCGGCGCGGTAGCACCGGTCGCGCCGGTCCCACACCCGCCAGACCGAGCCCATCCCGCCCTCGTCGAGCAGGTCGACGAACACGTAGCGGCCGGCGAACACCTCCCCCACGGTCGTGGCCCCGGACGCCGGGTCAGACCACCGTGCGGTGGAAGTTCAGGTGCGAGCGGGACGGGGTCGGGCCGCGCTGGTTCTGGTAGCGGGAGCCGTACCCCGTCGATCCGTAGGGCTGCTCGGCCGGGGAGGACAGCGCGAAGAAGCAGAGCTGGCCGATCTTCATCCCCGGCCACAGCTTGATCGGCAGCGTGGCGACGTTGGACAGCTCCAGCGTCACGTGCCCGGAGAACCCGGGGTCGATGAACCCGGCGGTGGAGTGGGTGAGCAGCCCCAGGCGTCCCAGCGAGGACTTGCCCTCCAGCCGGGCCGCCACGTCGTCGGGCAGGGTCACCGTCTCCAGCGTGCTGCCCAGCACGAACTCGCCGGGGTGGAGGATGAAGGGCTCCTCCCCCTTCGGCTCGACCATCCGGGTCAGCTCGGGCTGGTCCTCCGACGGGTCGATGTGGGGGTAGCGGTGGTTCTCGAAGATGCGGAAGTAGCGGTCCAGCCGGACGTCCACGCTGGAGGGCTGCACCATCTGCGGTGTCCACGGGTCCAGGGCGATCCGGCCGGCGTCGATGCGCGCGCGGATGTCGCGGTCGGAGAGCAGCATGGCCGCACCCTAACGGTCTAGCGGGGGTTGGCGGCGATCAGCGTGTTGAGCCACTGCCGCTTCGGGTCGCCGTCGACCAGCATCGTCTTGACGAACAGCGTGGCCGGCAGCGCCAGCAGCGCCCCGAGGGGGCCGAAGACGAAGGCCCAGAAGGTCAGCGACAGGAACGACATCGCCGTCGTGACCCCGACGGCGTCCCCGGTGAAGCGGGGCTGGATGACGGTCTGCACGGTGAAGTTGAGCACCGAGTAGATGGCGACCACCCACAGCATGAGCGGCCAGCCGCCCTCGAGCAGCCCGAGCAGGGCCGGCGGCACCAGACCGATGACGAACCCGATGTTGGGGATGAAGTTGGTGATGAAGGAGACCAGACCCCACAGCAGCGCCAGCGGGATGCCGAGGATGACCAGGGCGACGACGTCGAGCACGGCGACGATCAGCCCGAACACCGCCGTCACCACCCAGTAGCGCCGGACGCCGATGGCGAAGCTGTCGAGCGCGGCGACGAACTGCGGGTTGGCCCGCGAGGCGAGCCGGAGCCGCCGGGGGATGTCGGCGGAGTCGAACATCAGGAACAGCAGCACCACCAGCAGGAAGACGAACAGGGAGGTGGCGTTGAGCAGGCTGCCGAGGAAGCCCTGCAGGGTGGTGAACAGCGAGGAGACGTCGAAGTTGTCGAGCTGCTGCTGCAGCTGGGTGGAGCCGAGCCCGATCCGGCCGAGCTGCTCCAGGCCGTCGTTGTAGAGCTCGACGAACTGCGACTGGTAGGTGGGCATGGCCGTGATCAGCTGGGCGATCGACAGACCCATCGCGATGGTCAGCCCGACCACCGTGACGTAGAGGACGACCCCGCAGATGACGGCCGCGACCGCCCGCGGCACCTTGCGCACCACCAGCCACCGGTGCAGCGGGTGCACGGTGATGACGAGGGTCAGCGCCAGGAAGGTCGGGGCGACGATGTCGGCCGCCACCCGCAGACCGGCGCAGACGATGACGACCGCGGCCGCGCCGAGCAGGATCCGCAGGCCGCGGTTGACATCCCGGCCGGAGGCGGGAGCAGGGGTCTCGGCGTCGGCCATGGGCCTGAGCGTAGCGGTCGGCCTCCCCGGGTCGGCTCGGCCGAGCGGGGTGCCCGGGTCGGCTCCGGGTCGGCTCGGGGAGCCCCCCGGGAGAAGGCGCGTCAGTGCTTGGTGCGGCGGACCTCGAGGCTGTTCTCGCCGAAGGAGACCGAGTGGCCCTCCCCCACCCGCACCGGTTCCCCGGGTGGGCAGCCCTCGTAGTCGCCGTAGGGTGCCGCGACCGCCGAGCCGTTGGTCGAGCCGCGGTCGACCACGTACAGGCCGCGCGCGTCGACGCCGACGGCGAGGTGGGTCTTGGACACGGTCCGGTCGGCCTGGTCGATGGTCACCAGCTCGGCCGCCTCCTCCCCGGGACGCGGTCGCGGGTTGCGCCCGATCAGCACCAGGCCCTTGACCCGCACCTCGCGGCCGTCGTCGAGGGCGAGCACCCAGCCCTCGTCCGGGGCTCGCCCGCGCCGGCCGGGCTCGTCGCGCCGGGGGGCGTCGACCTCGGGGTCGAGGGCCCGCGCCCCGCGTCGCGGTGCCGGGGCGGAGGTCGTCGGCAGCTCGGTGGTGGGCGCCGGGTCGATGTCGGGGACGGCCCGGGCCCGGCGGCCGCTGGTGGCCGGAGGAGGCGGGGTCGCCGAGGCCGCGCTGGCCGGCGGAGCCGGGTCCCCGGGCGGACGTCCCCAGCGGGCGCGCTCGTCGAGCTCGGGTGGGAGGTCGGCCGGGCGCGGCGAGACCCACCCCGTCGGGCCGGAGGCCGGACGCTCCGGCGTGGGACCGCCGGTCGGACCGGTCGTCCCGCCGCGTGGAGGTGTTCCGAGGCCGTTGCCGGAGACCCACTCGCTGGCCGAGGGCGCCGAGCCGGCCGAGCGTGCCGAACCAGCCGAGCGCGCCGAGGCGGCCGACGCGGGGCCGGGTGCGCTGGCGGCCGACGACGCCGAGGCGGCGGAGCTGCCGGAGGTGGCGGAGCTGGCGGAAGTGGCGGAGGTGGCGGAGCTGGCGGAGGTGGCGGAGGTGGCGGAGCTGGCGGAGGTGGCGGAGCTGCCGGAGGTGGCGGGAACCGGGGCGGCCGGGGCCGACAGCGACGGGGTGGCCGGAGCCGACGGCGTGGCGGCAGCGCTCGGACGTCCTGGCTCGCCGGTCGACCGCGGCGCCGACTCCGGGGCCTGGCGCCGTCCCACCGGCGGACGCGGTGCGGTGCGCTCCCGGATGACCACCGAGGAGGCCAGCCGGTCGTGCCAGCCCTGGCGGCGGGCGTCGCGGGCCAGGAAGACCGCCAGCAGCACCAGGCCGACCACGGTGGCCCCGAGGGCGCCCAGCACCGCCTGGCGCCCGAGCACCCGGAGCCAGCCGACCGGGCGACCGTCGTGCAGGCCGACCAGCTGCAGCCGGGCCAGCCGCATGCCGGGGCTGGCCGTGGTGACGGCGAGCATGTACCAGACCACCAGACCCCAGGCGAGCGTCAGCAGGCCGGCCGTGGTGGCGAGCACGAGGAAGACCACCGCCGCCTGCACCCACAGCGTCACCGCCAGCACGAAGGCGACCTGCACCAGCACCGGGACGCCCCAGTCGAGCACAGCGGCAGCCAGGCGGCGCCCGAGCGGACCGGTCTGCACGCCGGGCGGCAGCACGTCGCCGGCCGGTACGTCCTCAGCGCTCACCGGGCGTCCCGGGGGAGGGGTCCGTGGCTGGTCCTCATCGTTCCGCTCCTCCTCGACTGCTCACCGGCGCTCCTGGAGTCGGCCCGCTCGCTCGCGGCCCGCGCCCCATGATCGCCTAACGCCGACCACTCGCCAACCGTGCCTCGTCGGGGGGCGTTCGCCCCCCGCGCCCGGGATCGTCGCCGGCCTCCGCCCCTCACGCACGCCGGGGGTGTGGCCGAACCGTCGCTGCGAGCCCGCGCATCCCCCACTCCGGCCACACCGGCGGGCGCGGGGCGCAGCCGGTTCAGGACTGCTGGAGGTAGGTGAGGACGGCCAGCACGCGACGGTGGTCGTCGCCGGAGACCTCCAGCCCGAGCTTGGCGAAGACGGCGGCGACGTTCTTGCCGACCGCGGACTCGGTGACCACCATCTGCGCGGCGATCGCGGCGTTGGAGCGTCCGCTGGCCATCAGCTGCAGGGTCTCCCGCTCCCGCGGGGTGAGGGTGGCGAGCACGTCCTCCCGCCGGCCGAGCAGCCGCGAGACCACCTCCGGGTCCATCACCGTGCCCCCGGCGGCCACCCGGCGGACGGCGTCGACGAAGTCGGCCACCCGGTTCACCCGGTCCTTCAGCAGGTAGCCGACGCCGCTTCCGGCGGACGCCAGCAGCTCGCGGGCGTAGAGCTGCTCGACGTACTGCGAGAGCACCAGCACCGGCAGCCCGGGGCGCTCGGCCCGGATCTCCAGCGCCGCCCGCAGGCCCTCGTCGGTCCCGGTGGGCGGCAGCCGGACGTCCAGCACGGCGATGTCGAAGTCGTCGCGTCGCAGCGCCTGGCGCAGGTGCGGCTCGTCGGCGACCGCCGCGGTGACCGTGATCCCGTTGAGCTCGAGGAGCTGGATCAGACCTTCTCGGAGGAGGGTGTGGTCTTCGGCGACGAGGGCTCGCACGGCATCTCCAGGGTCACGGTGGTGGGCCCGCCGACCGGGCTGGCGAGGTGGAGGCTACCGTCGAAGGCCCGCAGCCGCCGTTCGATGCCGGCCAGCCCGCTGCCCGCCCCGACGGCCGCGCCGCCGTGCCCGTCATCGGTCACCGAGGCGCTCACCGAACCCTCGCGCAGGGTCAGCACCACGCCGGCGCGGGTGGCCCCGGAGTGCTTGACCACGTTGGCCAGCGCCTCGGCCACCCCGAAGTAGAGGCAGGTCTCGACCGGCGCCTCCAGCCGCCGCGACCTACCGCCGTCCGGGCCGTCGGCCGGCTCCACCTCGAAGCCGTGCACGGTCAGGGTGGTCGGCACGGCGGTGTCGAGCACCAGGCTGCGGACGGCGCCGACCAGCCCGCGGTCGGCCAGCACCGGCGGGTGGATGCCGCGGACCAGCGCGCGCAGCTCCTGCATGGTCGAGGTGGTCGCCTCGGAGGCGGAGGCCAGCAGCGCACGGGCCCGCTCCGGATCGGTGCGGATCAGCTGCTCGACCAGCCCGAGGTTCATCCCCAGCGAGGCCAGCCGAACCTGGACGCCGTCGTGCAGGTCGCGCTCGATCCGGCGCAGCTCGGCCGCGGCGGCGTCCCGGGTCTCGGCCCGGGAGCTGCTCAGCGTGTCCACCCGGCCCTGCAGCCGGCTGGAGCGGGTGGGGCCGAGCAGCGCCCGGGTCATCACCGCCCACCCGGTCATCAGGCCCGGGGTGGTGACCCACCAGAGCAGGACCGCCAGCCCGGCGACCGGCCACATCCAGAAGCCCTCGGTCCAGTGGTCGAGCACGACCAGCGGACCCAGCGGGTCGTTGAAGATCCCGGGCGGGGTGACCGCCAGCAGCAGCGGCATCGCCAGGTAGAACAGCGCGGCGCCGAACAGGGTGAGGACGAGGGTGGCCAGGGTGAACCCGACGGTGCACGACAGCAGCACCCACAGCAGGTCGCGCCAGGTGGCGGGATCGGTCAGCAGCACCCGCACCCAGCTGAACATGCCGGCGGGGCCGCGTCCGCGCGGCAGCGGCCGGTAGGGGCGGGGGACGCGGTTGCCGCCGATGCTCCCGGCCAGCCAGCGGGCGCCGTCGCACCACAGCCGCAGCAGCAGGACGGCCCCGAGGAACATCGGCACGCCCAGCCAGACCACGAACAGCGGGAGGGCGGTGACGACGAGGACGAACGGGACCAGCCCGATCATGGTGAGGACGACGAGGACCAGGCTCGTCAGGGTCAGCTTCGCTCGCAGTGCCATGCCTCCAGGCTGGGCCCGCGGGGACGCCGGCGCAGTGGGGCTGGCACCCGGATCGGTCATGGTCCCTCCCCCCGGTCAGGGGCCCTCAGGAGCTGCTGGCCAGGGTGAGGGTGACCCCGTCGCCGAGGTGCAGCTGCCACCCCGGCTGGACGACCACCGCCTCCCCCGGGGTGAGCCGGCGGGGGCTCTCACCGGGTCGGGCCAGCGTGGTGCCGTTGGTCGAGTGCAGGTCGGTGACGGTGACGTCCCAGCCCTCCGGCGCCAGCTGCAGGTGCGTGCGCGAGATGTCGGAGTGCGGGCTGGGGACGGTCAGCAGCCGGGCGTCGCCGGGCCCGCGGTCGGCCGACGGGGAGCGTCCCACCAGGACGACCCGGTCGACCTCGACGGGCCGGCCCTCGGGCGGGTGCACCACCAGCTGCACCGGGCGCGGGAGCAGCCGCGGCTGCTGGGAGGGCACGCGTCCGCCGCAGCGCCGGCAGACGGGGGCGTCGGGTGGGTTCGGGTGGCCCCCGGCGCACAGGGTGGCCAGCACCAGCGGACCGGCGGGCGCGGGCTCGTCGTCCTCGCGCCGGGGCGGGGACGACTGCAGCACGGTGGCGCCGTCGTGGTCGAGGTCGTGGTCCGCTGAGCCGGGCGCGGCAGGCAGCGGCGGGACGCCGCCCGGCGGACGGCCGGGGGTGGGTGCCGGCGCGCCGGAGCCGGTCCCCGTCCCGCCCGGGCCAGCGGGTGCGCCCGGTGCCACGTCCGGGCCGGAGGGCCGGGGACCTGCCTGGCCGGGACCCGGCGGTCCGGGGCGGTCGTGCAGGTCGGGCCGGTACGGACCGGACGGGTGCGGTCCGGGTGCCGCCGGGGCGCCCGGTGGGCGGACGCGGGGGTCCGAACGGTCCGGACGGTACGGGTGGGGCACTCCGGACGGAGGGCCGCCGGGAGCGCCGGGGGGAGGCGGGCCCGGCTGACCGCGGAGGGGCTGGCCAGGATGGGGTCCCGCGGCCCCCGGTCCACCCGGGACCAGACCTCCGGGCACCGCCGCCCCGGCACCCGGCAGGCCCGGCACGGCACCTCCGGTGTCGGGTTGCGGCGGCCGGACCGGCGGACCGGGCGGGACGGGTGCCCCGGGAGCGGCTCGCCCGGGGCCGTCCGGGAGGACCGGCCAGCCGTAGCCCTCGCCCGGCGGTGGGGCCGGTGTCTGGGAGGACCCGGCCGGGAGCCGGTCCGGCGCCGACCTCGCCGGGGCGGCGCCCCGTTCGGGGTGCCAGTGCTCGGACATGAACTCGGTGCGGCCGTCGAGCAGGTCCTCCTCGGTCGCCGGGCCGAGGTCGGACTCCGGTGGCACTGCTCCGGGCTCGACGGGTGAGCTGCCGGGGTGCCCGTGGGGCTCCGCGCCGGGTCCGGCCTCGAGCGCGTCGGGCACGTCGGCGGGGTCGAGCTCGCCGGTGTCCTCCAGCTCGGCGTCGTCGACGGCGTCCGGCCCACCGTCCTGCCCCTGGTCCCCTCCAGCGTGCCCGGTCGCCGGTGCCTCGGCCGGCACATCGGCGGCGGCGAGGTGGGCCGCGGCGGCCGCCCGCTCCTCGGCATCCGGCCAGGGCTGGTCGCCGGTCGCCTCGTCGTCCAGCGGCCCCGGCTCGGCCAGGTCACCGACGGCGCCCGGATCCGGTCCGGCGACGTCGACGGCGCCGGCGTCGTCGTCCACGACGCCCTGCGCGGATGCCCCGTCCTCCGGCGCGGGCGCGTGCCCCAGCCGGGTCCCCGGCTGTGCAGATGAGGGCTGGGCGGGTGAGGGCTGGGCGGGTGAGGGCTGGGCAGGTGAGGGCTGGGCAGGTGAGGGCTGGGCGTTCGGGAAGGGCACGGACGGCACGTGCGCGTGCGAGGGCACCACGAACGGCTGCGGCGATCGCACCGGCGCGGCGGCGTCCAGCACCAGGGTGGACGCCTGCACCGCCCCGACCACCAGCGGCAGCGGCAACCCGTCGGGCTCCGGCTCCGGCTCCAGCTCGACCCGGACCCGTTGCACGTCCCCGAGCCCGACCTCGTGCCAGGTGAGCACACCCTCGCCGTCGGCGACCACATCCCCCGTGTCGAGGTCCACCACCCGCACCGAGCCCCGCACCAGGGAGCGCATCCCCGAGCCGTCGTAGAAGAAGACGCCGAGGTCGGGGTGCTCCGAGCCGTGGAAGCGGGCGAGCCGCTCGACCAGGCTGTGCACGTCGGCGGCGCCCACCACCTCGTTCCACAGGTCGTCGACCCGGCCGGCGGCGTGCGCGCCGGGCTGCGGGAGCACGACCACCGAGGTGGGACCGGCCAGCACCAGCCACCCTCCGGCGGTGTAGGTGGCGCGCCACTGACCGACCTGGGTGCTGTCCATCTCGACCTCCGCCTCGGCTGCGTCCCCACGATCCTCGACCCGGGCGCGGCGAACATCAACCGCTCGGGGTGACCTTAGTGCGGCAGGGGGCCCGCGACGTCGCCCGCGCTCCCCGGGACGCGCACGGGCCCCGTCCAACCCGGAGGCGGGGACGGGGCCCGTGGCGTCGGACCGGTCGGTCAGATCGAGCTGTCGTGGGCCCCCGTGGTGCCCTGGCCACCGGCCGGGACGTCCCCGCGCCAGGCGCCGGTCTCGCTCGGGCGCGACTCGATGAAGGACTTGAAGCGCTTCAGGTCGGCCTTCACCTGGCGGTCGTCGACTCCGACGGCGGCGCCGACCTTCTCCACCAGCCCCTCGGGGTTCCAGTCCATCTGGACCGTGACCCGGGTCTGGTTGTCACCGAGGCGGTGGAAGGTGACGACACCGGCGTGGCCGACGTCGCCGTCCACGCTCTTCCACGCCACCCGCTCGTCGGGGTGCTGCTCGGCCACCTCGGTGTCGAACTCGCGGGTCTGGCCGCCGACCGTGACGACCCAGTGGTTGCGGGTCTCACTCACCTGCGTGATCGAGTCGACCCCGTCCATGAACTCGGGGAAGGACTCGAACTGCGTCCACTGGTTGTAGGCCTGGCTGACCGGCACGTCGACGTCGATGGACTCCTGGACCTGGCTCATGCTGCCTCCTCACTCGTGGGCGGCCGGGGTCTCCGGCCTCACGAGTGCACTACCCAGCCCTCCGGAGGGCATTCAGGCCCGCTGCGCCCCGGGCGTGTCGTCCTGCCGGTCGCCGGTCGCCGTCGGCCGGCGCGACCACCACGCCGCCAGCACCGAGCCCGACACGTTGTGCCACACCGAGAACAGCGCCGCCGGCAGCGCGGACTCCGGCGTGAAGTGGGTCCGCGCCAGACCGGCCGCGAGCCCGGAGTTCTGCATCCCGACCTCGACCGCCACCGCGCGGCGCGACGACTCGTCCAACCCGACCACGCGGGCGGCGAGGTAGCCCAACCCGAAGCCGCAGACGTTGTGCAGCACGACGACGAGGGCCACCAGCAGACCGGTGCTGAGGATGGCCGCGGCGCTGCCGGCCACCACCGCCAGCACCACCAGGGTGATGCCGAGCACCGACACCAGCGGCATCCACGGCAGCACCCGGGACACCAGCCGCGGCAGGAAGCGACGCAGCAGCACCCCGACCACGATCGGGGCGATGACGATCTGCACGATGGAGACGAACAGCCCGCCCGCGTCGACCGGCAGCAGGTTGCCGGCCAGCAGCAGCACCAGCAGCGGGGTGAGCAGCGGGGCCAGCAGGGTGGACACGGTGGTCATCGCCACCGACAGCGCGGTGTCGCCCTTGGCCAGGTAGACCATGACGTTGGACGCCGTCCCGCCCGGCGCCGAGCCGACCAGCACCACACCGACCGCCAGCGCCGGCGGCAGCTGGAACAGCGTGGCCAGCCCGAGCCCGAGCAGCGGCATCACCACGAACTGCGCCACCACCCCGATCGCCAGCGCCCACGGCCGGCGCGCGACCACGGTGAAGTCCCCGGTGCGCAGGGTCATGCCCATCCCGAGCATGATGAGGGCGAGCAGCCAGCTGACCGCCGGACCGAGCAGCAGGAACGGTGCCGGCACCGCGACCGCGACCGCGCCGGCCACCAGCACCACCAGCGGGAACCACGTCCCCGCCAGCCGGCTGACCCGGGTGCCGGTGCTGTCGGGCCCGGTGGGGGCCGGTGTCGAACGGTGCTCGTCGCTGCTGCTCATACCCTCGGTCCTGCTCGTCGGCTGCGTCACCGGCCCGTCGCCGTGACCGGCCCACGCTAGCGGTGGGTCGCGGCCGCGCCGGGCGGCGACCACCGTGCGACCAGCGCGGGCGGTCCGGTGGGAGGATCGGGCGGGTGAGCCCCGACCTCGACCCGGTGCCCGGGCTGGACCCCGTCAGCCGTCTCGTGCTCGACGAGGCGGGTGTCGGTCCCGACGGACCGCCCGGGGACGTGCTGGTCGTCGACGACGTCGGAGGCGCGCTGTGCCGGGGCGTGCTGGTCGCCGGCGGACGTCCGCTGGCCTGGGTGGACGACCTGCGCGAGGCCCGCGCCGCCGCCGCGGCCGGGGCCGATCTGGTGGGACGTCCCGCGCCGGCGGCCCTGGTGCTCGGACGCCTGCCGGCCGCGCTGTCGGCGCTGGACGACCTCGCCGAGCAGGTGGCCGCGGTCGCCCCGCCCGGGGTGCGGCTGGTGCTGGGCGGTCGGGTGAAGCACATGACCCGCAGCCAGAACGAGGTGCTGGCCCGCCACTTCGCCGAGGTGTCGGCCAGCCTCGGACGCCAGAAGTCGCGGGTGCTGCACGCCTCCGGCCCACTCCGCACCGCCACCCCGCACTGGCCGCGGGAGCGGGTGCTCGACCACCCCGCCCTGGGGGCGCCGCTGACCGTGCGCAGCCACGGCCGGGTCTTCGCCGAGGGACGCCTCGACGCCGGCACCCGGCTGCTGCTGGCCGCGATGGACCGGGCCGACCTGCCGCCGGGCGACGCCCTGGACTGGGGCAGCGGGGCCGGCGTGGTCGCGGCCTGGCTGGCCCGGCGCGGTCGCACCACCCGGGCGGTGGACGTCTCCGCCGCGGCGGTGGCCTCGACCGCGGCGACCGCCGCCGCCAACGGGCTGACGGTGGAGGTCACGCAGGCGGTGGGGCTGGAGCCGGTGCCGGAGCGGAGCCTGGACCTGCTGGTGAGCAACCCGCCGTTCCACGTCGGGCCGGCCAAGGACTCCACGCCCACCCTCGACCTGATCGACACCGCCGCCTCCCGGTTGCGGCCCGGCGGCGAGCTGTGGCTGGTGTGGAACGCGCACCTGCCCTACCTGCCGCGGCTGCGGCACGCCGTCGGCCCGACCGAGGTGGTCAGCCGCGACCGCAGCTACCTGGTCACCCGCAGCCGCCTGCGCTGACCCGTCCGGCGGCCGCGGGTCTCAGGCGGCTTCCAGGGCGAGCAGGGCGCGTTTGGCCTCCGGCCCGCCGCGGTAGCCGCCCATCGCGCCGTCGCTGCGCACCACCCGGTGGCAGGGCACCACGACCGGCACCGGGTTGGTGGCGCACGCCGAGCCGACCGCGCGCACCGCACCGGGGCTGCCGACCAGCGCGGCGACCTCGGCGTAGCTGGCGGTGCGGCCGAAGCCGATGCCCGGCAGCGCCTCCTGCACCCGGCGGCGGAAGGGGCTGGACAGCCGCAGGTCGACCGCGACCTCGAAGCGCTGCCGGCGCCGGGCGAAGTACTCCTCGAGCTGGCCCGCGACCGGGTCGAGCGCGCGCGGGGCCCGCAGCACCCGCGACCCCAGGGCGGTGGCCAGCGTCGCCAGCACGGCGTCGAAGCCCTCGGCGGCGAAGGCCACCCGGACCAGCCCGCGGTCCGAGGCGGCCAGCAGCAGCTCCCCGACGGGGGAGTCGACCACCCGCCAGCGCACGTCGAGCAGCCCCTCGGCCTCCGCTCGGGTGGCCAGCCGGTCGCGCAGGGCGGCGACGTCGGCGTCGGCGGCGGGCGCCAGCCGGGCGGTGAGATCGGTCATGGTCGGGTCCTCTCCTCGGTGCGGTGCAGGCCGTCCACGCGGTGCGCGAGGGCGCGGCGCAGGGCGGCGACGCCGTCGGAGGCAGCCCGTCGGGCGGCCGCCGGCGTGCCCCCGAGCAGGGCGGCCACCTCGGCGTGCGGCAGCCCGGCGACGTGGTGGTAGGCCACGCAGAGCCGCTGCTTGTGCGGCAGCGCGGCCAGGGCCGTCCACAGCTCCTCGTCGGCGACGTCGGGATTCCCCCACGACGAGGGACGCTCGGGCAGCTGCTCGGTGGGGACGGCACGCCGCGCCCGCGCCCGGGTGACGTCGATCGCCCGGCGGTGGGCGATGGTCACCAGCCAGGCCCGGACGTCGGCGTCCTCGGCCAGGTCGGGCCAGGCCCGCAGCGCCGACAGGAAGGTCTCGGACCAGGCGTCGTCGGCGTCCGGCCCGGGCCCGAGCACGGCCCGGCACACCCGCAGCACGACGGCCCCGTGGGCGTCCACCGCGTGGTCGAACGGCTGCTGCACGTCATCCTCCTGCTCGCCTGCACCCGGTGGACGTCCCGCAGGCTACGGATGTGAGGTCGGGTCCGGACGGGCCACTAGGGTGATCGCATCCTCGACCCTCGCCGACGCTCGCAGGAGGTCAAGTGCTGGACCGTGGACCAGACGCGCCCGACACCGAGGTGACCGACGCGTTCACGCGCACCGCGGCCTCCTACGACCGGCTGGTCGGGCTGAACCCGGGCTACCACGACCACCTCCTCGCCTCGGCCCGCGCCCTGCTCGAGCACGTTCCCGCCGACGGCCCGCTGCGGCTGCTCGACCTCGGCTGCGGGTCGGGCGCCTCGACCCGGGCCCTGGTGCAGGCGGTCGAGGAGACCGGGCGGTCGGAGCAGACCGAGCTGACGGGGGTGGACGCCAGCAGCGGGATGCTCGCCTCGGCCCGGATCAAGCGCTGGCCGCGCTGGGTGCGCTTCCGGCTCGGCCGGGCCCAGGACCTCGGATCGGACACCACCCGCTACGACGGCGTGCTGGCGGCCTACCTGGTGCGCAACGTGCCCGAGCGCGACCAGCTGGTGGCCGACCTGTTCGAGGTGCTGCGGCCGGGTGGGGTGCTGGTGCTGCACGAGTACGCCGTCCGGGGGCACCGGCGGGCCGCGGCGGTGTGGACCCTGGTCTGCTGGACGATCGTCATCCCGCTCGCCGCGCTGGTGGCACGCAAGGTCGACCTGCACCACTACCTGTGGCGTAGCGTCCTCGACTTCGACTCGGTGCAGCAGCTGCAGGAGCGCCTGCAACGCGGCGGGTTCACCGACATCCGCCACCGCACCGTCGGCGGCTGGCAGCGCGGCATCGTGCACACCGTGCTGGCCCGCAAGCCCGAGCAGGCGGAGCAGACCTGGCCGGCGGAGCAGGCGGCGCCAGTGGAGGACGAGCAGCCGGAGCGGGCGGGGGACGCGGCGTGACCCTGCGGCGCTGGCGTCCCGGCCGGGATCCCCGCGCCGTCCGGCACCCCGCCCAGCCGCCCCGCACCGACGCCGTCGCCCCCGCCGACGACGCCCCGCGGCACGTCGTGGTGGTCGGCGGCGGCATCGCCGGGCTGGCCGCGGCCTGCGTGCTGGCCGAGCGGGACGTCCGGGTGACGCTGGTGGAGAAGGAGGACACCCTCGGCGGGCGGGTCCGCTCCTGGCCGCTCCCGCCGCTCGCGCCCGGTGAGACCGTGCCGCGGACGATGAGCCGCGGGTTCCACGCCTTCTTCCGGCAGTACTACACGCTGCGCTCGCTGCTGCGCCGCGCCGACCCGGCCCTCGGTGCGCTGACCCCGGTCGGGGACTACCCGCTGCAGCTGGCCGGCGGCCACCGCGACTCCTTCGCCCAGATCCCGGCGACCCCACCCTGGAGCGTGCTCGGGTTCGTGCTGCAGAGCCCCTCGTTCACGCTGCCCGGGTTGGCCCGGGTGGACGTCGCCCGCGCGCTGGACCTGCTGCGGGTCGACTTCCCCCGCACCTTCATGGACCTGGACGGGGTGAGCGCCTCGGAGGTGCTGGACCGGCTGCGCTTCCCCGAGGGCGCCCGCCACCTGGCGCTGGAGGTGTTCGCCCGCAGCTTCTTCGCCTCCCCCGACGACTTCTCCGGCGGCGAGCTGGTCGGCATGTTCCACAGCTACTTCCTCGGCTCGGCCGAGGGCCTGCTCTTCGACGTCCCGGTGGGCGACTACGACCGGGTGCTCTGGGCCCCGCTCGGGCGCTACCTCGAGCAGCGGGGTGTCGCCGTCCGGCACGGCTGCACGGTGACGGGGATCGAGGACGCCGGCGAGGAGGTGGTCGTCGGCACCGACGCCGGCGAGCTGGTCGCCGACGCGGTGGTGCTGGCCACCGACCTGCGCCCGCTGCAGCAGCTGGTGGCCGACGCCGGCTGGCTGGGGGACGAGGCGTGGCGCGAACGGATCACCTCCCGGCGCAGCGCGCCTCCGTTCGCGGTCTGGCGGATGTGGCTGGACCGCCCGGCCCGGCCCGACGCGCCCGCCTTCCTCGGCACGTCCGGCTTCCCCGGCGGGCTGGACAACGTGACGATGGTGCACCGGTTCGAGGCCGAGGCGCGGGCCTGGGCCGACGCCGCCGACGGCTCGGTGGTGGAGCTGCACGCCTACGCGGTCGGGGCCCGCGGCGGCAGCACCGACGAGCCGACGCTGCGGCGCGAGCTGCGGGCCTCGCTGTCCCGGCTGCACCCCGAGCTGGACGGGGCCCGGGTGCTGGCCGAGGAGCTGCTGCTGCGCGACGACTGCCCGCTGGTCGACACGGGCCCCTGGCTGGAGCGGCCGGAGGTGGAGACCCCCGACCGCCGGGTGGTGCTCGCCGGCGACGGCATCCGCTGCGACCTCCCGGTGGCGCTGATGGAGCGGGCCGCGGTCACCGGCACCCAGGCCGCCAACGCCCTGCTGGCCCGCTGGGGCGTCCGCGGCGAGGACGTCTGGTCGGTCCCGACCCGCGGCCTGCTCGCCTGAGCCACCCTGAGCGCGTGTATGTCATCGCGCTCACGGCCGGCGTGTCGCGGCGTGTCGTGCCCCGGCAGGCCTTCGGCGTACACGTTCTCAGGGTCGGGGCACCCGGAGCGGGGCCCGGGCGGCTCGGGCAGGTGTGGACCGCGGCCCCGGCGCGGCGGGCGCCCGTGCGTCCCTGCGCGGACGGGTTCGCCATGCCCTGCCCCTGAGAACGTGTACGCAGCAGGCCGGAAGCGCCGGGACACGCCGCGACACACCGGTCGTGAGCGCGATGACATACACGTTCCCCGGGACGCGGCGGGCATGACGCGCCGGGGTCAGCGGCGGCGGAAGAGGCCCCGGAGCCCCCGCGGCTCCACCTGCTGCGGAGCGGGCGCCTCAGGCTGCAGCTCGAGCACAGGGAGGTCCGGGTCGGGCCCGCGGCCTGGGACGAGCCGGTGCGGGACGCCGGCCACGGTCAACGTGCCGCCCTGCTGCGGCACCTGCTGCTGCTCCAGGACGTCGCAGACCGCGGCCCGCAGCGCTCCGAACGCCTCGGCCGGGGTGCCCCGCGTGTGCCACAGCACGTCGATCCCGCCGAAGTCGGTCAGCCCACGGGTGAAGGCCAGCGCGGTCTTCCCGTCGCGCATCGCGTGCACCCGGAACCAGTTCTGCGTCGAGCGCTGCGCGCCCTCGCCGGCGTAGAGCACGTCGGTGGTCAGCGCCTCCTGGCTCGGCGTCCAGACGGCCTGGACCGCCTCGTGCTCGCAGACCATCGCCGTCACCGACTCCAACGCGTCCCAGGCGGCGAAGACGGTCGTCGTCACCGAGGCGCTGAGCAGCAGCGCGGAGCGGTGCTCGCGGGCGACCGGTTCGACCATCGAGCGCACCGGGCTGATCGAGGCGGCCAGGCCCAGCATCCGGTCGTGGCCGAGCGGCGGCAGCAGCATCGCCTCGACGGTCTGGTCCTGCAGGGCCATCCGCACCCCCGGCTGGGTCGAGTCGGCGAGTGAGGGGTCGAGCGTCGTCAGCAGCGGACCCACGGCCTCGAACGGCCGGTCGCAGAGCAGCACCGTCGCAGTCGGGGGTCGTCGTGCTCCTGGTCGCTCATCCGCGCTCCTGCTCGCTCGCTGCCCGTCGCGGGCACGGCCGGACGCCCCGGCCGGGAGGACACGCTAGGGCGGCCGCCGTGTCAGCGCACCCAGACGACGTCACCGACCGGACGCTCGCCGGCCGCGTCGGAGGGGCTGCTCACCAGGTCACCGCCGACCACCATGGCGGTCGACCCGCCACCGTCGAGGTTGAGCGCCGACTCCATCCCCAGCGCCTGGGCCACCGCGGCCGTCTCCGGGATCGAGAGCCCCAGCTCGTCGGGCTGACGGCCGTCCACGGTCACCAGCAGGGTCCGGCCCTCGGCGTCCACGCCGGCGAAGGTGCGCGGGTTGCGCTGCAGCACCCAGCCGTAGGCGAAGGACGGGTCGTCCGCGCGCCACATGCCGTCGGCCCGCTGGGTGATGTGCGGCTCGCCGCGGCGCAGCAGCTCCGGTCCGCCGTTGACCACCGACACCCCGTCCCGGGTGAGCGTCCGCCGGCCGGTGGAGAGGTCGGTGGTGACCCGCAACCGGTCGCCGACACGCACCCCGGCGAGCTCGGCCACCCGGTCGCCGGTGGCCTGCACCGAGCGCTGCCCGTCGGCCAGCACCACCCCGCGATCGGCGTGCACGGCCCGCACCCGGCCGGCGGCGTCGAGCACGACCTCCGCGCCGGGCCCGGTCGGGGTGGAGGCGCCGAAGTCGGTGGTGAAGGCGACCAGCTCGGCGTCGTCGGTGCAGGTGGCGTCGTGGCGCGGGCCCTCGAAGGGGACGTCGTCCAGCCCGCCGCAGTTGCGGATCAACCCGGGCACCCGGTTCAGCCCGTCCAGCGCCGACGTCGGAGGACGGGTCCCGCGGTCGCGGCGCTGCACGATGACCTCACCGCGCCACGTCGGGCGCACCACCGCGGCTCCGTCGGCGTCCGACGGCAGCACCAGCACCGGGCGCCGTCCGACCGGCTCCGACAGCACGGTGCCGTCGACCACGGTGGCGCCGGCCGGATCGCCCGGGGCGCCGGCGGCCGGGTCGAGGACGAAGAACCCGCCGTTGACCGCGGCCAGCGCGTCCGCCTCGGCAGCCAGCTGCGACACCGTCTCACGCCGCTCCAGGTCGGGGCCGGTGCCGAGCCCGAGCTCGCCGGTGAAGTCGTCGGGGTCGATGGTCAGCACGTTGACCGTCCAGCGGCCGGGGTCCTCGCTGCCGCCGTCCCAGCCGCGGTACCAGGAGCGGGCGCTGAAGCCGGACGTCCGCAGCCCGTCCACCGCGGCGTCGGCGGCGCCCTGGTCGGCGAAGGGCGTGGTCAGCCGCACCCGGTAGCCGATGACCGCGGCCGGCAGGTCGGCCACCGCCGGCTGCTGCACGGCCTCGGCCTGCGCGTCCACCCCCGCGGCGGCGAGCCGCTCGACCAGCGCGTCGGCGGCGGCACGGTCCTGCACCGCGCGGGCCGGGGCGTCGGGGTCGGGGCTGGTCTCCCCGGCGGGGATGGACAGCTCGACCACCCACGGCGTCGCCGGGTCGGGCGCGCCGCGGACGATCGTGGTGTGGGTGAGGCCCGGCGCGAGCTGCTCGACGGTGGCGCTCTGCGTCGTCCCGGCCGGCCCGAGCGGCAGGTCGGCCACCACCGGCTCGGCGACGGCCACCCCGGGCGGCACGCTGAGGCAGGCCACCGCGGCGGCGAGGACGGCGACGGGCAGGGCGGTGCGGGTGGGTCGGCGCATGTCCCCTGAGTCTGGCCGCCGCCGACGGGCGCTGACCAGACCCGTCACCGGAAACAGCCGGTGAACCCGTGCCCGACCCCTGGACCGGGGCGCGCCGGAGGCCTAGCGTCGGAGGACGCGCACCCTCTGGAGGACGAGATGACCCGAGCCCGACCCGTCCGGACCCGCTGGTGGACGCTGCTGGTGGCCCTCGGCCTCACCGCCGCCACCCTGGTCGCCGCCCCCGACGCCGAGGCGCGCACCCGCCCGGTGCGCCAGCCCGTCGCGGTCGGCAGCGGCGGCGCGGTCGCCACCGTCGACCCCGAGGCCAGCGCGATCGGGCTGGACGTGCTGGCCCGCGGCGGCAACGCGGTCGACGCCGCCGTCGCCTCCGCCGCCGCCCTCGGCGTCACCGAGCCCTACTCCGCCGGCATCGGCGGCGGCGGGTTCTTCGTCTTCTACGAGGCCGCCACCGGCGAGGTGCACACCCTGGACGGCCGCGAGACCGCCCCGGCGGCGATGCGCGTGGACTCCTTCGCCCCCGGCGGCAGCGCGCTGCCGTTCGCCGAGGCCGTCACCAGCGGGCTCTCGGTGGGTGTGCCCGGGACGCCGGCCACCTGGGAGGAGGCACTGGAGCGCTGGGGCACCATCACCATGAACCGGGCGCTGGCCGGCAGCATCCAGCTGGCCCGCCGCGGGTTCGAGGTGGACGAGACCTTCCGCAGCCAGACCGAGTCCAACGCCGACCGGTTCGCCGACTTCCCCGCCACCCGCGAGCTGTTCCTGCCCGACGGCGAGGCGCCGGCGGTCGGCACCCGGTTCCGCAACCCCGACCTGGCCGACACCTACCGGCTGATCGCCCGCGAGGGCGCCGACGCCATCACCACCGGCCCGGTCGCCGAGGACATCGTCGAGACCGTGCAGCAGCCGCCGGTCGACCCGGCTGCCGACCGCGTCGTCCGGCCCGGGCTGATGACCACCGCCGACCTGGCCGCCTACGAGGTGGTGGAGCGCGAGCCCACCGTGAGCGACTACCGCGGGCTGGAGGTGTACGGCATGGGCCCGCCGTCCAGCGGCGGCACCACCGTCGGTGAGGCGCTCAACGTGCTCGAGCGGTTCGACCTGTCGGCGATGGACCGCACCCAGGCGCTGCACCACTACCTGGAGGCGAGCGCGATCGCCTTCGCCGACCGCAACCGCTACGTCGGCGACCCGGCCTCGGTGGACGTCCCGGTCGAGGAGCTGCTGTCGGACGGTTTCGCTGCCGAGCGCGCCTGCCTGGTCGAGCCGGACGCGGTGCTGCCGCGGCCCGTCGCGCCGGGCAGCCCGGACGGCAGCTACACCGGCTGCCCCGACGGCGGGATCCCGGGCGGCGAGTCGCCCGAGGGCCCGTCGACCACCCACCTCACCACCGCCGACCGCTGGGGCAACGTCGTCTCCTACACGCTGACCATCGAGTCCACCGGCGGCAGCGGCATCGTGGTCCCCGGGCGCGGGTTCCTGCTCAACAACGAGCTGACCGACTTCAGCTTCACCGACACCCAGGGTGGGGACGACCCGAACCTGCCGGGGCCGGGCAAGCGTCCGCGCAGCTCGATGTCGCCGACGATCGTGCTCCGCGACGGCGAGCCGTGGCTGGCGCTGGGCTCCCCGGGTGGCGCGACGATCATCACCACCGTGCTGCAGACCCTGGTGAACCGGGTCGACCTCGGCCAGGACCTGCCGACCGCGCTGGCCGCACCCCGGGCCAGCCAGCGCAACGGCACCACCCAGGCCGAGCCCGGTTTCGAGACCGCCGAGCTGCAGGCGCTCGGCCACACCTTCACCCCCACCGCCGAGCTGGGTGCGGCGGCCGCGGTGGAGCTGCTCGGCGACGGCCGGTTCCAGGCGGTGGCCGAGCCGACCCGGCGCGGCGGGGGCAGTGCGCGGGTGGTCGAGGAGGACTAGCGCGGCGGTCAGCCGAGGATGAACTTCTCCACCAGGTCGCGGGCGAAGGAGTCGTCGTACTGGGTGGGCGGGCTCTTCATCAGGTACGCGCTGACGCTGTCGATCGGGCCGCCGACGTGGCGGTCGAGGGCGATCTTGGCCGCGCGGATGGCGTCGATGGCGACCCCGGCGGAGTTCGGGGAGTCCCACACCTCGAGCTTGTACTCGAGGTTGATCGGGGCGTCGCCGAACCCGCGGCCCTCCAGCCGGACGAAGGCGTACTTGCGGTCGGCGAGGAACGGCACGTAGTCGCTGGGCCCGATGTGGACGTCCGAGCCGGCCATCTCGTGCGGCACCTGGGAGGTGACGGCCTGGGTCTTGGACTTCTTCTTCGACTCCAGCCGGGAGCGCTCCAGCATGTTCTGGAAGTCCATGTTCCCGCCGACGTTGAGCTGGTAGGTGCGGTCGAGCTCGACGCCGCGGTCGGCGAACAGCCGGGCCAGCACGCGGTGGGTGATGGTGGCGCCGACCTGGCTCTTGATGTCGTCGCCGACGATCGGCACCTTGGCCGCGGTGAAGCGGGCGGCCCACGCCGGGTCGGAGGCGATGAACACCGGCAGGCAGTTGACGAAGCCGACCCCGGCCTCCAGGGCGCACTCGGCGTAGAAGCGGTCGGCCTCCTCCGAACCCACCGGCAGGTAGGAGACGAGGACGTCCACCTCGGCGTCCTGCAGCGCCCGCACCACGTCGACCGGGGAGCGGTCGGACTCGGTGACCACCTGGCGGTAGTACTCCCCCAGCCCGTCGAGGGTGGGTCCGCGCTGCACGGTGACCCCGGTCGGCGGGACGTCGCAGATCGTGTGCGTGTTGTTCTGCCCGGCCTCGATCGCCTCGGCCACGTCCAGGCCCACCTTGTCGGCGTCGACGTCGAAGGCGGCGACGACCTGCAGGTCGCCGACGTGGTACTCGCCGAACCGCACGTGCATCAGACCGGGCACCTGCTCGCCGTCGGGGGTGTCCCGGTAGTAGTGGATCCCCTGCACCAGCGAGGCGGCGCAGTTGCCGACGCCCACGATGCCCACACGCACTGTCGTCATGCGCGTCACTCTAGATGGGCCGCGCCGGCGATCCCGGGTGCGACCGCGCCGCTCCGTCCTGCGCGGCCGCGCGGATCTGGCGCGGTGAGGCACCCAGCACCGAGCGGCACAGCTTGTTGAGGGTCTGCAGGTCCGGGACGCCGACCGAGCTGGCCACCGCGCCGATCGAGATCGTGCTGCGCTCCAGCAGGTGGCGGGCGACCTCGGCCCGACGCCGCCGCAGGTAGCCGACCACGGTGGTGCCGGCCCGCTGCCGGAACAGCCGGGTCAGCTGGCTGTGCGAGACCCCGACCGCGGCCGCCACCTCCGGCACCGTCACCGGTTCGGACAGCCGGGACTCGATCCAGCTCATCGCCGCGGCGACGTGGTCGGGAGCCCGCGGACCGCCGGGGGCCGGCGCCTCCGACATCCGCAGCAGCACCATCCAGACGTCCGCGCGGGTCCGCTCGGGACGGACGGTGGCGTGCCGGACCGCCGACGTCAGCAGCCCGGTCAGCTCCGGCAGCGCCGTGCCGGCCGACGTCCGCAGCGGCAGCCGGGTGCCGGGCCCGCCCGCGGGCGTCCGGAAGTGGACGTAGAGGTGGCGCGAGGGTCCGCGGTAGCGCATCACCGACTGCGCACCGGGCGGGATGACGGTGAGGGTGCCCGGGGAGACCTCGAGGTCGACGCCGTCCACGGCCAGCTCGGCGGAGTAGTCGTAGAGGTGCAGCTGCCACAGGTCGGGCAGGCGGTAGCGGTCGACCTGCTGGTGCACCCCGTGCACGGCGCGGTTGGCCGTCACCACCTCCGGCGGCGCATCCAGGCTCATCAGCACCTCGTCGACCACGTGCTCATTTTCGACCACCGGAGGCCGGGTGCGCACCACGACGGGCCCAGAACCCGGCTCCTAGCGTCGGAGGAGCCGGCGGCGAGGCCGGCCGCACCGAGGAGGAACCATGACAGCCAGCCCCAGCACAGGCCGGGTCGACCGCAAGCACCTGATGACGTCGGTCGAGATGGCCCACTTCGTCTCCCACGGCAGCTTCCGGCTCGACGGCGTGGTGCCGGAGTCGATGAACGAGCGGGCGATCGACGTCCTGGACACCGGGATCGAGCCCCACCCCTACGGCACCCCGGTCGAGGACGCCTACCCCCAGGGCGGCTTCGTCCGCGAGCTGCTCGACCTGCCGGCGGTGGCCGGCGCCCTGCAGAGCCTGGTCGGGCCGCGTCCTGCGGTCGACCACCACGCCGTGCACGTGCGCCCCCCGCACGGCGGCAACGCCCAGGACATGCACGGCGACGCGGTGCTCGACACCCGCACCGACGCGTTCGACGTCCAGCTCATGTACTACCCGCGGGAGGTGACGCTGGAGCAGGGCGGCACCCTCAGCGTCCCGGGCACCCACCTGCGGCGGATCAACGAGGGCGCGATCGGGCGCTACCAGAACCTGCGCGGGCAGACCCGGCTCACCTGCCCGGCCGGCACCGTGGTCTTCCTGCACCACGGCATCTGGCACGGCGGGCGGCGCAACGACTCCGGCCAGCCCCGCTACATGTTCAAGATCCGCTTCAACCCGACGGTGCGCCAGCTGCGGCTGTGGAACACCGACGACATCGACGACCCGCAGGTGCGCGCCACGCTGGCGACCCGGTTCGAGTGGGCCAACGGCAGCCAGGGCCGGCTGGAGCTGATCAACCGGGCCAAGCTGTGGCGGGTGCTCACCGGCGACCACGACTTCGACCTGGACTACTACCTCACCCGCGAGCGGATCCGCCCGACCACCCTCGCGCCCGGCGCCACCGACCCGCGGCTCGGAGCCGGCGGCGCCGGTGACGGCTGGGGCGCGTGACCAGCGCACCGACCGTCCACCGAACAGCACCCAGCCGAGGAGAAAAATGACCACCACCATCGAGACCGCCTTCGACGCCCCCCTGGCCGAACCGCACCTGCGCCAGCAGCTGCTCGTGCTCTACCTCAGCTCCTCCGCGCTGAGCTCCACCGTGGTCGGCTGGACGCGCTACGACGGCACCGGCGCCTCCTCCCCGACCATGGGCGACAGCGACGAGGCGCCCTACGACACCGGGGTCGAGGCCCTGGTCGACGGCTGGCGGTTGCTGCAGATGTCGCAGCTCCAGCCGCACCCGCGCGGTGAGGAGTACGACACGGGCTACCTGCCGTTCGAGTTCCTCTTCGAGCGGATCGTCTCCATCTCCTGACCCGGCCCCCGGCGGCCGGACGTTGCTGCCCGGCCGCCGGACGGACGGTCCCTGCCCTCCCGCCAGGACCACCGCGAGTGTGGCCGTCCCGTCGCTCCCGCTGGGTCTGGAGCGACGGGACGGCCACACTCGCGCGCGTTGACTGGGGCCGTGCGCGCCGGGCGGGTGCTGGTCGGGGACGTCCGGGCGTGGCAGCCTGCGGCTGTGGCAACCCGTCCGTACACCTGGGAGCAGCTGCGCCGGCTGACCCTGGGGCGGCAGTTCGGGCGGCTCCGTGGTCGCGGGGCGGCACAGGTGGCCGCCACCCTCCACGGCGCCGGGCCGGTGCAGGCCCAGACGGCGCGCTCGGTCTTCCTCGGGGTGGCGGCCCGGCTGCCCGGGGTGGGGCACGCCGCGATCACCGACGCCTACGAGCAGCTCGCGGTCGTCCGCGGGAGCACCCTGCGCGGCACCGTGCACGCCGCCACCCCGCAGCAGCACGTGCTGCTCGACCGGGCGACCCGGGTGGGCCTGCGTCCGATGTGGGAGCGCATCCTGCGGCTGCAGCGGGTGGCCCTGGAGGACGTCTGGGCCGACCTGGAGGAGTTCGCGGAGACGTCCTGGCGGACCCCGGCTGAGCTGCGGATGCGGCTGCGGACCTTCCTCACCGAGCGCGGCGAGACCACCGGGGACCTGGTCGACGGGCCCGGCCGCTACCTCGCGGTGAGCCACGGCGCCCTCATCCGGCGTCCGCTGCGTGGCGGCTGGGAGGGCCAGGGGGCACCGGGCTACCGGACGGCCCGCTCCGCCCTGGCCGAGCACCGGCCCGACCTCGACGACGAGCTGCACCGGCTGCGCGCGCGGCCGGAGCCCGAGGCGCTGGCGGAGCTGGTCCTGCTGCACCTGCGCTGCCACGGCCCTGCCACCAGCGAGGACGTCGCCTGGTGGTCCGGGCTGCACTCCCGCACCGTGGCCGCCGCCGTCGAGCACCTCGGCGACCGGGTCGCCGCACGTCCGGGTCCGGCGGGGCTCACCTTCCTCGACGTGGGAGACGGGACGCCGCGGGGCCGTGACGACGTCGGCACCCGGCTGCTCCCGGAGTTCGACGCGCTGCTGTGCGGCTACCAGCCCCGCACCCGCACCCGCTTCGTCACCGCCGACCAGCACGCGGTGCTGTGGAACCAGGCGAACGGCCTGCTGCGGGCGCCGCTGCTCCACGAGGGCCGGATCGCGGGGCACTGGCGCGCCGACGGCACCGGCCGACGCCGCCGCTTCTCGGTGACCGTCTTCCCCGAGGCACCGTCGCCCACCACCGACGAGCTCGAGACCGCCGTCCGGGACGCCGCCACCGCCATGGGGTGGACCCCCACCGACGTCGAGCTCACCCGGGCCACCTGAGCGTCTGCCCCTGTGGCCGGGGCGGTCGCACGCGCCCACACCCGCGGACGACCCGGGTTCGGCTGACCGATGACCAATCGTCACCTGCTGGCCGTCCGGGTGTCGGTTCCCGGCCGGAGGCTGGGGTGGTCCAGACCGGTCAGCCCGAGGAGATCCGATGCGTTCCCGTGCCCTGCTGGTGGCCGCCGCGATGGCGGTGGTCACCGTCCCCACCATCGCCTTCGCCCAACCCTCCCCCCAGGAGGACGCCGACGGCCGCTTCACCATCGCCGTGGTGCCCGACACCCAGTACCTGTTCGACTACGAGGCGGGGGTCACCCGCTCCGATCCCGAGCCCGTGGAGGACGCCTTCGAGTGGATCGTGGAGAACCGCGAGGAGCGCGACATCGTCTTCACCGCGGGCCTCGGTGACATCACCGAGCACGCCACCACCGAGGAGATGGCCGGCGCTGACGAGGTCTACCGGATCCTCGACGAGGCCGAGATGCCCTACAGCACCCTGGCCGGCAACCACGACGCCAGCGGCACCGACGCCGACCGCCCCGCCTCGACGCCGTACCTGGAGTACTTCAGCCCCGACCGGGTGGCCGACCTCGGCACGCTGCGTGACAGCGACCCGACCGGCTACAACACCGCCCACGTCTTCACCGGCGGCGGCCGGGAGTGGCTGCTGCTGGCCCTGGACTGGCGGATGTCCGACGCCTCCTTCGACTGGGCCCAGGGCGTCATCGACGCCCACCCCGAGCTGCCGGTGATCCTCACCTCCCACGAGCTGGTCCACGACGACCCCGAGGGCCAGGGCATCGCCACCTTCTCCAGCTACGGCCAGCAGCTGTGGGACCGGCTGATCGACGACAACGACCAGGTGTTCCTCGCCATGGGCGGGCACTTCTGGCCCACGGCGCGCGGGCAGCGGGACAACGCCGCGGGCAACCCGGTGGAGCTCAATCTCGTCAACTACCAGGAGCAGTACTACGGTGGCGCCGGCATGATCCGGCTCTACACCTTCGACCTCACCGCCAACATGATCGACGTCGAGTCCTTCTCCCCGTGGGCCGAGGATGCGGCCGCCGAGGGCAACCCGCTGGCTGCCGACGTGGCCCGTCCGACGCGTCCGGTCGACCGCGCGGTGGACCAGTTCTCGATCGAGCTGGACTTCGCCGAGCGCTTCGCAGGCTTCGCCCCCGAGGCCGGACGGCGCGAGGCCGAGCCGGTGCAGGCGTCCCTGCCCGAGGGCACGGTCGCGTACTGGCGCCTGGGTGAGCTCGGCAACCGCCGCGGCCAGGACGGCCGTCCGGTACCGGCCGGCTCCCCCGGCTTCGAGGACCTCTCCGGCAACGGCAACGACCTGCAGCTGCAGCGTCTGGACGGCGCCGCCCGCGACTCGCTCGTCTACCGCGACGACAGCGACCCGCAGCAGCCCGGTGCGGGCAGCCTGGAGTTCACCACCAACGCCGGCTCGTACCTGCGCACCGTCGCCGGTGCCCCGCTGGAGACCGAGGAGTTCACCGACGGCTACACCATCGAGGCCTTCATGCGGCTGCCGGAGAACTGCTGCGGCGGTGACCGGCAGTGGATGGGCATCGTCTCGCGGTTGTCCACCGGTGCCGACCACGGCAAGACCGGCGGCTGGAACGTCAACGCCCCGATCGCCACGCTGAGCGTCTCGCCCAGCCGTCAGCTGCAGTGGGAGATGTACCCCACCAACCAGCCGGGCACCCTGACCAACTGGGGCCACGAGATGGAGGACGAGGTCTGGCGGCACGTGGCCGTGGTCAACGACGGCGAGACCACCACCGTCTACATCGACGGCGCGCAGATCGCCCGCAACCCGAGCGCGGAGAGCATCGGCGTCGACGGCGCTCCCAGCCCCTGGCTGGTCGGTGCCAGCTCCTTCGACAACACCGTGGAGAAGAGCTTCGCCGGACGCCTCGGCGACGTCCGCATCGCCGACCGCGCCCTCGACCGTGAGGACTGGCTGCTCGAGCAGGGCTGACACCCCCGACGGACTGTGGCGGGGCACCTCTCGAGCCGGGTGCCCCGCCACGCTCGTCTGCGCCGCACGTGACCGCCGAGCGCTCACCACTCGCCCTGAACCTGTCGAAGCGCCGCCCCGAGCCTGCCGGAAGGGGGCGAGGGCCCCGCACCCGGATGCGCGAACAGATCGCCCTGCGCGACCGCACCTGTGTGTTCCCCTGGTGCTCAAGACCCGCCCACCCCTACCCGCTGCCCCGGCGCGACGACACTCCCGGGGCGGAGGCGGAGGAGCGCTGGTCGGCTGAGGACGACCACATCGTCCCCTGGGACGCCGGCGGGCCGACCAGCAGCGACACCCTGGCCCCGTTGTGCCGGGCCCACCACCGGTTGGGGACCGTCACCGGCTGGCGCCACACCCGCACCGGGCCCGGCTGCTACGACTGGACCAGCCCGCACGGCTACCGCTCCCGCCGCCACCCCGACGGCGGCACCGGCCTCACCGCCGGGGTCCGTCCCGGGGTGTGGCCCGGCTCCTCAGCCCGCGGCCGATCCGAGGGACACGCCGACGGCACAACGCGGCCCGGGCCCAACGGTGCCGATCCAGGGCATGCCAGCAGGTCAGCACCGGCAGCTCCCACCAGGTCCTTACGGCAGCGCGGCCGACCACCGCAACCGGCGCCATCGCTCGACCGACCACCCCTCCGGCTGGGGCCGTCGAGCCCGACGAGTCGCCACCCTTCTGACCTGTCGGCGAGCCGCTGCCGCCGCCCGTGGGTCGGCCAGACCCGACGACCACCCGCGTTCCGGTTCCCCACCATCCGCACTCGCCCGTCCCTGCTCGACCGACCAGCCCGTCGACGGCCACGGCCGACGGGCCGGTCGGCATCCTGCGTCACACGCGAGGTGCGGCTGCGGCCCTGACTCCGACGCGGATCGGCGCGGCGCGCACTGCAGCGAGGTCTGGCCTCCGCTCGCGATGCTGCCTCCCCGGCGACCCCGGCTGCAGCGGGCGGTTACGCTCCCAGACGCGGGGTAACTGCCCGCAGGCATCGCCGAGCCACGTCGTCGGAGCAGAGGGGGCCAGCCGTCATCGCATCCACCCCGACCGGGCCGGTCAACGTGGTGTCGATCGCCACGGCCGTGCCACCGACGTCCCTGCCCCAGGACGAGGTGCGTGACCTGTTCGCCGGCCAACCGGGTCTGGGTCGGCTGGGCCGCCGGCTGGTCGGAACGGTCTTCGACGCCTCCGCGATCGACCGCCGCCACACGGTCATCGACGAGCTCGACGGCGAACCCCGGGATGCCTCGATCTTCGTCGACGCCGCCACCCGGACCGTCCTCAGGCCGTCCACCGGCACCCGGAACGCCGTCTACACCCGCGCGGTGCGGCCCTTGCTGACGGACGCGGCCGAGCAGGCGATCGCGGACGCCCCCGGGCTCGACCGCGGCGACGTCAGCCACGTCATCACCGTCTCCTGCACCGGATTCTTCGCTCCCGGCCCCGACCACCTGCTGGTCCGCGATCTCGGCCTCGCCCCTTCCACCCGCCGGCTGCACATCGGGTTCATGGGCTGCTACGGGGCCTTCCCCGCGCTCCGCGCCGCGGTGTCGACCTGCCTGGCCGAGCCGGACGCCGTCGTCCTCGTGGTCTGTGTCGAGCTGTGCACCCTGCACCTGCGCTCCTCCGACGACCCCGACACCATCGTCGCCTCCTCCGTCTTCGCCGACGGTGCCGCCGCCGCGGTGGTGACGGCCCGTCCTGCCCCGGCTGGTGCCGCCGTGCTGGAGGTGCTCGCCCTGGAGACGGTGCTCACCGACGAGGGCGAGGCCGACATGGCCTGGACCATCGGTGACGTCGGCTTCGAGATGGTCCTCTCCAGCTACGTCCCGCGCATCCTCGAGGCCGGGATCGCCACCGCGCTCCGCCCGCTGGCCGACCGTCTCCCCGCCCTCGGTGCCGATGGCTGGCCGCAGGTCGGGCAGTTCGCCGTCCACCCCGGCGGACGGGCCATCCTCGACCGGGTGCAGCACGCCCTCGACCTCTCCGACGAGCAGCTGGCACCGTCGCGCGCGGTGCTGCGCGGCTTCGGCAACATGTCCAGCGCCACCGTCCTGTTCATCCTCGCCCGCATCCTGCACGGCGCCGACGCGGCCCCGGCGGGCCCGGAGCTGGTGGCGGCGATGGCGTTCGGCCCCGGGCTGACCGTGGAGTCCGCCCTCCTCCGACGGGTCACCTCGTGACGCCTCCCGGCCTCGCGCACCGCGATCCCGACCTGCGCGAGCTGATGGACGACCCCGACTGCGACCGCGACCGGCTGGAACGCACCTACCGGCAGTTCCGCGCGGTCAACCGCCTGGTCTCCGGCTGGCGACGCCTCTACCGGACGCGGCTCCGCCCCCGCCTCGACCCCGACCGGCCCACCACCCTGCTCGACATCGGCTTCGGCGGCGGCGACATCGCCCGCGCCCTCGCCGGCTGGGCGGCCCGCGACGGGCTCTCCCTCGACATCACCGCCATCGACCCCGACGAGCGCGCTCTCCGCTTCGCCCGCCGCTCCCCCGCCGCCGGCGTCAGCTTCCAGCAGGCCTCCAGCGCCGATCTGGTCGCCCGCGGCGACCGCTACGACGTCGTCGTCTCCAACCACCTGCTGCACCACCTCGACCCGGCCCAGCTGACCGCCCTGCTCGAGGACAGCCTCGCGCTCACCGACGGCCTCGTCCTGCACAACGACCTCGCCCGCGCCCGTCCGGGGTACCTGTTCTGGGACGTCGCGACACGACCCCTCGCCCGACGCTCCTTCCTGCACGAGGACGGGCTGCTCTCGATCAGGCGCAGCTACCGGCGCGCCGAGCTGGAGGCGGTGGTGCCGACCGGGTGGCGGGTGGAGACGATGGTCCCGCAGCGTCTGCTGCTCACCGCGGAGAGGAGCACCCGATGAGCGAGGCCCGTCCCGGCCGGACCACCCGCACCCTGGTCACCGCGGCGGCCGCCGGCTACACCGCCAACGTCGCCTTCGGGACCGCCGTCGCCACCGGCCTGGTCGACAACCGGCGCATCCGCTGGGTGCACCACGCCCTCTTCATCGCCACCTCCACCCTGACCGGGCTCGCCCTGGCCGCCAGCGCGGTGCAGCGCCGACCGGCCGGGCTGGCCCTGCTGCCGGCGGTCGTCCCGCTCGCCGCGCTCCCCTACGCCGGCGGACGTCTCCGCCGCCACGCTGGCCTGGCCGGCTCGGCCGCACCGGCGTTCCTGTCCGCCCTCGTCCTGGTCTGGAGCCGCTGATGGAGTTCCTCGACGTCGTCCGCCGCCGCAAGACGACCAACGGTCCGTTCCTGCCCGACCCGGTGTCGGAGGAGCACCAGCGGCTGCTGATGGAGGTCGCCGGCCGCGCACCGTCCCAGCTCAACAGCCAGCCGTGGCGCTTCGTCCTCGTGGAGGAGCGCGCCACCATCGAGGAGATCGCCCGGATCAGCGGCGAGAGCATGACCGAGGCGATGTCCAACGGCACCTTCTTCGAGCGCTACAAGCCCTACTTCCGCTTCAGCGCGGCCGAGATGGAGCGCCGCCGCGACGGGATGCTGTTCGACAGGCTGCCCGCACCGCTGCGTCCCTTCACCTCCCAGGTGTTCACCCCGCGCGGGCAGAAGCTGATGAACGCCATGCGGGTGCCGCAGACCCTCGGCGAGGAGAACCGCAAGCTCGTCGCCGGCTCGCCGCTGCTGCTCGGCGTCATGCTCGACCGCTCGGAGTACCGCCCCGGTGAGCTCTCCTCCTTCTACTCCGTGTTCAGCATGGGCGCGGCGATGGAGAACGTCTGGCTGACCACCGTCGAGATCGGCATGGGCATCCAGTTCGTCTCCTTCCCGATGGAGGTGCCCGGACGCTGGGAGGAGATCGTCGGCCTGCTGCAGGTGCCGGACGAGCTGGAGCTGATGGCCGTCTACCGCCTCGGCTACCTGCCCTCCGAGCAGCGCCGGCCGCCGATCGACTGGACCAGCAGCCAGCGCCGGCTCCCCTCCCAGTACGTCTTCCGCGGCACCTGCGCCACCCCGCAGCAGGGCTGGGACGACACCCCGACGGGCTGACCGGACGTCCCTCTCGACGCGGCGCTCCGCGTCGGGCACCGTGGTGCTGGGTGCGTCGTCACGCACCCGTCGTCCCAGCGGGGAGAAGCGACCATGGGAACCGTCCGTCTGCTCGGCGCCGTCACCGGTGCCGCCCTCACCCTCCTGCTCGCCGTGGCGCCGCCCGCCACCGGCCGACCACCCACCCGGGTCGTCAACACCGTCGACGAGCTGTCCTGCGCCTTCGCCACCACCAGCGGTGAGGGGCTCTTCATCCAGGCCGGCGCCGGCTCGGCCTCCGGCGAGTCCGGGTCCGGCTTCTTCCTCGAGGACGCCGACGGGATGGTCGTCCTCGCCGGCGAGGGTGGCACCGCGCGGTTCGGTCCCGAGTTCACGGCCGAGATCGAGGCGGTCCGGCCCGGCGCGGAGCAGCCGGTGGGGACTGTCACCCTGACCGCCCGGCTCACCGAGGGCACCCCGGTGGTCGAGCAGGTCGACGAGCGGGACGGCAACATCCGCACCACCGGCACGGTGACCACCACCGAGTACGCGTTCAGCGACGTGGTCGTCGAGATCCCCGGCTACGAGGTCGTGGTCGACGAGCTCTCCTGCGACGGCTCACGGATCAGCTTCGACCTCGTCAGCACCAACCCGTCGGCGCACGTGGTCCGCAGCCGTGACTTCGGCTCCGACATCTGCACCGTCGCCGGCACGGCCGACACCCAGGTGCGGCTCAGCGGGGAGGACCGCTCCGCGCCCTACGCCGAGGTCGTCGTCGACGACGGCGTCAACCCGCTGAAGGCCTCGGGCGAGATCCGCATGCGCGGGCTGCAGGGCACCCTCGTCGCCCCGCTGACCGAGATCTTCACCGGTGAGACCGTGGCCACGCTCACCCTCCGGCTGCGGCTGGTCCCCGACGGTCCGCCCACCACCACGGTGGAGCGCGACGGCCGGGCCCTCTTCACCCGCACCGAGACCCCGTACCTGGCCGAGCTGGGCCTGACCACCACCGACGGACGCCGCGGGGAGGTCCGCTGCCCGGCGTCCGAGGTGCTCGAGGGCTCGATCAGCCCGCGCCGCTGACCCGTCCGCGCGAAGGGCTCAGAGGAACTCGCCGCGGCGCCGCACCTCGTAGCGGCGCTCGGCGTAGACCAGGTCGTCGACCCACAGCCTCGCCGCGGTCCGGCGCATGGCCGGACGGATCAGCGCGCCCACCCGCTGCGCCACCGCGAACCCGGGACGCCCGGAGTGCGCCACCGTCGCCTCGGTCACCATCGTGCGGGGACGCCCGTCCGCGCCGACCCCGAGCGGCGTCGCGTGGGTCTCCACCACCGAACCGGTGCCCTCGCCGTCGATGATCGTCATGACGATGGTGCGCCGGTCCGGGCAGGTGAAGGTGGCCCGCACCGGGACGCCGTAGCGCCGGCTCAGCCGGAAGGTCACGTCGACCACCAGCCGCTCGTCGGTGCTGGCCGCCTCGTCCACCTCCAGGTGGCTGAACGCGTAGGGGTGGAACCAGCTGCCGTGCCACGGGTCCAGCCGGTTCGCCACCACGTCCCGCGGCTCGCACACCCCCGGCATCGCCACCACCGCGGCGATCGAGCGCTCCAGCGGCGGACGCGGCGTGATCGTCGGCGCGTCGGTGAAGGTCTCGCCCTCGGTGGGGCGCCGCACCCACAGCAGCACGCCGTCGTCCAGCGCCGGGTACGTGCGCCAGCGGCCCCAGCCGGGACGCCCCAGCGCCAGTCCGTGCCAACGGCAGTACACCTCCCCGCCTCTCACCTCGCAGTCCTCCAGCAGCGCGCCGAGGTGCGGGCAGGAGCCCGGGCCGGCCAGCAGCGAGCCGTCGGTGTCGCGCCACAGCACGACCTCCTCGCCGGCGACGTGGCGGATGGTCGAGCGGTCCGGGCCGAGGTCGGTGCTCGCCCCCACCACGTACCAGCCGCCGGCCTCGGCCGCCTCGGCCAGCGCCAGCGCTCTGCGGATCCGGCCCGGGCGGGCGTCCCGCCACGACGGCAGCAGCCGGTCCCGTGGCGGCACCGGACGGACCGCGACCGGGATCCGGGAGCGCACCTCGTCGAGCAGGCTCACTCGGGCCCCGGCGGCGTCCCGCCCTCCGACAGGCTCAGGGCGCTGTGGTGACGTCATGCGGTCTCCTCCCACACGGTGCGGATCAGGGGGTGCTCTCGGCCAGGGCGGCGGCGCGGGTCATCCGCTGCGGGCGCAGGACCGAGGTGGCGGTCACCCACAGCTTCTCCGGGCGGGGCACCCGGATCCGGGAGCTGAAGACGTCGTAGTCGGCCTCCTCGATCCGCAGCAGGATCCGCGAGTAGAGCACCCGCGCGGTGGCCACGCAGCGGGCCGAGCTCGGCGGCAGCATCGCCACCCCGCGGTCGGCCTCGGCGTACAGCTCGCGGTTGCGGTCGATCTCGTGGGCCAGCGCGGCCCGCCACTGCGGGGTCACCCGCCGCAGCCACGGGTCGGCGCCGTAGCGGCGCAGGTCGGCCTGCGGCAGGTAGACCCGGCCACGGTCGAGGTCCTCCCCGACGTCGCGGATGAAGTTGGTCAGCTGGAAGGCGAACCCGAGGGCCCGCGCCGGACCCCTGGCGGCCGGGTCCACCGGGTCGAGCACCGGCAGCATCATCTCCCCGATCACCGCCGCCGAGCCCTCCATGTAGCCGAGCAGGTCGTCGAAGGTCTCGTAGCTGGTGGTGGTGAGGTCCATCGCCATCGCGGCGAAGAACCGCTCGAAGCACTCCCGCTCGATCCCGGCCGCCACCACCGCCTCGGCGATCGCGGCCAGCACCGGCTCCGAGACCGGACGGCCGTCGCGGGTGGTGGCCACCGCGTCGAAGAACCGGCGCCCGAACGCCTCCAGCTCGCGCCCGGTCGCCTCGGCCTGCGCGGGCGTGGTGGCGTCGGGGGCGTCGACGATGTCGTCGGCCAGCCGGCACAGCGCGTACACCGCGTACACCTGGCGCCGTCGGGCCGGTGGCAGCAGCTGGGCACCCCACCAGTAGGTGGTGCCGTGGCGCCAGGTCAGCCGCGCGCACTCGCGGTAGCCCTGGGCCAGCCGGTCGGCGCTCACCGGTCGCCGTCCAGCCAGTCGGCGACGCGCTCGGCGGCCAGCTTGCCGCTGACCAGCACCATCGGCACACCCACCCCGGGCACCGTGCCGGAGCCGGCGAAGAACACCCCGGGACGCCGCCGCTCCACGTTGGGCGGGCGGAACGGCCCGGTCTGGGCGAAGGTGTGGGCGAGCGCGAACGGGGTGCCCTGCTCCATCCCCAGGTGCTCCCAGGTGCGCGGGGTGTACAGCTCCTCGCACACCACGTCGGTCGGGTAGCCCTCGGCGTCGAGGAAGCCCAGCAGCCGCTCGCGCATCGGCCCGGCCTCCTCGTCCCAGTCGATGCCGCTGCGGTTGTTCGGCACCGGCTCGAGCACGTACAGCGTGGAGCAGCCCTCCGGCGCCAGGGACGGGTCGGTGGCCGAGGGCACGGTGACCAGGCGGGACGGGTCGGGCATCAGCTCGTGCCGCTTGATGAGCGCGTCGAAGGCCTCGTCCCACTGCGACCCGAAGTGGATGTTGTGGTGGGCCCGGCCGGCCGGCGCCTCGCCGCGGACGCCGACGTGCCAGACCACCGCCGACGGCGAGTACACCCCGCGCCGCACCCCCCGCGGTGGCGTCAGCTCGGGGAAGAAGGCGCGGTAGGCCACCGGCAGGTCGGGGGTGAGGACGACCGCGTCGGCGCGCAGCACCTCCCCGTCGACCAGCCGGACCGCGGCCACCTTGCCGCCGCGGCCCTGGATCTGGTCCACCTCCAGCCCGTAGCGGAAGGTCACCCCGGCGCGGGCGGCGGCCTCGGCCAGCGCGGTCGGCACCGCGTGCATGCCGCCGGCGGGGGCGTACACGCCGGCGATGCTGTCCATGTAGGTGATGACGGCGTACAGCGCGAGCGCCGAGGACGGCGGCAGCCCGGCGTACATCGCCTGGAAGCTGAACAACCGCCGCAGCCGGTCGTCGTCGAAGAAGCGCCGCACGGCCGGACCGAGCCGACCGAACCCGCCGAGGGCCAGCAGCCGCGCCGCCGGCACCGGACGGCTGAGCAGGTCGAGCGGGGAGTCGAAGTTGCGGTCGATGAAGTGGGCCATCTCGATCTCGTAGAGCTCGCGCAGCCACTCGACGAAGTCGTCGAACCGTTCGGCCTCGCGCGCCCCGCTGACCGCGGCGACCTCCGCCCGCATGGCCTCCGCCCCGTTGCGGACGCGGATCCGCGAGCCGTCGGCGAACTGGGCCAGGTAGGCCGGGTCGAGCCGCTGCAGGGTGAGCAGGTCGTCCAGCCGGCTGCCGGCGGCGGCGACCGTGTCCTCGAGCAGGTCGACCATGGTCATCACCGTGGCACCGGTGTCGAAGGAGAACCCATCGCGCTCGATCCGCCCGGTCCGTCCACCCGGCTGGTGGCCGCGCTCGACCACGGTCACCTCGTAGCCGGCACCGGCCAGCCGGCAGGCGGTGGCCAGACCGGCCAGGCCGGCACCGACCACCACGACGGGGTGAGGCATGCGGTTCCTCCTCGCTTCGCTGGACGTCGCTGGGGCTGCGGGGCCGACGCGGACGCCGCCATCCAACCAGCCCGCCCCGAACGGCTCCGGTGCGGTCGGCGCCGGCGCACGGGACGCCGGCGGCCGGTCCGGCGGGGGTCAGTCGCCGCGGAAGCCCGCCTCGACCATGGCCGGCACCGCGAGCACCGCCCACGGGCTGAACACCACCGGGGCGGCCCGCACGGCGGTGACCACGTCGTCCCAGCCGACCCAGGCCCACTCGGCCACCTCGTCCGGGTCGGGGCAGGGCTCGCCGTCGATCCGGCCCACCCAGACGGGGCACAGCTCGTTCTCCACCAGCCCGCTGGCGTCGGTGGCGCGGTAGCGGAAGTCGGGAAGCACGCAGCGCAGACCGCGCACGCGCACCCCGAGCTCCTCACCGAGCCGCCGCTCGATGGCGACGGTCTCCTCCTCACGGGGCTGGGGGTGACCGCAGCAGCTGTTCGTCCACACCCCGGGCCAGGTGGCCTTCGTCAGCGCCCGCCGGGTCAGCAGCGTCCGGCCCGCACCGTCGAGGAGGTGCAGGGAGAAGGCGCGGTGCAGCGGGGTGTCGCGGGTGTGCACCGAGCGCCGCGGCGCCGTACCGATGGCCTGGCCACCGGCGTCCAGCAGCACGACGTCGTCCATCGGATTCCTCTTCTCCTCGGTGTCGCGACAGCGTCTCACGCCCGTCTGGGCGGCCGGGGCGTCCCCGGGCGACCGGGGCCGGATGCGGGAGGGCTCGCCCTGACCCGGATCAGCCGACATACTGACCCGGTGCACGTCGACGCCACCGACCGGAGTCCTGCCACGAGCAGGGTCGGTGGCGGCGTCGTCTCGTGGCCTCTCGTGCTGTTCGTGGTGGTGGCGGCGGTGCACCTGGTCCAGCTCCTGCTCGATCTGCCGACGAGCGGCATCACCCACGCCCTGCTGGTGCCGCCGCTGATCGCCCACCTGCTGCTGCGCACCCGGGGCCGCCACACCCCGCTGGTGCGGTGGTCGGCGGTGGCGCTGGGCTTCGGCTGGCTCGGCGACGCCGTCCCCGTCCTGCTGCCGGCCCCGGCCCAGCTGGCCAGCTCGATCGTGCTGCACGCGCTGGGCCACCTCGGCTGGATCGTGGCGTTCCTGCCCACCTGGCGGCGCAGCATCGCCAGCGAGCGCCCACCGTTGCTGGTGCCGTACGCCATCGGCGTGGTCGGGCTGATCGGGGTCTGCCTGCCCGGCTCCGGTCGGCTGTGGCCGTTGGTGGTGCTGTACGGGGTGCTGCTGGTGACCATGCCGGTGCTGGCCACCGGGATCGGGATCCGGGCGACCTGGGGTGGGGTGGGATACGTCCTCGCCTCCGGCCTGATCGCCTGGCGGGCGTTCCTCCCCGGCTTCCAGCTGCCCGCCGACGACGCGATCATCGTCGCGCTGTACCTGGTCGCCCTGGTGCTGCTGGTGAGTGGTGTGGTGCACCGTGTCGAGCGCCCGTCCCGGGAGGTCGAGCCCACCGGGTGAGGCGGGCCCGCCCGGCGTCGCGCCGGACGGGCCACCAGGGTCGGGCTCGGCTCACTTCAGGGCGTCCTTGGCCTTGCCGATCAGGCCCTTGGTCTCCTGCAGCGGGTTGGTGCCGTAGAGGCGCGGGTCGCCGGGGGCCAGCTCGGGCTCCTGGCCGTGGGCCTGCACCACCGCGGAGCGGAAGTCGCCGCGGCCGTCGGGGGCCGGGCCGGACGCCCAGCGACCGTCGGTGGCCTGCGCACCGTCGCTGGCCTGGATGAAGGTCCGGTCGAACTCCTCGAACTCCTCACCCAGCGGGAACGCCTCGGGCACCGGGATGTCGTCCAGGCCGTCGGCCTTGAGCTCCTCGATCGCCGACAGCCACTGCATCTGGTGCATGTGGTCGCGGGTGACGAGGAAGCGGATGAGGTCCTTGACCCCCTGGTCGTCGGTCATGTGGAACAGCCGCGCGACCTGCAGGCGGCCCTGCATCTCCGCGGTGACGTTGAGGTGGAAGTCGGCCATCAGGTTGCCGCTGGCGGTGACGAAGGCGCCGCTCCACGGCACGCCGTTGCTGTCGTGGGGGTAGGCGCCGCCCCCGTTGACGATGGTGTGCTGGGGGTTCTGCGCGCCGTACTCGCTGGCCTGGGTGGCGCCGGTGGTGTCGTCGGCGGCCATCGCACCGGGCTTGTCGAGCAGCTGGTCGATCATCGTGGTGATCATCTCGACGTGGCTGAGCTCCTCGGTGCCGATCGCCATCAGCATGTCCTTGTACTTGCCGGGCAGACGGCAGTTCCAGCCCTGGTACAGGTACTGCAGGGCGACGGTCATCTCGCCCCACTTGCCACCGAGCACCTCCTGGAACCGACGGGCGAACGCGGGGTCCGGGGCGTCCGGCTTGGCAGTGAACTGCAGGGCCTTCTGGTGGGTGAACATGGGAGACCTTCCGTTGGGGTCCGTCCGGCGTCGCGGGCTCGCGCGCCGGTCAGCGGTTGGACTTCGGAGGTACCCACCTCCGGCGGAGGTCACACGCGACGCCCACCCGGTCCGCGCGAACTCCGAGACACCCGGTGGTCTGCCTCCCACGACGGCGCCGGACGTGGCAGGGTCGTGCCGGTACACAGCCGTACGCCCGCCGGCGGCGGCTCCTCATCAGGAAGGAACCACTGCAACCATGAAGATCGGCGTCATCGGCACCGGGCAGTTCGCCCGGAGCTTCATCAGCCTCTGGCAGCTGCACCCCGATGTCGAGGCGGTGTACGTGACGGACCTGATCCTGGAGCGGGCGGCCGAGCACGTCGAGCGGTACCAGATCGCCGGCAGCTTCGACAGCGCGGAGGAGATGCTGGCCTCCGACGTCGACGCCATCGTGGTGATGACGCAGCGCTGGACGCACGGCCAGTGGGTGCTCAAGGCGCTGGAGGCCGGCAAGCACGTCTACTCCGCGGTGCCGATGGCCTCCATCGGCTCCGAGATCGAGGCGATCGTCAAGAAGGTCGAGGAGACCGGCCTCATCTACATGATGGGCGAGACCAGCTACTACAACCCCGCCGTGGTCTGGGCGCGGGAGAAGGTGGCCGCGGGCGAGCTCGGCCGGGTCTTCTACTCCGAGGGCGACTACGTCCACGACATGGACAACGGCTTCTACAACGCCTACCGCTACTCCGGCGGGGAGAACTGGAAGAGCGAGGCGTCCTACCCGCCCATGCTCTACCCGACCCACGCCATCGGCGGCGTGCTGGGCGCGCTGCCCACCCACGCCACCAGCGTCTCCTGCATCGGCATCCCCGACGACCGCGGGGACGGGGTGTTCGACCCCGAGGTCTCGAAGTGGGGCAACACCTTCTCGAACATGTCGGCGCTGTTCGAGCTGGCCGACGGTGGCGTGATGCGGACCAACGAGTTCCGCCGGGTCGGCTACTGGAAGGGGCACGAGTCCCGGTTCCGCTTCTACGGCACCGAGTCGGTCATGGAGCAGACCGGCGACGGCGCCACCTGGAGCGTCAAGACCGAGGGCGAGGACTACGCCAAGGGCGCCACCCTCGACATCTCCGACCTCTTCTACACCCACACCACCCAGGTGCCCGAGGGCTTCGGCGACGTCGATCCGGCGCTGATGCAGTCCTTCGCCAGCGGGCTGGCCAAGGTGCACGACAGGTCGCGGCTGCCCAAGGAGTTCGAGGGCGCCCACAACGGCCACGAGGGCTCCCACCACTTCCTCGCCGACGACTTCGTCCGCGCGGTGACGACCAACACCCAGCCGCCGGTCAACGCCTGGGTCGCCGCCCGCTTCACGATGCCCGGTGTGGTGGCCTACGAGTCGGCCAAGCAGGGCGGCGTCCGGCTGCCGATCCCCGACCTCGGCGACGGGCCGGCCCCGGCCTGGTGAGCCCGGGCACGACCTGAGGACGCCGAGAGCCCGGACCCGCTGCGGGTCCGGGCTCTCGCTGCGTCAGCTCCCGGTCGGGCGCTCAGCGCGCGGTCTGCTGGACCGCCTCGAGGACGAGGTCGGCCACCGCTCCTGGCTGGGAGACGGTCACCGCGTGCGAGGCGTCGACCTCCACCGTGCGGGACTGGGCCCGCCCGGCCATGAACCGCATCGAGTCAGCGGGGATCGCGAGGTCCTGCAGGGTGACCAGGGCCCAGGACGGGATCTCGCGCCAGGCGGCCCTGGTCGCCGTGTCCTGCAGGGCGGCGGCGGCGATCGGGCGTTGCGTGACCGCCATCAGCGCCGCCACGTCCTCCGGCACGTCCGCCGCGAACACCGCACGGAACTCGTCCTGGCCGATGTAGAGGTCGTCCGCGGTGCCGCCACCGGTCGGGTAGGGCACGGGCCGCAGGGCCGGGCCGAGCCGGCCGCCGGGGAACTTGGCCGCCAGCTCGCCGGTGCCCTCGCCGACCTCCAGCTGGAAGCTGGCGACGTAGACGAGCGCGCGGACGTTCTCGGCGCCGGCGAGCGCCTCACCCATCACCGAGCCGCCGTAGGAGTGGCCGGCCACCACGACCGGCCCGTCGATCCCGTCGACGACACTGCGCAGGTACGCGGCGTCGTGCGCGAGACCGCGCAGCGGGTTGGCGACGGCGAGGACCGGCAGCTCCTCGGCGCGCAGCCGGGCCACCACGGCGTCCCAGCTCGACGACTCGGCGAAGGCACCGTGCACCAGCACCACCGTGGGCCGGCCCTCCACCGGCGCGAAGACATTCTGCGACATGACTCTCGTCCTTCCTGATTGGTATGTAGTACGCAATATATCGCGTATCGCACACAGCACCCGAGGTCGGCGGTTTGTTCCCGGAGTGGTTCCTGTGTCCAATATGTTGGATGCCGATCCCTCGCGAGGCCACGCCGGTCGACCGTTCCCTGCTCCGCGACGACGTCTACGTGCGGCTCCGCGACGCGATCGTCGACGGCACGTTCGCCCCGGGTGAGCAGCTGCGCGACGTCGAGCTCGCCGCCTGGCTCGGCGTCAGCCGGACCCCGGTCCGCGAGGCGCTGCTGCGGCTGGGCGCCAACGGGCTGGTGGTCACCTCCCCCGGTCGCTCGACCGTCGTCAGCCAGATCGACGAGAAGTCGCTGCGCGACGCCCGGGACGTCGTCGCCGCCATGCACGAGCTCGCCGTCCGTGAGGTCGCCGGCACGCTCGGCGCCGACGACATCGAGGCGATGCGGGCGGCCAACCGGCGGTTCGCCGACGCCATCGCGCGCGGCGACGTCGCGGCCGCCCTGCAGAGCGACGACCAGCTGCACGCCGTGCCGGTGCGGGCGCTGGGCAACGCCGCGGTGGAGCAGGTGCTCAGCCAGTTCGGTCCGGTGGTGCGGCGGGCGGAGCTGGCCCGGTTCGGCGTCGACGGGTTGGCCTCGGTCGAGCGCCACGAGCAGCTGATCGCCCTGTGCGAGTCCGGCGACGCCGCCGGCGCGGCCTCCGCCGAGCGGGACACCTGGCGCAGCCTCCCCACCACCATCCGCGACGACTGAGCGGTGCACCTCAGGTCGTCTTCACGGTGCCGCCGTCGACGGTGACCTCCTCCCCGAGGACCGAGCCGGCGGCGTCGGAGACGAGGAAGCCGACCACCTCCGCGATCTCCTCCACCGGCGCCAGCCGCCCGTCGGGGACGCCGCCCAGGGAGTCCAGGAGGAGCGTCATGCCCTCCTCCTCGCTGACGCCGCGGGGCGACCTGCACCAGGACGTCGAGCCCGCCGTCCTCGGTGACGGCGTCGGCGACCACCTCGGCGGCGTCCGGACGGGTCACGTCGGCCTGGACGACGCGGGCTGCGCGGGTCGAGCCGGGGGTGGAGCGGCCGACGGCCACCACCTCGGCGCCGGCGTCGGCCAGGCGGTCGACCACCGCGGCCCCGAGGCCGCGGGTGCCACCGACGACGACGGCGCGGCGGCCGGTCAGCGCGAGCGGGCGGGGGTAGCGGGACGGCGAAGAGATGTCAGACATGGCGCCAGCGTGGGGTCTCCCGCCGGGAGAGGGTCAAACCTCTGACGGGGAGGCGGTGGAGCGGATGACGGGAATCGAACCCGCATTCTCAGCTTGGGAAGCTGATGTTCTGCCATTGAACTACATCCGCGAGACGCCGCGGCGGGGACGGAGCCCCTGCGTCGCGGCGACACTCTAGCGCATCGCCTGCCTGGGTGGCGTCCCTGATGCGGCCCGGATCGGTGCCGCTCCCTGCTGACGACGACCACTCCTCGGCATAACGTGGGGCCGTGCAGAACTCCGTCCAGCCCGAGCGCGGCGAGTGGCCCCTGCTGTCGGCCCCGCCGCAGACCCCGGACGTCCGCGACCCCGACCCGGCCAGCCGCCCGGCCCCGCGTCCCGGGGCGCTGCGGGCCTCCGACAGCGACCGGGCCAAGGTCGCGGCCGTGCTGAGCACTGCCTACGCCGAGGGCCGGCTCACCCACGAGGAGCACGAGGAGCGCCTCGACGCCGCGATGCGGGCGCGCACCTTCGACGAGCTGATCCCGCTCACCGACGACCTGATCCCGCTCGACCGGCCGCTGCCGAGCACCTCGAGCCCGGCCGGCCCGACCGTCGACCGCACCTCCCCGTCGGCGTCCCCGGACCGGATGATGGCGATGTTCAGCGGTTTCGAGCGCAAGGGTGTCTGGCGGGTGCACCGGCAGAACCAGCTGCTGGTGATGTTCGGCGGCGGCGAGATCGACCTCACCGAGGCGACCCTGGAGGGCGACGAGATCGAGATCAACGGGCTGGTGATGTTCGGTGGTCTGGAGATCACGGTGCCCGAGGGGATGGCGGTGCGCAACGAGACGATGGCCGTCTTCGGCGGCAGCGAGGTCAAGGTGCCCGCCGCACCGCCCGGGGCGCCGACGCTGGTGCTGCGGGGGCTGGTGATGTTCGGCGGCATCGAGGTCAAGCTTCCGAAGGCGGTGCGCAAGAAGCTCAAGAAGGGCGGCCACACCGGCCACGGCTGCGGCCGCATCGACCGATAGCCACCGTCGGACCCCGCCACTAGGTTGGGACCCGTGGACCAGCTCTTCGCGCCGCCCCGCACCGACTGGCAACGCATCTCCCCCCGGTGGCAGACCTACTCCCTGCTCGGCACGGTGATCGGCTGCGTGCTGGTCTCCACCATCCCGGCCGTGCTGGTCGGCGTGCTCAGCGACCAGTGGTGGATCAGCGCGCTGATCTGGGGCGTGTTCGCGGTGATCGCGGTGGTCGACCTCGCGCTGCTGCGCCGCCGCTGGCGGGCCTGGGGCTACGCCGAGCTGGAGGACGAGCTCTACATCACCCGCGGCGTGATGTTCCGCCGGCTGACCGTGGTGCCCTACGGCCGGATGCAGGTGGTCGACGTCACCACCGGCCCGTTCGAGCGGGCCTTCGGCCTGGCCACCGTCAAGCTCGTCACCGCCAGCGCCAGCACCGACGCCACCATCCCCGGGCTGACCGCCGACCAGGCCACCCGGCTGCGGGACCAGCTCACCGAACGGGCCGAGGCAAGGCTGTCCGGGCTGTGAGCTCCACGCCGGAGACGCCCCCGACCGGCCCCGACCGCACGGCCCCGGGCCCCGTCCCGCCCGGCGCGGGGGCCCAGCCGCCCGCGCAGGTGGACGCCGAGGGCAAGACCTTCGAGCGCCCGCACCCGCTCACCCCGCTGATCCGCGGCTGGGTCGTCCTGGTGGCGATCCTGGTGGCGGTCGGCCGGGAGCTGGTGCCGGACGGGGACGGCGAGAGCTGGCTGACCGACCTGGCCGGCTCGCTGCAGTGGGTGCTGCTGGCGGTGGCGGGCGTGTTCCTCGTCGCGGCGGCGGCCGGGTTCGTCACCTGGCGGTTCACCCGCTTCGTCATCGACGACGAGGAGCTGCGGATCGAGACCGGGGTGCTCACCCGCCGCTCGAAGAAGATCCCGTTCCAGCGGCTGCAGTCGATCGACGTCACCCAGCCCCTCGCCGCCCGCATCTTCGGGCTGGCCGAGCTCAAGCTCGAGGCCGGCGCCGGCGACTCCGGGGCCAGCCTGAGGTACCTCGGCCGGGCCCGCGCCACCCGGCTGCGCGACTACCTGGTGCAGCGCGCCACCGGCGAGCAGAGCAGCATCGCCGAGGAGGGGCCGCAGGCCAGCGCCTGGACCGACCTCAGCAGCGCCGACGAGGTGCTCGTCCGGCTCAGCCCGCGCCAGCTGGTGCTCGGCTTCCTGCTCTCGCTGGACTTCCTGCTGCCGGCGGTGGCCCTCGTGGTGGGGCTGGTCGTCACCGGCGTCCTCGGCGTGATCTTCTTCGCCCTCGGCGGCATCATCCCGCTCGGGATCGCGCTGCTGACCACGGTGAGCATGTACCTGGTCAGCCAGTTCAACTACACCCTCTCCCGCAGCGGGCGGGGGCTGCGGATCTCCCGCGGCCTGACCAGCCTGACCAGCCAGTCGGTCCCGGTGGACCGCATCCAGGGCCTGTCGATCGGGCAGCCGGCCACCTGGAAGGCGCTCGGGCTGTACCGGGTGCGGATGGACGTCCTCGGCCACACCAGCAGCGGCGAGGACGGCAACCAGCAGAGCGGCGCCAAGAGCTCGCTGCTGTTCCCGGTCGCCACCGAGGAGCAGGTCCGCACGGCGCTCGCGGCGATCATGCCCGAGGTCGACCTGGCGGCGATCGAGCTCCACCCCTCCCCGCGCGGCGCCGCCTGGCTGCGGCCGTGGAACTGGTGGACGCTGCGGCACGGCTGGGACGAGCGGGTCGTGGTGACCCGGCGGGGCTGGCTGTACGCGATCACCGAGGTGGTCCCGCACGCCAAGACCCAGTCGGTGCGGCTGACCCAGGGCCCGCTGCAGCGCGCGCTCGGGCTGGCCACCGTGAACGTCGACACCACACCCGGGCCGGTGAACCTGGCGATCGTGCACGTCGACCCCGAGCACGCCCGCCGGACGGCGCTGAGCCAGCTCGACCGGATGCGCGCCGCCCGCGCCACCGCCGCCCCGGGCAGTGCCGCCGGTCCGGTGCTGCGCCAGCCCGCGGAGGCAGACGAGCCGGACCCGCGTGCCCCTCAGGCGCCGTCCCCGCCGGGAGAGCCGACCCGCTGACCCGTCACCCCGGTGTCGGCGGGGTGCTCTAGGGTCGGACCCGTGAGCAAGCCCGTTCTCGGCATCGACATCGGCGGCTCGGGGATCAAGGGGGCCCCGGTCGACCTCAAGAAGGGTGAGTTCGCGGCCAAGCGGCTGCGCATCGACACCCCCGGGGAGTCGACCCCCGACAACGTGGCCGAGGTGGTGGCGCAGATCGTCGAGCACTTCGCCGACCAGATCGGCGACGGCCCCATCGGCGTCACGGTGCCGGCGGTGGTCACCCACGGCCGCACCCGGTCGGCGGCCAACATCCACGCCTCCTGGATCGACTGCGAGGCGGAGAAGGTCTTCGAGGACCGGCTGCAGCGCGACATCTACCTGGTCAACGACGCCGACGCCGCCGGCGTGGGCGAGGTCCGCTACGGCGCCGCCAAGGACCACCCGGGGCTGGTGCTGCTGACCACGCTGGGCACCGGCATCGGCTCGGCGATCATCCACCGCGGGGTGCTGGTACCCAACTCCGAGCTCGGCCACCTCGAGATCGACGGCCACGACGCCGAGAGCCAGGCCTCCTCCGGGGTCAAGGACAAGCTGGGCCTGTCCTACGAGGAGTGGGTGCCGCGGCTGCAGCGCTACTACGAGGTGGTGGAGAAGCTGCTGTGGCCCGACCTCATCGTGGTGGGCGGCGGCGTCTCCAAGGACCACGAGCAGTTCCTGCCGCACCTGCGGCTCAACTCCCCCATCGTGCCGGCCGCGCTGAAGAACAAGGCCGGCATCATCGGCGCCGCCTGGCTGGCCGCCGACCGCCGGGCCCACCCCGAGCCGGTGCTGGACTACCAGACCCCGGGCGAGCCCCGGGTGTCGAAGGCGAAGGCCTCCAAGAGCTGACGCCCCCGGGCGTCACATCCGCCCGGCCTCCGGCCATCACATCCGCTCGGGGGCCTCGATGCCGAGCAGGTCCAGCCCCGCGGCGAGCACGTCGCGGACGGTGACGCAGAGCGCCAGCCGGGACGCCCGCACCTCGCCCTCGCTCCTGAGCACCGGGCACTGCTCGTAGAACACCGACAGCGCCCCGGCCAGCTCGTAGAGGTAGGCGCAGAGCCGGTGCGGCTGCAGGGTCTGCCCGACCTCGGCCACCGTCTCGCCGAAGCGGGTGAGCAGCAGCGCCAGGGTCTGCTCGGCCGGCTCGGCCAGCACGGTGACCGCCTCGCCGACCTGGGCCTGCTCGGCCTCGGCGCGACGCAGCAGCTGGCAGAGCCGGGCGTGGGCGTACTGCAGGTAGGGCCCGGTGTCGCCGACGGTCTGCACCATCCGGTCCAGGTCGAAGACGTAGTCCTTGACCAGGCTGTTGGACAGGTCGGCGTACTTGACCGCGGCCAGCGCGATGGGACGGGCCGCCCGCTCCTCGGCCGCGTCCAGCAGGTCGGCCAGCTTCATCGTGCCGCCGTCGCGGGTGCGCAGCCGCTTGCCGTCGGTGCCGAGCACCATCCCGTAGCCGACGTGCTCGGCCTGCACCCGCTCGGGGAGGAAGCCGGCCTTGCGGGCCACGGCGAAGACCTGGTTGAAGTGGAAGGTCTGCTCGCTGCCGACCACGTAGAGGATCCGGTCCGCCCCCAGCTCGCCGACGCGGCGGCGCACCGCGGCCAGGTCGGTGGCGGAGTAGCCGAAACCGCCGTCGCGCTTGCGCACGATCATCGGGGCGTTGAAGCCCTCGACGAAGACCACCAGCGCGCCGTCGTCGACCACGGCGGCGCCGCTGGCCTCCAGGTCGGCCACCACCCGCGGCAGGTCGTCGTTGTAGGTGGACTCCCCGGCCAGGTCGGCGTCGGTGAGCAGCACCCCGAGCCGGGCGTAGGCCTCGTGGAATCCGGCCAGCGAGATGTCGATCAGCTGCCGCCAGATCGCCAGCGTCTCCTCGTCGCCGGACTGCAGCAGCACCACCCGGCGCCGGGCCCGGTCGGCGAAGGCCTCGTCGGCCTTGAAGTGGTCGTTGGCGCGGCGGTAGAGCTCCTCCGCACCGGCCAGGTCGAGCGCGGCGACGTCCAGCTGCTCGTCGAGGATCTGCTCGACCAGCATCCCGAACTGCCGGCCCCAGTCGCCGATGTGGTTCTGCGCGACGACGGTGTGGCCGAGCGCGCGCAGCACCCGGGCCAGGCAGTCGCCGATGATGGTGGAGCGCAGGTGGCCGACGTGCATCTGCTTGGCGACGTTGGGCGCGGAGTAGTCGATCACCACGGTCTGCGGCGGCTGCGGCTCGACCCCGTGCCGGGGGTCGGCGCGGACCTCCGAGGCGGCGGCCGCCAGCACGTCGGTGCGCAGCCGCAGGTTGATGAACCCGGGCCCGGCGATCTCCGGCGTCTCGCACAGGTCGGACAGGTCGGCCTGCTCCACCAGCCGCTGCGCCACCTCCCGCGGCGGACGTCCCTCCGCCTTGGCCAGCCGGAGGGCGACGTTGGACTGGAAGTGCCCGAACTGCGGCTTGGTCGCCGCGCGCAGCTCGGGGTCGACGCCGGCCACGGCCTGCAGCCGTCCGCTCAGCGTGTGGGGCAGCGAGGACATGGCGGCCATTCTTCCACGCAGGTCGGGGTGCTCCGGCGCTCCGCCGGCCGGCCGGACGGGTGCCGGTCTTGGGTCGGTCGGCGAGGATGGGGCCGTGCCCGTCGTCCCGCACCGACCCGCTCCGCAGCCCGAGGCCCCGGGCTGGCAGGAGCCGGTGCGCTGGAGCCAGGACCGGCCGTGGCACGACGTCCGGCTGGAGCCGTCCCGCCGACCGGCGCGGTCCGAGCCCGGGTCGTCCGCACCCGCGGCACCCACCCCCTGGCCTGGGCCGCCTCGAGCCCGGCCGATCCCCCCGACCGCCGCCGTACCCCCGCGACGTCCGCCCGCGCCGACCCTCCTGATGGACCGGCCGTCCGCACCGGAGCCGACGACTCGGTGGGATGCCCCGCCCACCCCACCCGGTCCGGCCCGCACCTCCCGCTGGCGCCGGACACCGCCGGCACCGGCACCCGTCCGGTCGCGGCCGGCACCCGGGCGTCCGGCGTCCCCGCTGGCGCCCGCACCCCTCCGGCGCCGGACATCGCGGGCCGCCTCGGGGCTCTCGCTGGTGCTCACGCTCCTCGCCTCCCTCGCGGCGGCGTGGGCGGTGCTGCACGGCGCGACCGCTGCCTCCGACGGGAGGGAGGGCGTCGCGCTGGCGATGGCCGTCCTCACCGGCTGCGTCGTGGTCGCCGGCACCGCCCTGGTGGTGGGCGTGATCGCCCTGGCCCGGGAGCGTCCACGGGGAGCGGCCCTGCTCGCCCTGCTCGCGTCGCTGGTGCTGCCGTGGGTCGGGCTGGCGACCGGCGTCCTGCTCGCGGCGCCGGAGCTGGGCGGCGACCCGGGCGAGCCGGCCCGCACGTGGGAGCGGTGGATCGAGGGGCTGGCGTTCCTCGGCGAGCCGGGCACGCTGGTCGGGTGGCTGCTCTCGCTGCTGCCCTGAGCCGGGCCCGCGGCGTCCGCACGCCGACCCGGTGACGAGCGGGGCGAGGGGTACTGAAAGGGTTCAGGCTGGAACCCACCACGACGAGCAGGAGGTCCCCGATGACGCAGGTTCCCCACGTCTCCCTCAACGACGGCACCACCATCCCCCAGCTCGGCTTCGGGGTGTGGCAGGTCAGCGAGGAGGACATCGTCCCGTCCGTGGCCGCCGCCCTGGAGACCGGCTACCGCCACATCGACACCGCAGCGATCTACGGCAACGAGGAGGGCGTCGGTCGCGCCATCCGCGAGTCCGGCATCCCGCGCGAGGAGCTGTACGTCACCACCAAGCTCTTCAACAACCGGCACGCCGACGCCGAGGTCGCCATCCAGGAGAGCCTGGAGAAGCTCGGCCTGGACCGGGTGGACCTCTACCTGATCCACTGGCCGGCGCCGAGCCAGGGCCAGTACGTGCAGGCCTGGGAGTCACTGGTCACGCTGCGCGAGCAGGGCCTGACCACCAGCATCGGCGTCTCCAACTTCCACCGCCACCACCTGCAGGAGATCATCGACGCCACCGGCGTCACCCCGGTGGTCGACCAGGTGGAGATCCACCCCTACCTCACCCAGGAGCCGCTGGTCTCCGACATCCGCTCCTTCGGCATCGAGGTCGAGGCCTGGACGCCGCTGGGCCGTGGTCCGCTGGAGGACCCCGCCATCACCCAGCTCGCCGAGAAGGTGGACCGCACGCCCGCCCAGGTGATCCTGCGCTGGCACCTGCAGAAGGGCTACATCGTCTTCCCGAAGTCGGTGACCCCGTCCCGGATCAAGGCCAACTTCGAGGTCTTCGACTTCGAGCTGGCCGATGAGGACATCGCCACCATCGACGGGCTCAACAAGAACGAGCGCACCGGCGGCGACCCCGACGCCGGCTGACTCCGGCGTCCTTCCGACGGCCCCGGGCACTCCGCCCGGGGCCGTCGTGCGTCCTGCCCAGCACCGGCCAACCCTCCACCCACGCTCGAGGCCTCCGGCACCCCCTTCACCCGGCGTCCCGCGCGGCCTACTGTTCGCGCGTGATCCCCCGTCGCCACCTCCCCCGCCTCGCGCTCGGCGCCACCGCCGGCGCCGCAGCCCTCACGGCGTTCCCGACCGCCGCGCACGCCGCCGACCGCGTCACCCTCGACCGCTGGACGTCCGAGACCGACTGGAAGCGCGGCAGGGGCTCCGGCACCGGCGTCCGCGCCGGCAACGTCGAGTTCGACCGGGCCACCTCGACCAGCACCTACACCGACCCGCACACGAGGACGAAGCGCACCTACGACGTCGCCACCTGGACCTCGCAGACGAAGAGCCCCGGCGCCACCACCGAGCTGGTCGCGTCCTGGAACGCCCACACCCAGCCCGGCACCTTCGTCGAGATCCGGGTCAAGGGGACGACCACCGGCGGCGTGGCGACCAGGTGGTACGTGCTCGGCCGGTGGGCCGAGGGCGAGAGCAGCGCCGACATCCGCCGCACCTCGGTCGGCGGGCAGGGCGACCGGCACGCCAGCGTCGCCACCGACACCCTGGTGATGGCCGACCGGATCGCGCTGAAGAGCTACCAGGTGCAGGTGCGGCTGCACCGGCCCAAGGGCACCACCGCCCGCTGCTGGGTGCGCGGGCTGACCGTGGCGACCTCGGCCATCCCCGACCGCACGAAGGTGGGGACGTCCGCTCCTACCGGGAGGGCCGCCCGGACCCTGGCGGTGCCCACCTACTCCCAGCAGGTGCATGTCGGGCACCTCCCCCAGTACGGCAACGGTGGAGAGGCCTGGTGCTCACCGACGTCGGTGGCGATGGTGCTCGACTACTGGAAGCTCGGGCCGTCCTCCTCGACCACGGCCTGGGTGGGCAGCGGGCATGCCGACCGGCAGGTCGACCACGCCGCGAAGCGCTGCTACGACTACGCCTACAAGGGCACCGGCAACTGGCCGATGTGCACCGCCTACGCCCACAACGAGGGCGCGGACGCCTTCGTCACCCGGCTGCGCTCGCTGCGGGAGGCCGAGGCCTTCATCGCCGCCGGCATCCCGCTGGTCGCCTCGGTCTCCTTCACGAGCGCGGAGATGACCGGCGCCGGCTACAGCACCGCCGGCCACCTGCTCGTCATCGTCGGCTTCACGAAGTCCGGTGACGTGGTCGTCAACGACCCCGCCTCGCACCTCAAGAAGTCCAACAGCCAGGTCCGGACGACGTACAAGCGCAGCCAGTTCGAGAACGCCTGGCTCCCGAAGTCCGGTGGGCTGGTCTACGTCATCACCAAGCCCGGCACCAAGCCGCCGTCCTCCCCCGGGAACTGGTGAGCCGCACCCCTCAGAGCAGGGTGCGGAGGCGCTCCAGCTCCTCGGCCGGCATGCCGTAGCCGTGCTCGGGGGCGGGGTAGGCGCGGCTGCGGACGTCCTCGGCGTAGCGGCGGACGCCGTCGGTCATGGCGTCCTGCAGGTCGGCGTAGCGCTGCACGAACTTCGCGCCCTTGCCCTCGCGGATGCCGAGCAGGTCGTGGAAGACGAGCACCTGTCCGTCGGTGGCCGGGCCGGCGCCGATGCCGATCACCAGGGTGTCGGTGAGCTGGGGCAGCAGCAGCTCGGTGAGCTCGGACGGGATCGCCTCGAGCACGACGGAGAAGCAGCCGGCCTCCTGCAGCGCCCGCGCCTCGGCGACGATCCGCGCGGCCGTGGCGGCGTCGCGGCCCTGGGCCCGGTAGCCGCCGAGGGCGGTGGCGGTCTGCGGGGTGAGCCCGACGTGGCCCATCACCGGGATGCCGGCGGCCAGGATGGCGCGCACCCGGGAGATCCGCTCGGGGCCGCCGCCCTCCAGCTTGACGGCGTCCGCGCCGGCCTCCCTCACCAGCCGCAGGGCGCTGGTGACCGCCTGCGCGTCGGAGACCTCGGTGGAGCCGAACGGCAGGTCGACGACCAGCAGCGGCGTCCGCAGCCCCCGGCGGGCCGCCCGGGCCAGCACCAGCATCTCCTCCAGCTCGACGCCCACGGTGGAGTCCATGCCGAGCACGGTCATGGCCCCGGAGTCGCCGACCAGCACGATGTCGACGCCGGCGTCCTCGGCCGCGCGGGCGCTGGGGAAGTCGTAGGCGGTCACCATCACCACCGGCTCACCGGCGCGCTTGCGGGCCGCCAGCTCGGGCAGGGTGATGGGCTTGCGGGCCGTCCCGCCCGGCGACACCGACCGCACCGTCGACATCAGCGCCCCGCTCTCAGGCGTCCGCGGTGAGCAGCACGCCCACCTTCTCGTCGACCTCGAGGATGCGGTTGCTGGTGCGCTCGACGTGCACCACCCGGGGGGCGTAGGTCTCGAGGTCGGCGCGGTCGTACTGGCCGTAGGAGATGATGATGATGGTGTCGCCCTGGTGCACCAGCCGGGCCGCCGCCCCGTTGACCTTGATCTCGCCCGAGCCCCGCTCACCGGCGATGGTGTAGGTCTCGAAGCGGGCGCCGTTGTCGACGTCGACGACGGCCACCTGCTCGAACTCGAGCATGTCGGCGGCCTCGAGCAGGTCGGGGTCGACGGTGATCGACCCGACGTAGTGCAGGTCGGAATCGGTCACCGTGGCGCGGTGGATCTTCGACTTCAGCATGATGCGCTGCACGGTCGGCGTCCTCCTGTGAGCAGTGCGGGGCGACGGTCGTCGCTCGACCTCCTCAACCCTACGACGACACGCCGGTATTCCGCCCGCCGAGCGGGTCAGGCTGAGGACGCAGGGATCCTGCGCCAGGGTGCTGCTCCGCCGGACCCGCCGCCGCACCGTTGTGCGGGTGGAGTCGCCGGTGGGCGTCACCCTGGCGCAGAATCACCGCGGCGGCTCAACCAGCTCGTTGTCGATCAGGCGGACGGGCCCGACGGGAGCCGCGACGACGACCAGCACCGGACGCCCCTCCGTGCGCCCGACCGGCTCGAAGGTGTCGGGGTCGACCACCTCGAGGTACTCCGGCTCGACGCCCTCGCCGCGCATCACTGCCCGGCCGGCCTCCGCGGCGGCCACGGCGTCGGACTCCCCCGCCGCCAGCCGGGCCACCACGGCGTCCAGGCCGTGCCGCAGGGCGAGCCCGCGGATGCGGTCCGCAGCACCCAGACGGACGTTGCGGCTCGACAGCGCCAGGCCGTCGGGCTCGCGGACGGTGGGCACCGTCTCGATCCGCACACCGAGGTCGAGGTCGGCGACCACGCGCCGCACCACGGCGACCTGCTGGGCGTCCTTCTGGCCGAACCAGGCGACATCGGGGCGGACCATGCCGAACAGCTTCGTCACCACCAGCGCGACCCCGTCGAAGTGGCCGGGCCGGTGCGCGCCCTCCAGCCGTCCGCTGACGCCGCCGACCGAGACCGTGGTGGCGAACCCGGTCGGGTACACCTCGGCCACCGCAGGGGCGAAGAGCAGGTCGACGTCGGCGCCCTCGGCGAGCTCGGCGTCGCGCCCCTCGTCGCGGGGGTAGGCGGCGAGGTCGCCCGCGTCGTCGAACTGGGTCGGGTTGACGAACAGCGACAGCACCACGACATCGGCCTCCGCCCGGGCGGCCCGGACCAGCGCCAGGTGCCCCTCGTGCAGGGCGCCCATGGTCGGCACCAGCCCGATGGTGCGGCCGGCGCGGCGGTGCCCGCCCAGCGCCGCGCGGAGCTCGTCGACGGTGCGGATGGTCTGCATCAGCGTCCTCCCCTGCGGGCCAGCGCGGTGGTGCGCTCGACCATGACGTCGTACAGCGGCAGCTCTTCGGGGGTGCGTTCGGTCACCGCCGCCCGTTGCCGCGCCACGGTCTCGGCGTCCCCGCGCGCCACCGGACCGGTGAGGGTCTCCGCGCTGCCCGTGCGCTCCCAGTTCTCCACCGTGGCGCGGACCAGCGGCGCCAGCCGCTCCCGCGGGACGCCGGCGGAGGCCGCCAGCCGCTCCGCGCCGTCGAGCAGGGTGAGCAGGAAGTTGGACGCCACGCTGGCCGAGGCGTGGTAGGCCGCGCGGTCCTCGTCGGCGACCGTGACCGGGAGCAAACCCACCGCCTCCGCGAGCGTGGTCGCCAGGGCGAGCGCGCGCGAGGTCGTGCCGGCCACCGCGGCGGTCGCGCCGGTGAAGGTCGCCCCGCCGGTCGGCACCGTCATCAGCGGGTGCACCGAGAACGCCTCGTGCGGGGCGAGCGGGGCCAGCGTGGTGGCCCCCGAGACGTGCCCGACGAGCCGTCCGGGACGCACGGGCAGCCCGGCGGCCACCTCGGCGATGGCGGCGTCGGGCACGCAGAGCAGGACCACGTCGGCGGTGGGGACGCCACCGCGGCCCAGGGGGCCCTCCACCTCGACGCCGGCGGCGGTCAGGGCGGCGGCCAGGGCGCGGCCCATCCGGCCGGGGCCGACCAGCGCCAGCGGACCCGGAGGCGGGGACGAGGTGGACACCGGGGCACCGTAGTCGGTCGGGCGGGGGCGGCGATCGGGTGGCCAGCAGATCCGCCCTTCGACAGGCTCAGGGCGCTGGGGTCGGGTCGGCGCGCGGGTGCGGGTCAGGAGGACGGGGAGTCGTCGGAGGGAGGCGGGAAGGGGTCGGTGGGTGGGAGGTCGGTACGGCGGGAGGCGCGGGCGACCATGAAGGCGCCGACCGGGATGGTCAGCAGCTGGAACAGCGCGACCAGGGCGACCAGACCGAGGTCGGTGCGCAGGCGCAGCGCGACCCCGAGCAGCACCAGCAGGACGCCGAGCACCTGCGGCTTGGTGGCGGCGTGCATCCGCGTCAGCAGATCGGGGAAGCGCAGCATGCCGAGCGCGGTGGTCAGGCAGACCAGGGCGCCGAGGGCGATCGCGACCAGCCCGGCGATGTCGAGCACCTGCTCAACCACGACGACCACCCCCCTCCGGCCCCTCGCGGTCCGGTGAGGTGGCGGCGTCCTCGACGGCCGCCGCGCGGTCCACCGGCACCTCCGGCCGTGCCGCGGCGGGCGACCCGGGCGCCGGCTGCGGCCCCGCCGGGACCTCCTCCTCCGGGTCGGGGTCCTGCCCCGCCGCGCCGAGGTGGCCGTCCTCCGGGGCGTCCCGGCCCCGGTCGTGGTCGCCGGCGACGAAACGGGCCACGGCGACCGAGCCGACGAACCCGGTCAGCGCGAGCGAGACCAGGACCGGCAGGGTCGTCGAGCTGCGGCTGCTGGCGATGTGGAGCGCCAGCCCGCAGACCAGGATCGAGATGAGCACCTCGGTGGAGATGGTCCGGTCCAGCACCGACGGGCCACGCACCAGCCGGACCACCACCAGCAGGGCCGCGACGGACAGCAGCAGCGCGCTCCCGCCGATCAGCGCCGTCTGCAGACTCACCGGACCTCCTTCGCGGTGACCGGGGTCGAGGCGTCCGGCGCCTGCAGCCCGAAGGCGTGCATGACCCGGCGCTCGGTGTGCAGCACCCGCTGCGCCACCTCCAGCCGCTCGTCGTCGGTGTGGACGGCGATGGCGTGCAGCCGCATCCGCCGCCCGGCCAGGTCGACCACGACCGTGCCGGGCACCAGGGTGGTCAGCTGCGAGGTGACGGTGCGCAGCAGGTCGTGGTCGCAGTGCAGCTCGACCTCCACCTCCGACCCGCCCGGCGGTGGACCCGGGCGCACCGCCAGCCAGGCCACCTGGGCCGAGCCGACGAGCAGGTCGCGGACGAAGGCGCCGGCCAGCACCAGCACCGCCCAGGGCCGCGGACGCAGCCCCAGGGTGAGCGCGGGCAGCGGGAACACCAGCAGCACCAGCACCGACACCACCACCCCGCCGACGACCACCAGCGGCGTCACCGCGCCCCACATGGCGGTCCAGACGGCGGTGAGCAGGAGCACCGGCACCAGCTGCACCCGGTCGCGGATCACGGCACCTCCCCTCCCCCGAACACCAGGGCGACGTAGCCGTCGGGACGCAGCAGCTCGGCCGCGGCACGGTCGGTCACCGCGAGCAGCGGGCCGGCGGCCACGGTGAGCGCGATCCCCACCAGCACCAGCGCGGCGGTCGGGGCCACGACCCCCGGGGCGAGCGCGAACCGGCGCTCGTACCGGCGCTCCAGCCGGTTGTCCTCGGTCACCGGGGCCACGGTGGGCGGCCGCCAGAACACCCGCGACCAGACCCGGGAGACGGCGTACAGGGTGAGCAGGCTGGTCAGCACCGAGCCCACCAGCAGCGCGACCACCAGCGGGGTGGGCTGCTCGGCGCCGGCCTGCAGCAGCCCGACCTTGCCGAGGAACCCCGAGAACGGCGGGATCCCCCCGAGGTTGAGCGCCGGCACGAGGAACAGCACCGCCAGGCCCGGCGACATCGTGGCCATGCCACCCAGCTTGCTCATCGAGGTGCTGCCACCGCGCCGCTCGATGAGCCCGGCCACGAGGAACAAGGTGGTCTGGATGGTGATGTGGTGGGCCACGTAGTAGATCGAGGCCGACAGCCCGGCCGGCGAGGCCAGCGCGACGCCGAAGAGCATGTAGCCGATGTGGCTGACGAGGGTGAACGACAGCAACCGCTTGACGTCGTCCTGGGCGACCGCGCCGAGGATGCCGACCAGCATGGTGAGCAGGGACGCCCACAGCAGCAGGTCGGGCAGCGGGCTGCCGGGGAACAGCAGGGTCTGGGTGCGCAGGATGGCGTACACGCCGACCTTGGTCAGCAGCCCGGCGAACACCGCCGTCACCGGCGCGGGCGCGGTCGGGTAGGCGTCGGGCAGCCAGCCCGACATGGGGAACACCGCGGCCTTCACGGCGAAGCCGGTGAGCAGCAGCACCTGCAGGACCAGCGCCGTGGCCGGCTCCAGCTCGGCCAGTCGCACCGACAGCTGGGCCATGTTCACCGTGCCGGTGGCGGCGTAGATCATCGCCAGCGCCATCAGGAACACCGAGGACGAGGCCAGCGAGACGAACACGTAGGAGATGCCGGCGCGGACCCGGTCGATGGTCGCGCCCAGGGTGAGCAGCACGAAGCTCGCGGCCAGCAGCATCTCGAAGCCGACGTAGAGGTGGAACAGGTCGCCGGAGATGAACGTCGTCGACACGCCGGACAGCAGCACCAGCAGCGTCGGGTGGAAGATCGGCACCGGTGCGTTGCCGCCGGACTCGCGGTCCATGGCGCCGCGGCCCTGGCCGATGGCGTAGAGCAGCACCGCGAAGGTGACGGTGACCGCGACCAGCACCATCAGCGCGGTCAGCCGGTCCACCACCAGCGTGATGCCTTGGGGCGGCAGCCAGCCGCCGACGGTGACCAGCAGCCGACCCTGCGTGTCGGCCCCCCACAGCAGGGTCACCGCGATGACCAGCACCAGACTCATCGTCGTCACCGACACCGCCCGCTGCAGCCCGGTCCGGGTGCGCACCACCAGGGCGATCCCGGCCCCGACCAGCGGCAGCAGCACCGGCAGCGGCACCAGGGCGGTCAGCAGCGTGTGCAGCATCTCATCGCTCACAGCGCGCCCTCCTGCCCGGGTCGGCGGGCCGGTGGCTCGGGGGTGGACGGGTCGGGGTCGACGTGGTCGGGGCGATCGGCGTCCAGGCCGGCCGCGGCGTCGTCGCTGCCCGGCACACCGGGCTCGGCTCGCTTCCCCGGGGCGGACCCCGGAGGCGCCGCATCGGGATCAGGGTGGGTGCCGTCGTCCTCCTCCGGCACGGTGCCCGGCGGTGCCTCGTCGGGGTCGACGTGGCGCGGGTCGGCGCCCGGGCCGCCGTGGAAGTCGCTCTCCGACATGTCGTTCTCCAGCGCCCGCAGCCCGATCCGCGCGTCCTCGGGGTCGTCCTCGACGACGTCGCTGCGGCTGAGCTGCCAGCTGCGGTGGGCCAGCGCGAGCACGAACCCGGTCATCGCCAGGGTGATGACGATGGCGGTCAGCGACATCGCCTGCGGCAGCGGGTCGGCCATCGGCTGCGACTCGTCGCCCAGGCCGACGATCGGCGGTCGGCCGCGCGGTCCGGCGGCCACCACGAAGAGCAGGTTGATGCCGTTGCCGAGCAGCAGGAACCCGAGCAGGGCCCGGACGACGCTGCGGGCCAGCAGCAGGTGCACCCCACAGCCGACCAGCAGGCCGGCGAGCAGGCAGAGCAGCAGGTTGGGCGTCACCGGCCGACCCCCTCACCGGCGGAGAGCCGGCCGGCGACCGCGGCGTCGGCGTCGCCCTGGTCCGAGCCGACCTGGCCGGGCTCGCTCGGCCGCGGCTGGCGGTCCACGCCCTGCTCCTGCTCGATCTGGACGTCCACCTGCCCGCCCAGGCTGCGCAGCACGTCGAGCACCAGACCGACCACCACGAGGTAGACGCCGATGTCGAAGGCGACGGAGGTGACCACCTTCACCTCGCCCAGCAGCGGGACGTCCCAGATGAAGGTCCAGGTCTCCAGCACCAGCCCACCGGCGAGGATCGAGACCGCGCCGAACCCGGCGGAGAGGAACAGCCCCAGCCCCATCAGCGCACCGGGGGTGACGGGTACCGCGGCCTGCAGCTCTGCGCGTCCACCGGCGAGGTAGCGCATGGTCAGCCCCAGCCCGGCCACGATGCCGGCGGCGAACCCGCCTCCGGGCAGGTTGTGCCCGGCCAGCAGCAGGTACACCGACCACACCATGATCGTGTGGAACAGCAGCCGGGCCAGCACCTCGAAGACGACGGTGCGGCGCCGCTCCGGCACCTGGTCGGCAGCCGGCAGCCAGGACCGGCTCGCGGTGGTCGGACGGACCTGCTGGCGCCGCTGCACCCGGGCCTGCCGGAGCCGCTCGTTGTGCTCGTGCACCTCGTTGCCGCGGACGTAGACCAGGCTGGCGATGCCGGTGGCCGCCACCAGCACCACCGACAGCTCACCCAGGGTGTCCCAGTTGCGGATGTCGACGAGGATGACGTTGACGATGTTGTAGCCGCCGCCGAAGTCGACCGCGGTGACGTCCATGCCCGCCGAGGCCGGGGTGGCGGTGCGGGCCCCGGCCGCGATCAGCGCGACCACGGTGGCCATCACGCCGGCCCCGGCCCCGATCACGGTTCGGACGGCGCGCTGCTTGCGGGTGGCGTCGTCGTTGAACCGTCCGCTGAACCGGCGGAGCACCAGCACGAACACGACCAGCGAGACCGTCTCCACCAGCACCTGGGTGAGCGCCAGGTCGGGTGCACCGTGCAGGGCGAACAACGCCGCCACGCCGTAGCCGGTGATGCCGACGGCCAGCACACCGCGGAACCGGCGCCGCGAGCGCACCGTCACCAGGGCGGCCACCCCCGTCACCGCCACCACCCCGACGTCGGCCGGCGAGGCCCACAACGTCACCGACTCCGGCCACGGGTCCGCGCCGGAGGCCAGCCCGACCACCAGCGCCCCGAGGGTGACCGCCACGGTGGTGCCCAGCACCAGCCCGAGGGAGAGCGGGAGCGACCCGCGCTGCACCCCGCCGGTGACCTCGACGGAGAGCCGGTCCAGTCCGCGCATGAGCAGCCGGTAGCCGTGCTCGGCGGCGGGCACCCGGGGCACCACCGACTGCCCGCGCTCGACGGCCGTGCGGCCCCACACCAGCAGCGCGCCCAGACCGAGGGTCAGGGCCGACAGCCCGAGCGCGGGGGTGAACCCGTGCCACAACCCGAGGTGGACGTCGTGCCCGGCGTGCGGCATCAGCTCGGCGTAGCCCTCCAGCCACGGCTCGACCAGCGTCGACAGCGGACCGGCCAGCAGGGAGAGCCCGGCGAGCAGGGCCGGCACCCCGACCAGCAGCACGGCGTCGCGTCCGGGCGCGTGCACCGGGGTGTCCTCGATGTCGCGGCGGCGTCCGAAGGCGCCCAGGCTGAACCGTGCGCTGTAGGCGACGGTGAGCACCGAGCCCGCCACCAGCACCGCCAGCAGGACGGTGTCCGGCAGCCCGCCGCCCTCGGTGGCGCGGGTGAGCACGGTGTCGTAGGCCATCTCCTTGGAGACGAAGCCGAGCATCGGCGGCACCCCGGCCATCGACCCGGCGGCGATCACGGACGTCCAGAGCAGCAGGGGCATCCGGCGTCCCAGCCCGGAGAGCTCGCGCAGGTCGCGGGTGCCGGTGAGGTGGTCGACGGTGCCGACCACGAGGAACAGGCAGCCCTTGAACATGGCGTGGGCCAGCAGCAGGGTGAGCGCGGTCAGCCCGCCGTTGTAGCCACCGAGCCCGGCGACCACGGTGAGGAAGCCGAGCTGGCTGACGGTGCCGTAGGCCAGCAGCAGCTTGAGGTCGTGCTGGCGCAGCGCCCGGTACGCGCCGATGAGCATGGTCAGCCCGCCGACGCCCAGCACCACCGGCGCCCACACCGGCTCCTCGGCGAAGCCGGGGGCCAGCCGCGCCACCAGGTAGATGCCGGCCTTCACCATCGCGGCGGCGTGCAGGTAGGCGCTGACCGGGGTGGGCGCGGCCATCGCCCCGGGAAGCCAGAAGTGGAACGGCACCTGCGCCGACTTGCTCAGCGCCCCGGCGAGCAGGCAGACCACCGCGGCCGCGACCAGCGGGCCGGACGGCGGGTCGGCGAGGACCTGCGAGATCCGGTAGGTGCCGGCGGCCTCCCCGACGAGCACCATCCCGAGGAGCATCGCCAACCCGCCGAAGGTCGTCACCACCAGCGCCTCGGTGGCCGCCGCCCGCGACACCTTCGAACCGGGGCGGTGCCCGATCAGCAGGTAGGACAGGACGGTGGTGGCCTCCCAGAAGATGTAGAGGACCAGGAGGTCGTCGGTGAGCACCAGCCCGAGCATCGCCCCGGCGAAGGCAGTCAGGCAGCCGGCGAAACGGCCGAGACCGGGTTCGTCGTCGTCGAAGTAGGCCGCGCAGTACAGCAGCACCAGGGCCCCGACGCCGCCGACCACCAGCACCATCAGCCAGGCCAGCGGGTCGAGCACGAAGGCCAGCTGCAGGTCCAGGCTCGGCACCCACGGCAGCACCAGCTGCGGCGGGGACGCCGAGTGCGCGGCGCCGGTCTGCGCCAACGCCCAGACGGCGGCCGCGGCCGGCACCGGGGCCAGCAGCAGGAAGGCGCGACGGCCGAGCCGGGACACGAGCCAGGGCGCGACTGCTGCTGCCACGGCGTGGGCGAGCAGCAGCGGGATCACAGATCTCCTGTCGCAGAGGGCGGAGCGGCCATCCTAGCGGCGGTCAGCCGCTGCGGCCGAGGACGTGATCCGGAGGCGGCGGCGTCGACCGCGGCGGCCGGACAGCGGTCCGGAGGGTCCTGCCGCGACGGCACCGCCCGCAGAGGCGACCCGGCCGCGCGAGGGTCAGGAGGGGGCCGGCTGGCAGCGGGGGCACCAGTAGCTGCGCCGCTCCTGGCCGGGCGGGCCGAACTCCTCGGTGGCGATGAGGGTGCCGCACCGGCGGCAGGGCTTGCCGGGACGCTCGAACACCCAGTGCTCCTCCCCGCGCCGGCGCAGGCCGGTGGTCACCTGGTCGTGCTGCAGCTTGTTGGCCTCCAGCAGGGCGCGGGCCCGGCGGACGACGGCGGGCAGGTCGGGCACGTCACCGACCGGGGTGCGTGGGTGCAGCCCGGAGAGGAACAGCGTCTCCGCGCGGTAGAGGGTGCCGATGCCGGCGAGGTTGCGCTGGTCGAGCAGGGCCTCACCGATGGTGCGCCCGGGGTGGTGGCGGAGCCGGCGCAGGGCCTCCTCGGCGTCGAAGCCGGGGTCGAGCAGATCGGGGCCGAGGTGACCGACGACCTCGTGCTCGGCGTCGGTGCGGATCAGCTCGACCACCGGGATCCGCAGCCCGACGCAGGTGTGCTCGGCGCTGGCCAGGATGATCCGGATCTGGTCGGCCGGGCCGGGCAGCCGCTCACCGGCGCGGCGGATCCGCCAGCCGCCCTCCATCCGCAGGTGGGTGTGCAGGGTGAAGCCGTTGTCGAAGCGGGTCAGCTGGTGCTTGCCGCGCGCCACCACCCCGGTGCAGGTCACCCCCACCAGGTCGGCCGCGGCGAGCTGCGGCACCCGGAGCTCGGCCCGGGTCAGCCGACGTCCGCGCAGCGCGGCGTCCAGCCGGAGGCAGGCCAGCCAGACGGTGTCACCCTCGGGCACGAGTGCGTCCCGGCGGCAGCCACGGCGCCAGCGCGAAGCCGAGCAGCACCAGCCCGGCCACCGTGGCGGCGGAGCCGGCGGCCGGTGTCCAGCCCGCGAACCGGGCGATCCCGCCGGCGAGCGCCACGCCCACCAGCGCCAGCCCGAGCCGGCGGAACAGCGGCACCCGGAGCACCGCAGCCAGCGGCCAGAAGTGCACGCCGACGACGAGGACCACCCACAGCACCTGCAGGTCGGGGTAGCCGACGGCCCGCAGCACCGCCGCACCGGCGACGAAGGCCACCACCATCGCCAGCGTGGTCACCAGCCAGCGGACCTGCTGGCCGCGGCCGGGCGGCCCGTCCGGCCCGGGACGGGCGGGGGTGCCGAGGACGACCGCGGCGAGCACGGCGAGGAAGCCGACCACGCCGAGGACGCGGGCCGCCGTGTCGACCGGCACCGGCAGGGCACCCGCGTTGACCAGCACGAACGACAGCCCGCCGACCGCACCGATCGCCGAGCCGACCCGCGTCCCGATCCCGCCGGGTGCCACCGGTCTCAGAGCTGGCCCTGCTCCGGCGTGCCGGCCGGGATCGGACGCAGCCGGGTGACCTCGACCGGACGGGCCAGCAGACCCTCCAGGCTCTCGTTCAGGGTGGCCACCGCACCGCCGGAGCCGTGCACATCGAGGTACTCCTCGCTGGACCACTTCTCGATCATCACCACGGTGTCATCCGGCGCGCGGTGGATGGCGTAGAGCTGGCACCCCGGCTCGGCGTGCACGGCGGCGATGGCCGGGTGCAGCGCCTCGACCACGGCATCGTGCTTGCCGGGCAGCGGGTGGAAGTAGGCGGTGACGACGACGGGCTCGGACATGGCAGCAACCTAGCCGCTGCCTACAGTGGGCGCGTGCCCGGTCGGACCCGCCTCCTCACCAGCGTCGCCGGGGTCGGCGTCCTCGGCTGGGCCGCGGCCTGCGCCGGCGTCGCGCTCGGCACCCACCGGTGGGTGCACCGCCCCGAGGACGTCCCGCCGCGGGAGGTGGCGGTGGTGCTCGGCGCGCAGGTGCGCGAGGACGGACAGCCCTCGGGGTTCCTGCGGGGACGCCTGGAGGTCGCCGCCGCGCTGGTGCGCTCGGGCACGGTGCAACGGGTGCTGGTCTCCGGCGACGACGGGTCGCACGGCGAGGCCCGCGTGATGCGCCGCGAGCTGGTCGCGGCGGGCGTCCCGGCGGAGGCGGTGACGGTCGACCCGCACGGCTACGACACCTACGACACCTGCTGGCGGGCGCGCCACGTCTACGGGCTCGACCGGCTGGTGCTGGTCTCGCAGACCTACCACCTGCCGCGGGCGGTGGCGACCGCCCGGGCGCTCGGCATCGACGCGGTCGGGGTCGGCGACGACTCGGTCCGCCACCACCGCCGCACCTGGCGCGAGGGCGTGGCGCGCGAGCAGCTGGCCCTGCTCAAGGCGGGGTGGGACCTGCTGAGCCGCCGGCCCGCCCGCTCGACCGGGCGCTGACCCCCCGCGTCCGGCTCAGGACCGGTGCGCGCGGTACCAGCTGATCAGCGCCCGGGTGGACGGGTCGGTGGCCGCCAGCGCGTCCGCGTCCCCGGCCACCGCCGGGGTGAGGTCCTTGGCCAGCTGCTTGCCGAGCTCCACGCCCCACTGGTCGAAGGAGTCGATGCCCCAGACCACGCCCTGGACGAAGGTGATGTGCTCGTACAGCGCGATCAGCTGGCCGAGCACCGACGGGGTGAGGGCGGCGGCCATGATCGAGGTGGTGGGCCGGTTGCCCGGGAACACCCGGGCCGGGACGACCGCTTCGTCGGTGCCCTCGGCCCGGACCTCCTCCGCCGTCTTGCCGAAGGCCAGCGCAGCGGTCTGGGCGAAGAAGTTGGCCAGGAACAGCTCGTGCACGTCGGCCTCGCCGTCGCGCTGGGGGTGCGCGGTCTCGGCGAAGGCGATGAAGTCGGCCGGGATGAGCCGGGTGCCCTGGTGGATCAGCTGGTAGAAGGCGTGCTGGCCGTTGGTGCCGGGCTCGCCCCAGAAGATCTCGCCGGTGTCGGTGCCGACCGGGCTGCCGTCCCAGCGCACGCCCTTGCCGTTGGACTCCATGGTCAGCTGCTGCAGGTAGGCCGGGAACCGGTGCAGGTACTGGGCGTAGGGCAGCACCGCGTGGCTGTGCGCGCCGAGGTGGTTGGTGTAGAAGACGTTGAGCAGCCCCATCAGCGCCGGCACGTTGCGACCCAGCGGGGTGGTGGCGAAGTGCTCGTCCATCGCACGGAAACCGGCGAGGAACTCGGTGAACCGCTCCGGGCCGATGGCGACGGCCAGCGACGTCCCGATCGCGGAGTCGACCGAGTAGCGCCCGCCGACCCAGTCCCAGAAGCCGAAGGCGTTCTCGGGGTCGATACCGAAGTCGGCCACCTTGTCGAGCGCGGTGGAGACGGCGACGAAGTGCTTGGCGACCGCGTCGTCGGTGGCGATGCCGCGGGAGGCGAGGGTGTCGAGCAGCCAGGAGCGCACGAGCCGGGCGTTGGTCAGCGTCTCCAGGGTGCCGAAGGTCTTGGACGCGACGATGACCAGCGTGGTCTCGGGATCGAGGTCGGCGACGGTCTCGGCGCTGTCGGTGGGGTCGATGTTGGAGATGAACCGGCAGGTCAGGCCGTCCTGGACGTAGGGCTTCAGCGCCTCGTAGGCCATCACCGGGCCGAGGTCGGAGCCGCCGATGCCGATGTTGACGACCGTCTCGATGCGCTTGCCGGTGACGCCGGTCCACTCCCCGCTGCGCACCTGGTCGGCGAAGGCGTACACCTTGGCCAGCTCGGCGTGCACCTGGGCGACGACGTCCTCGCCGTCGACGACCAGGGAGTCGCCCTCGGCGCGGCGCAGCGCGGTGTGCAGCACCGAGCGACCCTCGGTGACGTTGATCTTCTCCCCCGCCAGCATCGCGTCGCGGCGCCGCTCCAGACCCACCTCGTCGGCCAGGTCGAGCAGGGCGCGGATGACATCGGGGGTGAGCAGGTTCTTCGACAGGTCGACCCGCAGGTCGGCGGCGTCGAAGGAGAGCTGCTCGGCGCGGTGCGGGTCCTCGGCGAACCAGCGGCGCAGGTCGGGCTGCAGGTCGGCGGCCAGGGCGGCCAGCCGGGTCCAGGAGTCGGTGGTGGTGACGTCGACCGGGGTGTCCATGGTGGCGAGCGTAGTGGCGCCGCCGGACGCTGCCCCGGGCCCCTCGGGCTCGGTGTGGCGGCACCGGGAGCGCTCCGGCTCCCCGGGGCATGGCGGCCCGTCGCCACCCGCGTTGAGCACTGCCGCGAGCGGGCGGTGCTCCGCGCCGCGTCGCTGCCCGCGCGGAGGACCGCGGCGAGTAGGCGGCCCTCAGGCCGGACGCCCGCCCGAGGCCGCAGCGGCGCCGCGAGTGGGCGTCCCTCAGCTCGCAGGTGGGTGCCGCTCAGCGCCACACGACCTGCGTCGAGCACCGCCGCGAGTGGGCGGTCCTCGGGCCGGACGCCCGTGCGATGCCGGATCGGCGCCGCGAGTGGGCGCCCCTCAGGCCTGGCGCCCGTCTGGCACCGGAACGGCGCCGCGAGTGGGCGCCCCTCAGCTCGTGACGGGCCTCCGGCCGCGAACGGTGCAGCGAGTGGGCGGTCCTCGGCCTTCCGCCACCGACTGCCATCAGGAGCGCCGCGGGTGGGCGCTGCTCAGCGCCCCACTTTCACCCCCACCCAGACAGCGCCGCGGGGGACGGCGACCCTGTCCCGCCCTCCGCCGACGGGACCGACGCCACCGCCCGCCCGGGACGGGAGCGGCAGCGGCGCGGTGTGGGAGGGTGCGGCTGTGGAGCCAGCAGCCGAGGCGGCGCGGGTCCGGCGGGCCCGGCCGGAGGAGTCGTCGTCGCGCCCGCTCGGGACCGGCCTGGAGTCGGAGTTCCGGGTCGACCTGGAGCGGCTGCGGTTCGCGCCCTCGTTCTCGCGGCTGGCCGAGGTGACCCAGGTGGTGACGTCGGCGTCCACGCCGGGCGTGGTGCACAACCGGCTGACCCACACCATCAAGGTCTCGGCGGTGGCGCGGGCGATCGCGGTCGGGCTGTGGAGCAGCGCCGACCCCGACCTGCTGGACGACCTGGGCGGGCTCGACCACGTGGTCGCGCAGGCGGCGGCGGTCGCCCACGACATCGGCCATCCCCCCTTCGGCCACCTCGGCGAACGGGTGCTGGACCGGCTGGCCCGGACCCGGTTCGGACTGGCCGACGGGTTCGAGGGCAACGCGCAGACGTTCCGGATCATCACCGAGCTGGAGGTGCTGGGCCCGGGCGACGAGGGGCTCAACCTCACCACGGCCGTCCGCGCGGCCGTCCTCAAGTACCCGTGGGGACGCTTCCACTGGCCCGACCCGCACCCCAGCGCGTGGCCCGAGCCGCCGCGGGGCGCCACCCCCTACCGCGACCGGGTGGACGTCGCCGCGGCGGGAGCAGCGGCCAAGTTCAGCGCCTACGTGCCGGACCTGGCCGAGATGGTCGACGTGCTGGCCGCGTTCCCGATGGTGCCGCCCGGACGTCAGACACCGGAGTGCGCGGTGATGGACCTGGCCGACGACATCGCCTACTCCCTGCACGACCTCGACGACTTCCACCGCTCCGGCGTGCTGCAGTTCTCGCTGGTCTCGGCCGAGCTGCGGGAGTGGACGTCCCGGCGCGCCGAGCTGGCCGCGCTGGAGGCCGCCGAGCTGCGGGCTCGCACCCGGATGCCGGGCGCCGGGCTGGAGCGGCTGCGCCGCCGGCTGGCCGGCAAGGACGCCTGGATCTTCGACGAGGACGCCTTCACCGAGGCCGTCGCCACGGTCGGGGAGGAGTTCGTGGACGGGGTGCTGGCCGTCCCGCACGACGGGTCGATGGCCGCCGAGCGGGCGCTGTCGGGGTTCACCAACCAGTGGATCGACCACTTCGTGTCCTCGGTGCGGCTGGTACCCGACCCGCCGGTGCGCGGCGCCACCGTCACGCTGACCACGCTGGCCTGGCACCAGGTGGCCCTGCTGAAGTTCGTCCACCAGCACTTCGTCCTCAACCGGCCCGACCTGGCGATGCAGCAGCGCGGCCAGGCCGCGGCGGTCACCTCGCTGGTGACCGCCTACGACGAGTGGCTCTCCGACACCGCCGACGCCGGACGGGCGCCGCGCCGGCTGGTCGACCTGGTCGAGACCGCGGCCGAGGGCTACCGCCGGACGGCGCGGGAGCGTCCGGAGTGGCTGGACCACCAGACCGACGAGTCGGCGCTGACCCGGATGTCGCGGGGTCGGGCGATCTGCGACTACGTCGCCTCGCTGACCGACGAGCAGGTGGTCGACCAGGCGTCCCGGCTGCGAGGTGACGGCGGCCGGCTCTGGCCCTCCGGCGGGTTCTGAGCTGTCGGCTGTCAGCGCCCGGGCGCGACCGCGGCGGGCGCGACCCGGCGGGCCGCGCGGTGGAGCTGGTCGGCGACGCGGTCGATGCCGGCGGCGAGCCGGTGCCGGGCCCGGACCAGCGGGTCGGCGGCCGGCTCCTCGGCGCGGCGGCACGCGAGCGCCTCGGTGAGGGCGTACCGCTGGGCGGCGCGGCGGCTGAGAGTGCGGTGGTCATGGACGTCCAGGGGGACGAGCACGGGGATCCTCCTCGGATGGCTGGTGGCGGGTGCTCAGGGTTCGGCGGGGAACCCGCGGGCGAAGACGAGGACGGGTTCGCGCTGCCGGCCGTCGTCGGGGATCTCGCGGCCGGCCCACCGCTCGAACAGCGCGATCAGCTCCTCGCCGAAGGTGGCGAGCTCGTCGTCGGTCATCCGGAACCAGCTCTGGATGGCGAAGCTGGTGTCGTGCTCCCAGCTGCCGGGGGTGGTCGGGTGGTCCTGCCGGCTCTGGGCCCGTTCGAACTGGCGCGCCAGCTGCAGGTTCTCCGCGGCGAGCGCGGCGTCGACGGCGTCCGGGTCGGACATCTGGTCACGCGACCAGCGGGTCCGCCGTCCGGCCCGTCGCCACCAGCGCTCGCGGCGGTCGCGGGCCAGCTCGGGCGCCTCCTCGACCAGGTTGGCCTCGGCGAGCACCTTGAGGTGGTGGCTGATGCTGCCCACCGCCTGGTCGAGCCGGTCGGCCAGCATCGAGGCGGTGCTCGGGCCGTCGACCCGGAGCGCGTCGAGGATGCGGCTCCGGACCGGGCTGGCCAGGGCGGCCAGCGCCCGGGCCTCGGTGAGCAGGTGGTCCTGCGGCTCCGGCGTCATGGTTCAAGAGTAGTTGTACAAGACCGCTTGCACAATGGACCTTGTCCGTGATGTTGGGAGCATGACGAAGGCTCCTGCCCCGGCGGGGACAGGAGCCTGGTCGGCTGGACGTCGTCGCGGGACGTCCGGGGCCCGCGTCAGCGGGTCCTCAGCTCAGCGCAGACCCATCGGGGACTGACGCTGGGCGGCCAGCAGCAGCTCGTTGCGCATCGACGGGTCGGCCCCGGCGATGGCCTTGTCGAGCGAACGGGCGTGGCGGGCGGCGACTCGACGGGCACGCGCCAGCTCACGACGGTTACGGGCGGCACTCACCAACGACATGACGGACTTCCTCTTCTTCCTCGTGCGGACGCGGGGCGACGGCCCCGCACGGGGTGTAACTGTACTTCATGGTGCAGTTATTCCGCACGTGCGTCGCGGTGACCCCCGTCTCAGCCGGGCCTCGGAAACGGGTGGTCGCAGGAGGCCGGGACGGGAGAGGCTGGGGCCCGTGCCCCGACTCGTCACGTTCACCGGTCCCCTGGCCGCGGGGAAGAGCACCGTCGCCGCCCTGGTCGCCGCCCGCCGCGCCGCGGACGGTGGACGGGTGGTGCTGGTCGACGTGGACGAGGTCGCCGCGACGGTGCAGGGAGCCGGGGTGGGCCCGCTCGGGCTCTGGCCGGCCGCGCACGTCGCCCACGCCGCCCTGGTGGCGGGCTGGTTGCGGACCGGGGTCGACCTGGTGGTCAGCGACGGGCCCGGGTTCGAGCCGGAGGAGCAGCAGACGCTGGCCGATGCGCTGGCGCCCGGCACGGACGTCCTGCGGGTGCTCGTCGACGCCCCGGTCGCCGTCACCTGGCCCCGCGCCCAGGCCGACCCGACCCGGGGCGTCTCGCGCGAGCACGGCTTCCACCACCGGCTGCACGAGCGCTACCGCAGCGTCGTCGACGAGATCCCGGTCGACCTGCGCCTCGACTCCAGCCGGCTGAACCCCGACCAGATGGCCGACGCCGTGCTCGCCGTGCTCTGACGCCGACGCAGACGACAGGGGCGGCCGGGCATCCCGCCGACCGCCCCTCCCCCGGGTGCCCGGGCGCGCCCTCAGCGGGCGGTGAGCAGGTCCTCCAGCCCGACCCGGCGGTAGAACTCGGCGCGGACGCGGTCGCCGACGGCGTTGACCACCGCGGCGCCGTCGTCGGCCGGGTCGACGTGCACCCGGAACGGGCGCCGGCCCTTCTCGGCCCCGACCAGCGCGACCACGGCCCGCGCCACCTCCTGCGGGTCCTGGTCGTCGGGGGCGAGCTCGGCCAGCCGGGCGGCGACCTGGCCCATCAGCCCCGCGTACTCGGTCTCGTAGGCCGCGGCCACCGTCTCGTCGGTGGCGTGGCCGGCGTTGGCGAAGTGGTGGGTGCCGACGGTGAAGGAGCCGGGCACCACGATCGAGGTGTCGACCCCGAAGCGGGCGAGCTCGGCGGCGTAGCTGACCGCGAGCGAGTCCATCCCCGCCTTGGCCGCGAAGTACGGGGCGAGGTAGGGCGGCGTCCCGCCGCGGGTGCTGGAGGAGCCAATCCAGACCACGAGGCCGTCGCGCTGGGCCCGCAGGTGCGGCAGCACGGCACGGTTGACCCGCTGGGTGGAGAGCACGTTGACCTCGTAGACCTCGGCCAGCTGCTCCGGGGTGAAGGCCTCGGTGGGCCCGAGCACCATGTGCCCGGCGTTGTGGACGACGACGTCGAGCCGGCCCGAGCGCTGGAGCACGGTGGCCACGGCGGCGTCCACAGAGGCCTGGTCGACGACGTCCATCTCGACGGGGTGCAGCGCGACGCCGTGCCGGGCCGCGTAGGCCGTGGCGTCGGCGGCGGCGCGCTGGTTGCGACCGGCGAGGTCGCGCATGCCGGCGTGGACGGTGTGGCCGGCGTCGGCCAGGGCGCGGACGGTCATGGCTCCGAAGCCGCTGGAGGCGCCGGTGACGAGCACGGTGCGCGGGGTCGGAGCGGTGTGGGTGGTGGTGTCCATGTCGGTTCCTTTCGTGTGCTGGGTGGAGGAGCGGTGCCGCTCAGGCGATGCCGCCGTTGACGTAGAGGACCTGGCCGTTGACCCAACGGGCCGGTCCGGCGAGGAAGGCGACGGCCTCGGCGATGTCGGCGGGCTCACCGAGGCGCTCCAGCGGCGGCTGGGCGGCGAGCCGGTCGACCACCTCCTGCGGCTTGCCCTCGAGGAACAGCGGGGTGGCGGTCGGGCCGGGCGCGACGGCGTTGACGGTGATGTCGCGGCCCCGCAGCTCGCGGGCCAGCACCATGACCAGCGCGTCCACCCCGCCCTTGGTGGCGGCGTAGGCGCCGTAGGTCGGCAGCGCCAGCTTCACCACGCTGCTGGAGAAGGCGATGACCGCGCCGCCGCGGCGCACCCGGCGGGCTGCCTCGCGGGCCACCACGAAGGTGCCGCGGAGGTTGGTGCGGTGCATCCGGTCGAACTCGTCGAGGTCGAGGTCGACCACCCGCGACAGCCGCATCGAGCCCGCACTGTGCACCACGACGTCGACGCCGCCGAGCTCGCGCTCCACCTCGTCGAACATCGCGGCGACCTCGGTCTCGTCGGCGACATCGGCGCCCACGGCGAGGGCGGTGCCGCCACGGTCGCGGACCGTGCCGACGAGCTGCTCGGCGCGGTCGCGGTTGCCGGCGTAGTGGACGGCGACGGCGAGACCGTCGGCGGCGAGCCTCTCGACCGAGGCCGCACCGATGCCACCGGAGGCGCCGGTGACGAGGGCGACGCGCGGGTCGTGCTGGGTGTCGGAGGTCGTGCTCATGGGAGTTCTCCTCTCGTGTTTGTGTACGCTGAGTCCATATAAGCAGATATGTACGCAGCGTTCAATAGGAGGAGACGGACGATGGCGCGTGGCCGGCGACCGACCGAGGAGGTCAGGGAGGACGTGCTGGCGGCAGCGGGGGCGCTGCTGCTGCGGGAGGGCATGGCCGGGTTCACGATCGAGCGCGTGGCGGCCGAGAGCGGGGCCAGCAAGGTGACCATCTACAAGCTGTGGCCCTCGAAGGGCGCCCTCGCCCTCGAGGGCTACTTCCGCACGGTGGAGCCGGTGCTGGCGTTCCCCGACACCGGCGACCTCGCCCGCGACCTGGCCGAGCAGCTGCACGCCTTCGTCCGGCTGCTGACCGACACCCCGGCCGGGCCGGTGGTCCGCGGGCTGATCGCCGAGGCGCAGCGCGACCCCGTCCTGCTGGCGGCCTACCTGGAGCGCTACTCCGGGCCGCGGCGGCGGCTGGCCGTCGACCGGATCGAGGCCGGCCGGCGGGCGGGGCAGGTCCGCGCCGACGTGGACGCCGAATCCGTGGTCGACCAGCTGTGGGGCGCCTGCTACCACCGCCTGCTGGTGCCTGACCAGCCGCTGGACGGCACCTTCGCCGACCAGCTGCTGGGCAACGTGCTGCGGGGCATCACCCCGCGCTGAGCGCGATCAGCGCACGGTGACGTGCACGTGGTCGCGGTGGTTGGCGGTGTCGCCGCCGCGGTTGCTCATGGTGCGCCAGCCCTCGCCGGAGCGCTGGATGGTCCAGATCTTCTGGTCGAAGATCACCTCGGTGACGCCCAGCTCGGAGGCGTGGGCGCGCACGTAGCGGGCGACCTCCCAACCGAGGGCGTTGCCGCTGCTGGAGGAGTAGCCGGGGATCATCGCGTCCACCGCGCGCCCCTCGGGATGGCCGGGGATCGAGTCCGCGCGCACCCCGCCGTAGCTGGTGATGCTGGGGAACTGGTGGCAGATGGCGCGGTGCACGGCGACCGCGTTGGGCTGCAGCCCCGACTCCACGCCCGACCCGCTCGAGCAGGCCCCGCCGGACGGGCTGCCCGACCCGCCGGACGACCCGCTGGTCTTGGGCTCATCCTTGGTCAGGTACTCCTCGGAGACCCAGCCGGCGCGGCCGTCCCGGTCGATCTGGCGGAAGCCGGCGGAGGTGCGATCGGTGATGGTCACCTGGGTGCCGGTCTCGAGCACGTCGACCACCTCACCGGTGGTGCTGGGCGTGGAGCGGACGTTGAGACCGGTGCTGGCGTAGCGCTGCCCGGCCTCCGCGCCGAGGTCGTCGGGGTCGAGCCCGGGGCGGGCGGCGTCGCGGCTGGCGCGGTCGTCGCGGGCCGCGGCCACCTCCGCCGCCTCCTCAGCCTTCTTCGCCTCCTCAGCCTTCGCCTCCTCGACCTTCGTCTCCTCCGCCTTCTTGGCCTCCTCGGCCTTCGTGGCGGCGGCTGCCTCCTTCTCGGCGGCCGCCTCCTCGGCGGCCCGCTTCTCCGCGGCGGCCTCGCGCACCTGGCGCTGCTCGTCGCGGAGCCGGTCGGGCGCCGGCTGGGCGTGCACGACGGGGGCGACGGTGGTGGCCGGGACGGCCTCCAGCCCGGCGTCGGCCGACGGCTGGGCCGCCGCCCCGACGACGCTGCCCACCAGCGCGAGACTGGCCAGCCCGGCACTCAGCTGGGGGAGCCGGCGCCGCACCTGCTGCGGCCACGGCTCTCGAATCGCGCGGCGTGGTCGACCCACCAGTAGTCACTCCCCGAAGACGAACCTGAACAAAACGTGAGGAATCCTAAGGGAAGGGGAGGTGAGCACCAAACCCGCCGCGATCCGGTGCACCCGGCGGTACTACCGTGCGGGCCATGAGCCTCGAGCGACCCGTCGCCCCCGACCCCTACAGCCTGCTGCCGGCCACCGGCTCGTTCCCGGTGTCGAGCTCCTCCTTCGCCGACGGCGAGGCGATGGACGAGCGGCACGCCCAGACGGGTGAGAACGTCGCCCCCGACCTGCGCTGGGAGGGCGTCCCCGAAGGCACCCGCTCCTTCGTCGTCAGCTGTTTCGACCCCGACGCCCCCACCCCGAGCGGGTTCTGGCACTGGGTGCTCGTCGGCGTCCCGGGCGACGTCCGCTCCCTCGAGCCGGGTGAGGTGCCGCCGGGTGCCTTCAGCGTCCGCAACGACGCCGGCACCGAGGGGTTCGTCGGCGCGGCCCCGCCGCCCGGGGACCACCCGCACCGCTACCTGTTCGCCGTCACCGCCCTCGACACCGACGACCTCGGGCTCGACGCGTCGGCGTCCCCGGCGGTGGTGCACTTCACGATGCTGCCCCACATCCTGGCCCGCGGCGTACTCACCGGGACGTACCAGATCCCGGCCTGATGCACTTCTACGAGCCGCGCGAGGGCCACCGGCTGCCGCACGACCCGTTCAACGCGCTGGTGGCCCCGCGACCGATCGGCTGGGTGTCCTCCCGCAGCCCGGACGGCCGGCTCAACCTCGCGCCGTACAGCTTCTTCAACGCCTTCTGCTACACCCCGCCGATCATCGGGTTCAGCAGCACCAGCCGCAAGGACTCCGCGCGCAACATCGAGGCCGGTGGCGAGTTCGTCTGGAACCTCGTCACCCGCGAGCTGCTCGAGCCGATGAACCAGACCTCGACCACCGGCCCGGTCGACGAGTTCGCGGTCGCCGGGCTGACCCCGGAGCGGTCGCGGGTGGTCGGGGTGCCCCGCGTGGCGGAGTCGCCGGTGGCGATGGAGTGCCGGCTCAGCCAGGTCGTCCAGCTGACCGCCGCCGACGGCACCCCGACCGACGCGGTGGTCTGCTTCGGCGAGGTGGTCGGCGTGCACATCGCCGAGCACCTGCTGGTGGACGGCGTCGTGGACACCGCGCTGGCCGACCCGGTGCTGCGCGGCGGCGGGCCGACGGCCTACTACACCCTCGGCGAGCGGCTCGACCTGCGCCGACCCGGCTGAAGCGCCCCGCGACGGCCGGGCGCTCACAGGCTGCGCTGCACATCCGCCCCGCCCTCTGGCCAGGGCTCAGGAGCGGCGCGGCGCCACCGCCGCCGGTGCGTCGCTCCGGGCTGGGGCACCACGCCGCCCCAGGGTCAGCACCGTGCCGAGCACGGCCCCCGCGGTGTTGGCCACGAGGTCGCGGGGGTCCGAGACGCGGTCGAGGGGGATCTGCAGCACCTCGATCGAGAGGGTGAGGACCATCCCGACGGCGACCGCCCCCACCGCGGGGAGGCGGGGGAACGCCCGCCGGAGCAGCATCCCGACCGGGACGAACAGGAGGATGTTGGCCACGAACTCGAGCGGCCCGCCGGTGGTCCAGGTCACCGGGTCGAGCCACGTCGCCAGCGAGAGGACGCCGCCGGAGCCCTCGTTGGTGACCATCTGCCAGGGCACCGGGCCGAGGGTGATGTAGCCGATCAGGGCGAGGTAGAGCAGTCCCGCCACCGCGAACGGGACCGACGCCCCGGTCGGGACGGTCGCGGTCTGTCGGGTGTCGGTCGACATCGAGTGGTCGGTCCTCCAGGAGCTGGCGCGGCGACCGGGTGGCCGCTCTCGCTGGTCAGAACGACAGCCCCAGACGGCGCGTTCCGCTCCAGGCACACCGGGGACCGTGGTCGTAGCCGCGTCGGCCCCAGGGCCCTGCCAGCGTCGCGGCGGCGACGGAGGAGACGCCCGCCAGCTCCTCGACCACCCTCCGACCGATCGGCCTCCGCCGGGTCGCGCAGGTCCGGAAGGAGCCGGTGGCCCGCTTCGGCGGGCGGTCGGCGTCCGCAGCGCCGAGCACCTGCTGGCGGACCGGGTGGTCGACTCGGCGCGCCCGACCCGGTGCTGGGCGGTGCGGGCCGACGGCCCCACGTCACCCTGGGCGAGCGGTTCGACCTGCGTCGGTCGCGTCGAGTGCCCGGCGCCGTCGGGTAGAAAGGGGCACCATGAGCTCCCTCGGCACCCCCGACCCGCACCCCGGCTGGCTGTCGGAGGAGGACCTGGCCCACGTCCGGCACCGGTTGCCGCTGCTCTACGTCGAGGCCATCCCGGTGCGCCAGGACGAGGACGGCAGCGTCACCGAGGTGGGCCTGCTGCTGCGGGCCGACGCCGGCGGGGCGTTCAAGCGGACGGTCGTCTCGGGTCGGGTGCTCTACGCCGAGACCGTGCGCAGCGCGCTGCTGCGCCACCTGGAGAAGGACCTCGGGCCGATGGCGCTCCCCCGGCTGCCTGCCTCGCCCACCCCGTTCACGGTGGCCGAGTACTTCCCGCTGCCCGGGCTCGGCCGCTTCTCCGACGAGCGCCAGCACGCCGTCTCGCTGGTCTTCGTGGTGCCGGTCACGGGGCACTGCGAGCCGCGCCAGGACGCCCTGGAGCTCACCTGGTTCTCTCCGCGGGAGGCGGTGGCCGACGGCGTCACGCAGGAGCTCGAGGGTGGTCGCGGTGCGCTGATCCGGGCCGCGATGGCCCACGTCGGCGCCCTCGACTGAGCCCGCCCGGAGCCCGGCGCCGGCCTCAGTCGCGCTTGCCGAACTGGCTGCGGTAGAGCTCCGGCGGCAGCGCCACCGAGGCGAACGACTGCTCGCCATGCGCGGCGAGCTCGGCCAGCGCGGCGTCGCGGTCGCCGGCTTCCACGCTCTCCAGCAGCGTGCGGTGCCGGGCGGCGTGGTGCTCCAGGTCCTCGTAGTAGGCCTCGCGCACCACCAGGTTGCGGGCCATGCAGAGCAGCTGCTGGCGCTGGATCGAGGCGTAGGCCTCCGAGAGCCGGCGGTGCTCGGCGATCCCCACCAGCGCCAGGTGGAAGCGGTAGCCGGCCTGCACCAGCCCGCCGCGGTCCTCACGGCGGGCGCAGTCCTCCATCTCCTCCACCGCCCGGCGGGGTGCCTCCAGCACCTTCTCGTCCCGGACCGGCACCCCGAGCTCGAAGGCCAGCCGCTCCAGCGCCGAACGCAGCGTGAGGATCTCCCGGACGTCCTCGGCGGTGAGGGTGGCCACCCGGCTGCCCCGTCGGGGCTGGGTGACGATGAACCCCTCGTTCTCCAGCACCCGCATCGCCTCGCGCAGCGGCGGCCGGCTGATCCCCAGCCGTTCGGTGAGGCGCTCCTCCTGCAGCCGCTCCCCGGGGGCGTACTCGCCGGCCAGGATCGCCTTGCGCAGCGAGTCGGTCGCCAGCTGCACCAGGCTCGGTGCGTGCAGCCCGCCGCTCTCCACGGGTGATGTCATCTCGCGGTCTCCTCCTGGTACACGCCCCAGCTGTCGGGACCTCTCCCGCATTCTGGGCCTGTCGAACTCCTCGCCCCAAGCCCTTGACAGCATGTCGCTTATTGTAGACAGTAGTCGCAGACTGTAGACAGTAGTCATCTGATCGTTGGTTCGAACCGTCAAGGAGGACGTGGGGTGGGAGCCGTACACGCCGTGGTCGGTCTGGGCAATCTCGGAGCCGCCGTGGCCGAGCGTCTGGCCTCCACCGGTCACGAGCCGCTGGTGCTCGACCGCGACCCGGCCCGGGCCGAGGCCCTCGCCGAGCACGGCTGCCGACCGGCCGACGACCTCGCCCAGGTGGCCGCCGAGGCCGGGGTGGTGTGGGTGCTGGTGCCCGACGCCGCGGCCGCCCACGACGTCCTCGACGGGCAGGACGGCCTGGCCGCCCGCCTGCCGGAGGGGTCGCTGGTGGTGCTCAACAGCACGGTCGGCCCCGACCAGGCCCGCGAGCTCGCCGAGCTGTGCGCCGGCCAGGGGGTCGACCTGGTCGAGGCCCCGGTCAGCGGTGGCGCCGACGCCGCCCGCGAGGGCGAGCTGCTGCTCCTGCTCGGCGGCTCGGCCGAGGCGGTCGAGCGGGCCCGCGAGGTGGTGGCACCGGTGGCCCGGGAGGTCGTCGCCACCGGCGGCAGCGGCACCGCCTCGGTGGTGAAGCTGGCCAACCAGCACGTCCTCTTCGCCGGGCTGGCCGCCCTGTACGAGGCGGCCGGACTGGCCGCCGCGGCCGGGGTGGGCGAGGACGTCCTGCTCTCGGCGCTGCGCGCCGGCACCGCCCGCTCCTGGGCGGTCGAGACCTGGGGCTTCTACGACCGGCTCAGCCGGGACTACGACGACCGCGACGTCCCCGACGGGCACCGCCCCTGGGTCAAGGACGTCGCCGAGGTGCGGGAGCTGGCGGCGGGGCTCGACGTCGCCGTCCCGACCGCGGCCGTGGTCGCCGACCACCTGGCCACCGCCATCCGCCGCCACGCCGAGGACGAGGACCCCGGGCGCACCGGCGACGACGACAACCCGACTGGAGGTCACCGATGACCCTCGCGACCGCCACCGAACCACCGGTGGCCCTGCCGACCGCGCCCCGACGCGGCCGGGGACGCACCCAGCTCCTGCCGGCCCTGGCGTTCCTGACGCCCTGGCTGGTCGGGATGGTCCTGTTCACCTTCGGGCCGATGCTGTACTCGCTGTACCTCTCGTTCACCCGCTACGACCTGCTCAGCAACCCCGAGTGGGTGGGGCTGCAGAACTACGCCCTGATGGGCTCGGACCCCCGCTTCTGGAAGTCGGTCGGCGTCACCCTCACCTACGTGGTGGTCTTCGTGCCGCTGCTGCAGGTGGTCTCGATGCTGGTGGCGCTGCTGCTCAACAGCCGGCTGCGCTTCCTCACCGGCTACCGGGCGCTGTTCTACCTGCCCTCGCTGATGGGCGCCAGCGTCGCCGTCGCCGCGCTGTGGCGGCAGGTGTTCGGTGCCGACGGCCTGGTCAACGCCGTGCTGGGCCTGGTCGGGATCGAGAACGTCGGCAGCTGGGTGGGTGACCCCGCCCGGGCCCTCGGCACGATCATCACGCTGAACCTGTGGGCCTTCGGCTCCACCATGATCATCTTCCTCGCCGGGCTCCGCCAGGTGCCGCGGGAGCTGCTCGAGGCCGCCGAGGTGGACGGCGCCAGCAAGATCCGCCGCTTCTTCTCGATCACCCTGCCGATGATGACGCCGCTGGTGTTCTTCAACGTGCTGATGGGCACGATCAACGCCTTCCAGTCCTTCACCGGCGCCTACGTCGTCAGTGGCGGCAGCGGCGGCCCGGTCGACTCCACCCTCTTCTACACCCTCTACCTCTACGAGCGCGGCTTCACCCAGCTGCAGATGGGCTACGCCTCGGCGATGGCCTGGGTGCTGCTGATCGTGCTCGCCGTGGTGACGGGGATCTTCTTCCGCTCCTCGCGCTACTGGGTCCACTACGGAGACGAATCATGACCACGACGCTCAGCGCCCCTCCCCAGCCCACCCGCGTCCCCCGCCCCTGGGACGCCCGCACCCAGCGCCCCGCCGGCAACCGTGTGGTCAAGGGCGTGATCAAGCACGCGGTGCTGCTGTGCGTGCTGCTGATCATGCTCTACCCGCTGCTGTGGATGGTCGGCGCCTCGTTCCGCCCGGGCAACCAGACCTTCGCCGGGCTGAGCCTGTTCTCCGACACCTACACGCTGCAGAACTACGCCGACGGCTGGTCGGTGGGCAACCTCAACTTCTCCCGCTACTTCGTCAACTCCGCGATCATCACCATCGGCCAGATCGTCGGCAACCTGGTCGCCTGCTCGCTGACGGCCTACGCCTTCGCCCGCCTGGAGTTCCCGTTCAAGCGGGTGCTGTTCGGGATGGTGATCGCCACCATGCTGCTGCCCCAGCACGTCACGCTGATCCCGAAGTACATCATCTTCAACCAGATGGGCTGGGTCGACACCTACCTGCCGCTGACGGTGCCCCACTTCTTCGCCGTGGACGCCTTCTTCATCTTCCTCATGGTCCAGTTCATCCGGACCCTGCCGAAGTCGCTGGACGAGTCCGCACGGATCGACGGCTGCGGGCACTGGGGGATCTTCTGGCGGATCATCATGCCGATGTCGCTGCCGGCGATCGGCACCACCGCGATGTTCACCTTCGTCTGGGCCTGGAACGACCTGCTCGGCCCGCTGCTGTACCTGCCGAGCTCGGACCTGTGGACGGTCTCGCTCGGGCTCAACTCCTTCCTCGACCAGACCGGCCAGAGCACCTACGGGACGCTCTTCGCGATGGCCACGCTGTCGCTGGCCCCCATCGTCGGGTTCTTCATCGCCTCCCAGCGCCTGCTGGTCGAGGGCATCGCCACCACCGGGCTCAAGTGAGCCACCGCTCCACCACCACCGGCGGCACCACCGCCGCCCCCACACACGTGCGGCACCGCAGCCGCCACGAGGAAAGGACCAACGTCATGACCAAGCCACGCTTCCGCCGGCTCCTCCCCGGCGCCGCGCTGGTGCTCGGCGTCGCGCTGACCAGCACGGCGTGCCTCAACCAGGGACCGGCGGCCAGCTCCGACGGCCAGGGCGAGGTCGGCGGCACCATCCAGGTCGCCTGGTGGGGTGGTGAGTCGCGCAACGCCAAGACCAACGCCGTCATCGAGCAGTTCAACGAGGACTTCCCCGAGGTCACCACCGAGACCCAGTCCGCCGACTACGCCCAGTACTTCAACCGGCTCAACGTCCAGGCCTCCAGCCGCTCGCTGCCCTGCGTGGTGCAGATGCAGGACCGCCAGGTCAACGACTACGTCAAGCGCCAGACCCTGCAGCCGCTGGACGACATGGTCGCCTCCGGCGCCATCGACACCAGCAAGATCCCGCCGGCCGTGCTCGACGGCGGCCGCGGCAGCGACGGCAAGCTCTACTTCATCCCCTACGGCATCGCCTGGGACGCCCTGATGGTCAACACCACGCTGGCCGAGGAGGCCGGGGTAGGTGCCCCGCCGGAGAGCTGGGACTGGGACCAGTTCGTCAGCTATGTGAGCCAGGCCAAGGACGGGTTGCCCGACGGCACCTACGCGGTGGCGGCCGGTGGCGAGGAGCAGAACGCGTTCTACGCCTGGGCGGTCGGGCAGGGCATCGAGGTGTTCAACGCCGAGGGGCAGCTCGGCTTCACCAAGGAGCAGCTGAAGGAGTACTGGAGCCTGTGGCTCGACCTCCAGGAGCAGGGCATCGCGCTGCCGCCGGACATGTCGGCCGAGGAGCCGCCGGGCGCGGACCAGGGCTACCTGGCCACCGGGCAGCTGATGGTCGGCGTGCTGCCGGGCAACTCGCTCTACGTCTCCCAGCAGACCCTCGACGGCCGTGACGGCGGCGAGCTGCAGGCGGCCCGTTACCCCGACGGCCCGGCCGGTATCGGCAACATCCTCGTCGCCTCCGGCTTCGGCATCTCGTCCAACTGCGACAACGTGCCCACCTCCGCGGCGTTCATCGACTTCTTCACCAACGACGTGGACGCCCAGGTGGCCTTCGCCGCCGACAACGGGGCGCCGACCAACACCGAGGTGCTGGACGCGCTGACCGCCGAGGACTCCGAGCTGCCCGACCTCAAGCGGGACGAGCTCGAGCAGTACCGCGCGATCAGCGAGGACAACCCGCCGAAGGTCAACTACCCGCCCGGCTTCAACGCGGTGTTCCAGCAGGCCTTCACCCGCAACTACAACGAGGTCGCCTTCGGCCGGCTGACGCTGGACCAGGCGGTGGACTCCTTCTTCAACGAGACCAACGCCAGCCTCGGCTGAGCCCCGCGACGCCCGGGCGGGCGGCTCCCGTCCGCCCGGGCACCCGCCGGCGCGAGCCGACCCCCACGTACCCCGCCGGCGCGAGCCGGCCCCGACCCACCCCGCCGGCGCGAGCCGGCCCGATGAACCGCCAGGAGATCCGATGCCCTTCCCCGACCAGCCCGCCGGCGCCCTCACCGGGCTCCGGGTGCTCGACCTGACCCAGGTGATGTCCGGTCCGTACTGCACGATGATGCTGGCCGACATGGGCGCCGACGTCATCAAGGTCGAGAACCCCGCCGGCGGCGACCAGACCCGGGTCTCCTGGGGCTACGCCGTCCAGGGCGACGACAGCCGGGCCTTCCTCGCCCTCAACCGCAACAAGCGCAGTGTCCGCATCGACCTCAAGGACGAGGCGGGCCGGGAGGACTTCTACCGCCTGGTGCGCACCGCCGACGTCGTGGTGGAGAACTTCCGCCCCGGTGTCACCGCCCGCCTCGGCATCGACTACGAGACCCTCACGCAGCACAACCCCGCCCTGATCTACGCCAGCATCTCCGGCTTCGGCCAGACCGGCCCCTACTCCCAGCACCCCGGCTACGACCTCATCGCCCAGGGGATGTCGGGGGTCATGAGCATCACCGGCGAGCCGGACGGCGACCCGGTCAAGTGCGGGCTGCCGGTCGCCGACCTCGGCGCCGGCATGTTCACCGCCTTCGGCATCGTCACCGCCTACGCCTCGCGGCTGAAGACCGGGGAGGGCCAGTACCTGGAGGTGTCGCTGTTCGAGGCGGCGCTGGCGATGTCGGTGTGGGAGTCGACGGAGTACTGGGCGACCGGCCAGGTGCCGCAGGCCCTCGGGTCGGCCAACCGGATGTCGGCGCCGTACCAGGCCTTCCGCGCCAGCGACGGCTACCTCACCATCGGCGCCAACAACGAGCGGCTGTGGACCCGGCTCTGCGACGTCCTGGGCGCACCCGAGCTGGTGCAGGACGAGCGGTTCACCACCAACACCCTGCGGATGGGTCACCGGGCCGAGCTGGTCGCCACCCTCACCCCGCTCTTCGCCACCCGGACCGTCGACGAGTGGGTGACCGCGCTGCTGGAGGCCGGGGTGCCGGCCGGACCGATCCGCGACTACTCCTACGTCCTCGACTCCGACCCCCACGTCGCCGCCCGCGGTGCGGTGACCAGCTTCGAGCACCCGGTCGAGGGCACCATCAAGACGCTCGCCTCACCGGTGCGGCTGCAGGGCACCCCGCCCACGGTCCGCTCCGCACCGCCGCTGCTCGGTGAGCACGACGGCCTGCTCGACGAGGTACGGGTGGCGGGGTCGGCCCGTGGCTGAGCCCGCCCGCGAGGCGTCCGGCGCCGGGGAGGTGCGGCTGCACCGCGAGGGCCCGGTCGCCGTCCTCACCCTGGACCACCAGCGCAAGCTCAACGCGCTGACCTGGTCGATGTACGACCAGCTCGAGCAGCACGCCCGGACGCTGGCCGCCGACACCTCGGTGCGGGCGGTCGTCCTCACCGCCGCCGGCGAGCGGGCTTTCGCCGCCGGCACCGACATCGCCCAGTTCACCGACTTCGACGCCGAGCGCGGAGTGGCCTACGAGCACCGGGTCGGCGAGGTGCTGCAGACCCTGGCCGGGGTGCCGGTGCCGGTGGTGGCGGCCGTCCCGGGGCTCGCGGTGGGCGCCGGGCTGGTGCTGGTGGCCGCCTGCGACCTCGTGGTGGCCGCCGAGGACGTCCGCTTCGGCGCCCCGGTCGCGCAGACGCTGGGCAACTGCATCGACGCCGGTGCGGTCCGCCTGGTCCGCGACCGGGTGGGCCGGGCCTGGACCGACCGGATGCTGCTCGGCACCGACCTCGTCACCGCCGCCGAGCTGGCCGGCACCGGTTTCGTCACCCGGCTGCTGCCGGCCGGCACCGACCCCCGCCCGGTCGCGCTCGAGCTGGCCGGACGGGTCGCCGGGGCCGCCCCGCTCACCGTCCGCGCGCTCAAGGAGGTCGGCCGACGCCTCGACGCCGACCCGGCCGCCGACGTCGACGACCTGCTGGCCCGCTGCTACGGCAGCCACGACTTCGCCGAGGGCGTCGCCGCCTTCACCGCCCGCCGCGCCCCCGTCTGGGAGGGCCGGTGACCACCCCAGGGACCCCGACCGACCGAGGAGGACGCCGATGACCATCGATGCCCACCAGCACTTCTGGATCTCCGCCGAGAGCGAGCAGCCCTGGCGCGGACCCGAGCACGGCACCCTGGTCCGCGACTTCACCCCCGACGACCTGCGGACGCTGACCGCCGAGCTCGGCGTCGACGGCACCGTCCTGGTCGAGTCCGAGGACGGCCCGCACGAGAACGACCGGCTGGCGCGCTGGTCGGCCGAGCCGCCGGTCGTCGGCGTGGTGGGCTGGCTGCCGCTGACCGACCCCGAGGCCGCCCGCGCCGAGTGGCGCCGGATGGAGCTCCCGCGGCTGGTCGGCGTCCGCTGCCTGGTCGGGCGCGAGCCGCTGGACTGGCTGCGCCGCGGCGACGTCTGCGACCTGTTCGGCGAGCTGGCCGGGGCCGACCTCAGCTGGGACGTCGTCCCCCTCGACCGCGCCCAGTGCGAGGAGGTGGTCACGCTGGCCGGGGCCGTGCCGGGGCTGCGGGTGGTCGTCGACCACCTGGCCCGCCCGCCGCTGGACGGTGCGGACCGGGCCGCCTGGGAGGCCAACATCGCCCTGCTGGCCTCCGCGCCGGGGATCGCGATCAAGTTCTCGGTCGGGCTGGACGTGATGACCCGCTGGTCCTGGCAGCCCGACCAGCTGGCCGACGTCGGCCGGGTGGTGCTCGACGCCTTCGGGCCGGAGCGGGTGATGGTCGCCACCAACTGGCCGGTGTGCGAGCTGGCCGCCGACTACCGCACCGTCTGGCGCGACCAGGTCACCCTGCTGGAGCGGCTGCTCCCCTCGGCCGCCGACCGCGAGCGGGTGCTCGACGGCACCGCCCGCGAGTGGTACCGGCTGGACCGGGAGCGCCCGTGAGCCTCCTCCCGTTCGAGGGCCACCGGCCCGAGGTCGACCCCACCGCCTGGGTCGCCCCCGGTGCGACGCTGGTCGGCCGCGTCCGGCTCGGCGCACAGGCGTCGGTCTGGTACGGCTCGGTGCTGCGCGGCGACGGCGAGGACATCGTCGTCGGCGAGCGCAGCAACCTGCAGGACCTCACCGTCGTGCACGCCGACCCCGGCCTCGGCGTCCGGCTCGGCGCCGACGTCACCGTCGGCCACCGGGCGATCCTGCACAACTGCACGGTCGGCGACCGCGTCCTGGTCGGGATGGGTGCCGTCGTGCTCAACGGAGCCCGGATCGGCTCCGACGTCGTCATCGGCGCCGGCGCCGTCGTGCCCGAGGGCGCCGAGATCCCACCCGGGACGCTGGTGCTCGGCCTGCCCGGCAAGGTCCGGCGCGAGCTCACCGAGGACGAGCGGGCCCGGATCCGCACCAACGCCGCCACCTACGTCCAGCTGGCCCGACGGCACGCCGCCACCGGCTGACCCATGACCACCCGCCGGCGAGACGTCGGCGGGCCATCCGAGGAACACCACACAGGAGAAGGAGCACGTCCACCATGACGCACCATCCCGTCCAGCAGAAGCCCGAGCTGCCCTGGACCAAGGCCGACCCCGCCCAGCTGGGCTCGCTGTACAAGTTCCTCCGCGTGGTCGACGTGGTGGACGCCCTCGACGGCATCGGCTACTTCAACATCGGCCTGATGGACACCGACGTCCGCCCGCTCTGGGGTGGCATGCGGTTCTTCGGCGAGGCGGCCACCATCCGGGCGGTGCCGTCGAACAAGCCGATGTGGAAGCTGGAGACCACCGCGGACGTCGTGCGCGCCCACGGCATCTGGTTCGAGAAGTACCCGCAGGCCAAGCTGCCCACCGACCTGGCTCCCGGCCACGTCGTGGTGATGGACTCCGGCGGCGGCCAGGAGGTCGGCTTCTGGGGCTCGGAGAACGCGATGGGCGCCATCGTCGGCGGCGCGGTCGGCATCGTCACCGACGGCTACGCCCGTGACACCGGCGAGCTGGAGGCCCAGGGGACGCCGGTCGTCTCGCGCAAGCGGGGCCGCACCATCATCCCGGGCCGGATCCAGGCGATCGAGACCCAGACCACCATCGCCTGCGGCGGCACCCAGGTGAACCCGGGTGACATCGTCGGCGCTGACGACGACGGCGTGGTCGTGGTGCCGAAGGAGGTCGCCGTCGAGGTCGCCACCCACGCCCGCGCGATCCTGCTGCACGACATGAAGGCCCGCCGGCGCCACTACGACAAGCTCGGTCTGCCGGCCGACGAGTCCGTCGACGTCGAGGCCGTCGAGGCCTGGTACGCCGAGGTCTGAGCAGGACCTCCAGCGCCCTGGGCCTGCCGGAGTGCGGCACTCCCGCCCTTCGACAGGCTCAGGGCGCTGGGGCCGGCCCTGGCGCTGGACCGGGCTGGCGGGGACGTCCACCCGCGCAGCAGGCTGATCCCGGACGACCGGACCCGACCACGGCGCGTCGAGCCTGTCGACGCGCCGCACACCACGAGACGGAGAGACACGGATGGACCTCATCGACGACCCCCGCGACCTGCTGCCCACCGACCTGGAGGCCGCCAGCCTGGTCGGCCGCGTGCACGACCCGGACGTCGACGGGCCGTCGGTGGTGGTCGTCCGCGAGCAGGAGGTGGTCGACCTGTCGGCCACCTTCCCCACCATGACCGACCTGCTCGAGCAGCCCGACCCCGCCGCGGCCGCCCGCGCCGCCGAGGGCGGCCGCCGCTGGCCGCTGACCCGGCTGCTCACCGACTCCCTGGACGGAGCCACCGACCGTCCCACCCTGCTGGCGCCGGTCGATCTGTCGGTGCTCAAGGCCGCCGGGGTCACCTTCGCCAGCTCGCTGGTGGAGCGGCTGATCGAGGAGCGGGCCGGCGGCGACCCGGTCCGGGCCGAGCAGCTGCGCGGGGAGCTGGAGACCACCCTGGGCGTCGACGTCAGCACCGTGCGTCCCGGCAGCCCGGAGTCGGTCCAGCTCAAGGCCGACCTGCAGTCGCGCGGGCTCTGGTCGCAGTACCTCGAGGTGGGTCTCGGCCCCGACCCGGAGGTGTTCACGAAGGCCCCGGTGCTCGCCGCGGTCGGCTGCGGCGCACCGATCGGCGTCTCGGAGATCTCCTCCTGGAACAACCCCGAGCCCGAGGTCGCCCTGGCCGTCAGCTCCACCGGACGGGTGGTCGGCGCGACGCTGGGCAACGACGTCAACCTGCGCGACGTCGAGGGCCGCTCGGCGCTGCTGCTCCCCCGCGCCAAGGACAACAACGCCTCCGCCGCGGCCGGGCCGTTCCTGCGGCTGCTCGACTCCCACTTCACCCTCGACGACGTCCGCACCGCCTCGGTCCGGCTGCAGGTCCTCGGGGAGGACGACGGGTTCGTCCTCGACGGCGTCAGCGAGATGAGCCAGATCTCCCGCGACGTGGCCGACCTGGCCGCCTACACCGTGGGCCGCGCGCACCAGTACCCCGACGGCGTCCTGCTCTACACCGGCACCCTCTTCGCCCCGACCCAGGACCGCGGCGAGGACGGCCTCGGCTTCACCCACCACCTCGGCGACGTGGTGCGCATCTCCAGCCCCCGGCTGGGCACCCTGGTCAACCGGGTCACGCACTCCGAGACCGCACCGCGGTGGGAGTACGGGCTGCGCCGGCTCATCGCCAACCTGCACCGCCGCGGGCTGCTCGACCGGCTGGGCGCCTCGTGAGCCCCCGGGTGGCGGTGACCGACCACATCTTCGCCGACCTCGAGCTGGAGACCGCCGCCGCGGCCGAGCTGGGTGCGGAGCTGGAGTCGCACCAGGTCTCCACCGAGGAGGAGACGCTGGCCGCGCTCACCGGGGTCGACCTGGCCTTCGTCAACTTCGCGCCGGTGACCCGCCGGGTGCTGGCGGCGATGGCCCCGGGCGCGATGGTGGTGCGCTACGGCATCGGCTACGACAACGTCGACGTGGACGCCGCCCGCGAGCTGGGCGTCCGGGTGGCCAACGTGCCCGACTACGGCGCCGACACCGTCGCCGACCACGCCGTCACCTGCGCGCTGCTGCTGCTGCGCAAGGTGGTCTCCTTCGACCGGGCGATCGCCACCGGCGGCTGGCTGTCGCCACCCGACCTCGCCCCGATCCGCGCGTTCTCGGCCACCACCGTCGGCCTGCTGGGGACGGGCCGGATCGGGCTGGCGGTGGCCGACCGGCTGCGCCCCTTCGGGTTCAGCGTGATCGCCCACGACCCGTTCGCCGACGCCGAGGTGCTGCGCGCCCACGGGGTGGAGCCGGTCGGCGTGGAGGAGCTGTTCACCCGCTCGCAGCTGCTGTCGCTGCACGCCCCGGCCACCGAGACCACCCGCCGGATCGTCAACGCCGACACGCTCGCGGTGATGCCCCCCGGCGCCGCCCTGGTGAACACCGCCCGCGGCGCCCTGGTCGACACCGACGCCCTGCTGGCCGCCCTCGACTCGGGCCGGCTCGCCGGGGCGGCCCTCGACGTGGTGGAGCCGGAGCCGCTACCGGCCGGGCACCCGCTGCGCGGCCACCCCGGCGTCGTCCTCACCCCGCACGCGGCCTTCTACTCCGAGGAGTCGCTGCGGGCGCTGCAGCGCCTCGCCTGCGAGGAGGTGCTGCGGGCCGGCCGTGGCGAGCCGCTGCGCTGCCCGGTGGTCTGAGCCCCGACGGTCAGGATGCCCCGGGAGGAGGGGGCGGCCCCGGAGCTGTGGGTTCAACGCCGGGGCCTGGGTCCGAGATCCCGGGCCCGGAACCTCCGACCGTGGCCGCACGGTACCCAGGGCCGGTGCCGCCACGCACCGCACCACGCGGTCGGGGGTCGAGGTCGCCGGCGGCCGACGCGTCAGCGACGCTCGTCCGGCGCGCGCAGCGCCGGCGCGACCAGGCCCGCCACCGCCACCAGCACCAGCACGACCAGCAGGGCGCGCAGGACGCCGACCGCCTCCCCGACGAAGCCGATCACCGGCGGCCCCACGAGGAAGGCGCAGTAGCCGATGGTGGCGACCGCGCTCACCCGGGCCGCGGCGTGGCGCGGGTCGTCGGCGGCGGCCGACATGCCCACCGGGAAGCCGAGGGAGGAGCCGAGCCCCCACAGCGCGATGCCGACGAAGGCCAGCGGCACCGACGGGGCGAAGATCGTCAGGGCCAGCCCGAACGCGGCGAGCACGGCCGTGGCGCGGACGACCACCACCCGGCCGAGCCGGTCCAGCAGCGGCACCCCGGCCACCCGTCCGACCGTCATCGCGGTGACGAAGACGACCAGGGCCACCCCGCCGACCTCGTTGGTCACCCCGTAGCCGTCCACCACGGCCAGCGCGACCCAGTCGTTGGCACTGCCCTCGGCCAGGGCCATGCCGAGCACCACCAGACCGATCAGCCAGGTGGTCGGGGTGCCCCAGACCGCCAGCCGCTCCCGCCAGGAGGTCGGCCCGGGCTCGGCCTCGGTGTGCTCCAGCACCCGCTCGGACTGCGTCCAGCGCAGCGAGACGAGCACCAGTGCCAGCAGCAGCACGGCCAGCACGACCATCTGCGTGGTCACCGACACCGCCAGCCGCTCGGCCAGTGCCCCGAGCCCGGCACCGGCCACCGTCCCGAGGCTGAAGAAGGCGTGGAACAGCGGCATCACCGTCTGGCCCAGCGCCCGCTCCGCGACCGCACCGTTGAGGTTCATCGACACGTCGGTCGCGCCCTGCCCGGCCCCGGACAGCACCAGCCCGGCGGCGATCACGACGAAGCTCCCCAGGGCCACCCCGACGCCGGCCACCACCATGCCGAGCGCCATCACCGCGAAGAAGACCGCGATGGTGCGCTGGGACCCGATCCGGCTGATCACGTGGCTGGAGGCGAGCAGCCCCACGATCGAGCCGATCGCCAGGAACAGCACCAGCAGACCCATCGTCGCCGAGCTGGCGTCGAGGACGTCCCGCACCCGCGGCAGCCGCGCCGCCCAGGCGGCGAACCCCAGCCCGGTCGCGAAGAAGATCGCGAAGACGGCGTTGCGCCACCGCACCGTGGTCGCGCGGTCGAGCGTCTTCTCAATCGTTCCAGACACGACCGGCAGTCAACCACACGGGGTCGTCCGCACGGCCCGCCGCGGACGGGTCAGCGGGAGGCCACCCGCGGCTCCGCCCCGGACCAGTCGAGCGTGTGCGTGGCCACCACCGCGCCGCCGTCGAGCCACTCGGCGGTGACCACGTCCGCGACGACGTCCACCCGGACCAGCTCCTCCAGCGCGGTCTGGTCGGCCGCGGCGTCGTCGAGGCCGGTGAGCGCCGCCAGCGCCACCACCAGCCCGCCGTCAGCGGGCCCGGACAGCTCGGGCACCAGCGTCCACGGGCCGAAGGCGGTCCCCGCCGGCGCCCGCTCGACCCGTGCGGCGTCCAGCCCGCGGACGGCGACGAGCCGGGAGAGCAGACCGGCGCCGCGGACCTCGCAGCGGCCCTCGGCGGTGCCGGCGACGAGCCCGTCGAGGGTGCCGGACAGCGCCCAACCGGCCACCCGCACCCGGGTGCCCGGTTCGACCAGGTGCAGCCGGTGCACCCGCACCTCGACCGCACCGCGGGCCAGCACCAGGCTCTCGATCCGGGCCGAGGGCAGGTTGGTGCCGCCACCGGGAGGGGCCGCCGGTGCGGTGCGGTCCTCGAACCGCGGGGCGTGCCAGGACGCCGCCCAGTCCGGCCCGGTGCCCAGCCGGTGGATCCGGCGCCGGACGCTGCGCACGCCGCCGATCTCCAGCTGCACCTCGTTGTCGCTGACGTTGCCGCGGGCGGTCGGGCTGGTCCGGGTGGAGTAGGCGAGCCGGGCGTACAGCGGGTTCGCAGGGCCCGCGTCGGGCTCCCAGGCCCGCACGTCGTCGCTGCCGTGGTTGTGCACCCGGACCAGGCCGTCGCGGGTGGTCTGCACCAGCCACCCGGCCGGGGCGATCTCGAGCGTGCGGTCGGTCGGCGCGGCCGGCTCCTCGGGGGTGCGCCAGAGCTCGGCGTCGGCGCCGAGCAGCAGCGGCAGGAACCCCTTGGACGCCCAGTACGGCGAGGCCGGTCCGGAGTAGGGCTGCACGATGGCCGCGTGCGGGCCGTGCCAGCCGCGGCTCAGCAGGCCCTCGGCGTCCAGCGCGCCACGGTCGAGGAAGTAGCGCAGGCCGGCCGAGAGCAGCCGTCGGGACTGGCCGGGGGTGAGCGGGGTCCACCCGGTCAGCGCGCCGAGGCCGACCGCGGCCAGGGTGGCGAAGCGGTACGTGAGCGAGCGGCCCTGGAAGAGCGGGGCGCCGCTCGCGTCGAAGGTGGCGGCGAAGCCGACGAGGAACTCGCGCAGCCGCGGGCCGAGGTGGTCCAGCCGCTCGCGGTCGCCGGCCAGGTGGGCGTCCAGCACCGGGTAGAGGTGCATCGCCCAGCCGATGTAGTGGTCGAAGGCCTGGTGCTGGCCGTCGCTGTACCAGCCGTCGCCGCGATACCACTCCTCCAGCAGGTCCTCCGCGCGCCCGGTGGCCCGGCGGGTCAGCTCGTCGCCCCGCCCGACCGACTCCAGGAAGCGGGCGACCGTGAAGGGGAAGAGGTACCAGTTGTTGGTCGAGGGCTGGTGGGTGAGCGCACCCCGAAGCCAGGTCGCCAGCCGGTCCTGCGCGTCGGCGTCGAGGACGTCCCAGGACCAGGGCCGGGTGAGCCGCAGCCCGAGCGCGACCGAGGCCGACTCCACCATCGGCTGGCCGCCGCGGCCGATGTCGAGCACCGGCGGCCAGCCGTCGTCCGGGTCGGCGTGCACCCCGGCGCTGCCCGCGGCCAGCCCCTCGACGTAGCCGGCGAGGTGGCCGTGCGGGTCGGCCCCGCCGGCCCCGGCGGTGCGCAGCGCCGAGAGCAGGAAGGTGCGGGCGAACCCCTCCAGGCCGTCCGACACCCAGCCCGAGCGCGAGGGGCTGCCCGGTAGGTCGATCCGACCGCCGCGCGGGGTGCGGTAGCGGGCCGCGGCGGCGAGCAGCCGGTCGGCCACCTGCTCCCAGTGGGCCCGGCCCAGACCGGTGATCGGGGCGTCGGCGTCGTCGGGCAGCTCTGCCTGCAGGTCCATGGGGCCCCATCCTCGCCCACCCGACCCCCGCACCTCCCGCAGGGTGCCGCAGCACCCTTGCGGGCCGGCGTCCGACGGCTGCACAATCTGGTTACCCGCCGGTAACTTCGTCCGGGCGGGGTCCGCAGAGCAGCGACCGATCCGGCCAGGGAGAGCTGATGAGCCACTACAAGCCCCACCTCCGCGACATCACCTTCACCCTGTTCGAGGTGCTGGGCCGCGAGCAGGTGCTCGGGACGGGTCCGGCTGCCGACCTCGACCGCGAGACGGCCGAGGCGATGCTCACCGAGGTGGCGGCGCTGGCCACCGACAAGCTCGCCGCCGCCTTCGTCGAGGGCGACCGCAACCCACCGGAGTTCGACCCGGCGACGTCCACGGTGACCCTGCCGGAGTCGATGCACCTGGCCTTCAAGAGCTGGATGGACTCGGAGTGGTGGCGGGTCGAGCTGCCCGGCGAGCTGGACGGCCAGGACTGCCCGCCGTCACTGCGCTGGGCCGTGCTGGAGCAGGTGCTCGGCGCGAACCCGGCGCTGTACATGTACGCCGCCGGGCCGAAGTTCGCCCAGGTGCTGTGGACCAACGGCACCGAGCGGGACCGCCGGATCGCCCAGCACATGGTGCGTCGGCAGTGGGGCGCCACCATGGCGCTCACCGAGCCCGACGCCGGCTCCGACGTCGGCGCCGGCCGCACCCGGGCCCTCCCGCAGCCCGACGGCAGCTGGCACCTGGAGGGCGTCAAGCGGTTCATCACCTCCGGCGAGCACGACCTCACCGAGAACATCGTGCACCTGGTGCTCGCGCGCCCGGTCGGCGTCGAGGGCGCCGGCGGACCGGGCACCAAGGGGCTCAGCCTGTTCCTGGTGCCCAAGCACCACTTCGACCTCGAGACCGGCGAGCTCACCGGCGTCCGCAACGGGGTGTACGCGACCAACGTCGAGAAGAAGATGGGGATCAAGGTCTCGGCCACCTGCGAGCTGACCTTCGGCGAGCGCGAGCCCGCGGTGGGCTGGCTGCTGGGCGAGGTGCACCAGGGCATCCGGCAGATGTTCCAGGTGATCGAGCACGCCCGGATGATGGTGGGCACCAAGGCGATCGCCACCCTCTCCACCGGCTACCTCAACGCGCTGGAGTACGCGAGGAGCCGCGTCCAGGGCCCTGACCTCACCCAGGCGGCGGACAAGACCGCGCCGCGGGTGCGGATCACCTCCCACCCCGACGTCCGCCGCTCGCTGATGACGCAGAAGATGTGGGCCGAGGCGCTGCGCGCGCTGGTGCTCTACACCGCCTCGGTGCAGGACGACGTCTGGCTCAGCGAGGCGGCGGGCGAGCGCGACGAGCTGGCCGCCCGGGTCAACGACCTGCTGCTCCCGCTGGTCAAGGGCTACGGCTCGGAGCGGTCCTGGGTGGTGCTCGGCACCGAGTCGCTGCAGACCCTCGGCGGGTCGGGGTTCCTCAGCGACTACCCGCTGGAGCAGTACGTCCGCGACGCCAAGATCGACACCCTCTACGAGGGCACCACCGCCATCCAGGGCCAGGACCTCTTCTTCCGCAAGATCGTCCGCGACCAGGGGCAGGCGCTGGGCTGGCTGTCGGCCCAGATCGGGGCGTTCGCCGAGGCGGACGGGCCGCTGGCCGAGGAGAGGGCGCTGCTGCAGCGGGCGCTGCACGACGCCGGCGCCATCGTCGGGCTGATGGTGCAGCACCTGCAGTCGGCCGATCCGCGGACCCCGGGCGGGGACCCGCGCGACGTGTACAAGGTCGGGCTCACCACCACCCGGGCGCTGATGGCGCTGGGCGACGTGGTCTGCGCCTGGCTGCTGCTGCGCGGCGCGGAGGTGGCCATCCGCGCGCTGGAGGCCGGCCCGGACGCCGCCGACCGCGACTTCTACACCGGCAAGGTCGCCAGCGCCCGCTGGTTCGTCCGCACCGTGCTGCCCCACCTGACCGCCGAGCGGACGATCGCCGAGGGCACGACCCTGGAGCTGATGGACCTGCCCGAGTCCGCGTTCTGAGGCGGGCCGGACCTCGACCTGCTACCTGGCTGACCGCCCGACGACGGCGTCCGGACACGGTGGACGCGGGCTCCCGGCCGCGCCGCGCGCCCCCGATAGGCTTCCCGGCAGCATCGCGACGTGACCTACGAGAACGGCAGGATGGCACGCATGTCTGACTACCAGCAGGGCCAGGGCAACGATCCCCGTCAGCCCGAGCACGGGCAGGACCCGCAGGGCGGCTACCCCGGCTACGGGCAGCAGCAGGGCTACGGCCAGGGCGGCTACGGGCAGGCCGGCTACGGACAGGAGGGCCAGCAGCCCGGTAGCGCCCCGTCCGCCTCGTGGGAGCAGCAGGACGCCGGCCAGCGCGGGGAGTACCCGCAGGAGGCCCAGCGCGGCTACGGCCAGCAGCAGTCCGGCTGGGGCGCCCAGCAGCAGGAGTGGGGCGCCTCCCAGCCCTCGGCCGACCAGCCGCAGGCCGGCTACGGCCAGCAGCAGGGCTACGGGCAGCAGGGCCAGCAGTCGGACTACGGCCAGCAGCCGGACTACGGCCAGGCCCAGGCCGGCGCCTACGACCCCCAGGCCGGCTACCCGCAGTCGCAGACCTCCGCCGGCTACCCGCAGTCGCAGACCTCGGCGGGCTATCCGCAGGGCCAGGCCTCGGCCGGCTACGCGCAGTCGCAGGCCTCGGCCGGGTACGGCCAGACCGGCTACGACCAGAGCACCGGCTACGGCACCCCCGGCGCCAGCGGCTACGGCGGCACGGGTCAGGACGCCTACTCCGCCTGGAGCGCCAGCCCGCAGCCGTCGACCCCGAAGGGTGGTCTGCGGGCCATCTTCGACACGACCTTCAGCAGCTACGCGACACCGGCGATCGTCAAGATCGTCTACATCGTGGTGGGCGTGCTGCTGGTGCTCGGCTGGATCACCTACACCATCGCCGCCTTCGCCGCCGCCGGTGCGGAGGACCCGGCCCTCGGTGTGCTCGCCGGCCTGGCCGTCCTGGTCATCGGCGCGGTGGTGGTCGTCGTCTACCTCGCGCTGATCCGGATCGCGCTGGAGGTCTCGGTGGCCAGCATCCGCACCGCCGAGGGCGTCCGCGAGATCGCCAAGCACCTCGGCGCCTCCAGCGACAGCTGACCCACACCTCCCTCCGGCCGGGTCGCCTCCGCGGGCGACCCGGCCGTCGCACGTCCGCACCCCTGCTCCCGTGTATGTCGATACGGCCACGTCCGGCGTGGCGCGGCGTGTCGCCTCCCGCCGCCTGTCCTGCGGACACGATCCCAGGGTCGCGGCGATGAGTCCCCGTCCGTCGGGAGGTCTCGACGGCAGAGGCCCCGGACAGGACCGGGGCCCGGACGAGGAGCCGACGGTGGACACGACACAGCTCGACTCGACGGTGACCCAGACCGAGGAGGTGGCCGGCTGGGTGGACGGCGCCGACCCGGCGACCCCGGTGCCGACCTGCCCCGGGTGGACCCTGACGAACCTGGTGGGCCACATCGGCTCCACCCAGCGGTGGGTGACCCGGCTGGTGGCCGAGGGCATCGGCGACCCGGCGGCGGCCTTCGCCCTCGCCTCGGAGGACGCCCCCGACGACCCGGAGGGATGGCCCGGGTGGCTGCGCACGGGGGCCGCGGAGGTGCGTGGGACGCTGGCCGGCGCGACCAACGGCCCGGACGTCTTCGACCCCTCCGGCGGCGGCGACGGCGTCGTCTTCTGGAGCCGGCGGGTGTTCGGCGAGATCTCGGTGCACCGCATCGACGCCGCGGCCACCCTCGACCGCCGCTACACCATCGACGCGCCGTCGGCGGTGGCCGCGATCGACGACTGGCTCGGCACCATCGCCTCCGCCGGCTGGGCGGCGGTCGTGCCCGGTTTCGCCGACGCGATGCGGGGCACCGGTCAGACGATCGCCTGGGTGGCCGAGGACGTCGACGACGCCTGGCTGCTGCGCCGCACCGACGCCCCGCTCGTGCTCACCTCCGAGCGCGTCGCCGAGGCCGACGTCCTGATCACCGGCCCAGCCGAGCAGCTGCTGCAGGTGGTCAGCCGGCGGCTGCCGCTGGACGCGGCCACCGCCTGCACCGTCCGCGGCGACCGCGCCGAGCTCGTCCACCTCATCGACCACATGGACTGGGTCGCGGGCTGAGCCGGCTCAGGCCTCCGGCTTGAGCAGCGGGAAGAGGATCGTCTCGCGGATGCCCACACCGGTGAACAGCATCACCAGCCGGTCGATGCCCAGACCCAGACCGCCCATCGGCGGGGCGCCGAACTCGAGCGCGGCGAGGAAGTCCTCGTCCAGCTGCATCGCCTCGGGGTCGCCCGCCGCGGCGGCGATCGACTGGGCGGTCAGCCGCTCCCGCTGGATCACCGGGTCGATCAGCTCGGAGAACCCGGTGCCGCGCTCCATGCCGCCGATGATGAGGTCCCAGGCCTCGATCAGCCGCGGGTCGTCGCGGTGCGGGCGGGCCAGGGGCTGCGCCGACGGCGGGTAGTCGCAGACGAAGGTCGGCTGGATCAGCGTCGGCTCGACCAGCTCGCCGAACAGCTCGAGCACCAGCTTGTCCGCGGACGCGTCGTCCTCCACCTCGACCTCGTGCTCGGTGCAGAGCCGGCGCAGCTCCTCGGCCGGGGTGTCGGGGGTGATCTCGACGCCCAGGTGCTCCGAGAGCCCGGGGTAGACCCCGAGCCAGCGCCACTCACCGCCGAGGTCGATGGTGTGCTCGGTGCCGGCGGCGTCCACGTGGGTGACCTGGCGGCGTCCGAGCAGGTCGGCGCAGTCCAGCACGATCCGGCGGACCAGCTCGGCCACCGTGGTCTGGTCACCCCAGGCGACGTAGGCCTCCAGCATCGTGAACTCGGCGCTGTGGGAGGAGTCGATGCCCTCGTTGCGGAAGATCCGGCCCATCTCGTAGACCCGCTCCGCGCCGCCGACCATCGCCCGCTTGAGGTAGAGCTCCAGCGCGATCCGCAGCGTCATCGGCAACGAGAACGCGTTGAGGTGGGTGTGGAAGGGACGGGCCGCCGCCCCGCCGTGCACCAGCTGCAGCACCGGCGTCTCCACCTCGAGGTAGTCGAGGTCGTGCAGGGTCTCGCGGATGCTGCGGGTGATCGCGGCCCGGGTCCGGAGCAGGTCGCGGGCCTCCTGGCGGACGGTGAGGTCGGCGTGGCGCTGGCGGACCCGGGTCTCCTCCGACAGCTCGGTGTGCAGGTTCGGCATCGGCCGCAGCGCCTTGGACGCCATCGTCCAGCTGCTCGCCATCACCGACAGCTCGCCGCGGCGCGAGCAGACCACCCGGCCGCTGACGCTCACGTGGTCGCCGAGATCGACGTCGGCCTTCCAGTCCGCCAGCCGCTGCTCACCGACCTCGGCCAGCGACAGCATCACCTGCAGCCGTCCGCCCGGGTGAGCGGGTGAGAAGCCCTCCTGCAGGGTGGCGAAGCAGAGCTTGCCGGTGTTGCGGATGAACACCACCCGCCCGACGACCGAGACCACCGCGTCGGTCTCCTCACCGGCGGACAGGTCGGGCCAGCCCTCGCGGACCTCGGTCAGGGTGTGGGTGCGGTGGACCGCCACCGGGTAGGCCGGGACGCCGGCCCGCTCCAGGCGCGCACGCTTCTCCCGCCGCACCTGCATCTGCTCGGGCAGGTCGGGGGTCAGCGGCGCGTCGGTCTCGGTCACCCGGGAAGCCTAGCCAGCGGCCACCGCCGTGAGCGACCGGGAAACGGGGCGCCGACCTCAGACCCGGCGCGCGAGCAGGCTGAAGGTGTTGGGCACCCGGCCGTCCCAGGCGGCGGCGGTGGCACCGTCGGGGCGCCAGAAGGGCTCGGGGTGCTCGGCGAGGTGCTCGAGGGTGAAGCCCGCCCCGGTGCACGCCATCACCACCTCGGCCAGCGGGTGCTGCTGCTCGACCGCACCGTGGGCGGGGAAGGTGTCGTTCACGTGCTGGCGCTCGAAGTAGCCGCGGTCGGGGCGGACGCGGATCTCCTCGGGCTCCCACGTCCACAGCGGCACCAGCGGGTGCGCCTCGTGCACGAAGACGTGGCCGTGAGGGCGCAGCAGCCGGTGCACCTCGGCGAAGAAGGCGTCCAGGTCGGCCAGCCAGATCAACGCCCCCTTGCCGGTGTAGACGAGGTCGGCGCAGGCGTCGGGCAGACCGCTGCCGGGCAGGGTGGCCCGGGTGTAGCGGCACGGCGCTCCGAGGGCGTCCGCCCGCCGCTGCGCGCTGCCCAGGGCGGCGGGGCTGTAGTCGAGCCCGTGCACCGAGCGTGCGCCCAGCCGGACCATCGCGAGGTCGTCCAACCCGTGGCCGCTGAGCGGGTGCACCACGTCGGCCCCCGGCAGCAGCGCCCCGATGGTCGCCACCTCCGAGGGCAGCAGCTCGGCGGTGCGGCCGGCCGCGAGGTGCTCCTCGTGCTCGCGCTCGTACTTCTGCGAGGCGACGGCCCACGCGGCGCGGGTGGTCTCGGCGGTCTCGTCCACGGGCCCCAGCCTGGCACCTCCTCCGGGTCAGCCGGTGGTCAGTCGGTCAGCACCAGCCACTGGCCGCCGTCGATCAGCTCGCGGGCGGCGTCCAGGTGGCCGGCGTGGCAGGCCACCTCGACGACCAGGTGCAGCATCACCTCGCGCAGGCTGTGCAGCCGCCAGCTGCCGAACAGCTCGCCGGGCCACCAGGCCGGCGGGGCGTCCAGGTCGGTGGCGGCGATGATCGCATCGGCGCGGGCGATCTCGTCGCGGTAGGCCTGCACGACCGAGGCCGCCGGCACGTCGGCCGGCACCGTCCAGGTGGTGCCGGCCACCCGCCCCAGCTCCTCGATCGCCTCGCGCTCACCGGCGACGACGGCACGGAACCAGAACCGCTCCTCGTCCATCACCAGGTGCTTGACCAGCCCGACCGGCGTCCACCCCGAGGGCAGCGTCGCCCGGCGCAGCTGCTCCTCGTCCAGCGCGTCGACCACCTGGAGCACGTGCTCGCGTTGCATGGTCAGGTAGGACCGCAGCAGCTCCTTCTCGTCCATGCTCGGCGAGTCTGGCACCCGGGGCTGACAGGACGCCGCGCGCCCGGGTACAGAAGGACCATGAGCAGTCCCCTGGTGACCTACCTGCGCAACCACGAGGCGGCCGCCGGCGCCGGCCGCGACCTCTTCCACCGTGCCGCCGCGAGCCACCGCGAACGACCGTGGGGGGCCGACGTCGAACGTCTCGCCGGCGACGTCGACTCCGACATCGAGGCGTTGCGCCAGATCCTGCGCGAGGTCGGCGCCAGCCCCGACCACCTCAGCCGGACGGCGCTGCAGCTGGGTGAGCGGGTCGGCCGGCTGAAACCGAACGGCCGGGTGCTGCGCCGCTCCGCGCTCAGCGACCTGGTCGAGGTGGAGGGCATGCTGGACGCGGTGCAGGCCAAGGCCGAGGGGTGGCGCGCGCTGGTCGCTGCCGGGCTGTCCCGGGTCGGGGACGTCGACGTGGAGGCGCTGCTGCAGCGGGCCGAGGACCAGCGGGAGCGGCTGCGCGGGATCCACGCCCGGGTGGCCGCCGAGGTGCTCACCCGTTCCGAGCCCTGACGGCCCGCAGCCGGCTCAGCCGGCCAGGTGCTCGTGCAGCAGCCGGGTGAACTCGTCGGGGGAGGTGCTCGGCAGGTGGGCGCCGCCGTCGAGCAGCTCGAGCCGGGCCCCGGGGACGCGGGCCGCCGTCGCCCGGGCCCCCACGAGACCCGCGCGGTCCTCGCGTCCGCACACGACCAGGGTGGGTGCGCGCACCTTCGGCAGGTCGGCTGCCGGGTCCGCCCGTGCCAGGTCGGACAGCACCGCCCGCACCCGGTCCCGGTCCAGCCCAGCGCCGGGACGCGGCCGCGGAGCCAGTCCCACCAGGGCCCGCTGCAGCCGCAGCACCCACCGCGGCGGTGTCGGGGAGGGGGCGGAGAGCACCAGCCGGTCGACCAGGTCGGGATGGCGGCCAGCCACCCGCAGCGCCACCGTCGCCCCCAGTCCGTGCCCGACCAGTCGCAGCCGTGCGGCGCGGTGCTCCTCGGCCAGCGCGACCACCTGCCCGACCGCCTCGTCCAGGTCGAAGGGGCGGCGGTCAGTGGGTTTCAGCCCCGCCAGCCAGGGGACGGCCATCCGCTGCCCGGCGGGGAACGAGCCCACCTGCGGCTGCCATCCGGCCGGTGTGTCGCCGAGCCCGTGCAGGAGGACCAGCAGCGTCCTGGGCCCGGTGACCCCCGCGTCGCTCATCGCGCCATCCTCCCACCCCGCCACCGCCGGTCCCCGCCGCATGCCCCGACTGCCCCGACGCCCCGCGGTTCGAGGTGATCTCGGACGCCCGTGCACCCGGGATCACCTCGAACCGCGGGAGGAGGGGTGGGCGCGTCCGCGGGTCGAGGTGATGGCGCGCGCCAGAGCGTCCCTTATCACCTCGAACCAGCGGGGGATGGGGAGGAGGCGCGGGCAGCGGGTCAGGGGGTGAGGGGGGCGACGCTGATGCCGTCGGCGTCGACGTGCCAGTCGACGTCGGCCAGCGACTCCACGACGAGGTCGGCGCGCAGCTCGTGCCGCGGGGTGGTGGTGCAGACGGCCAGGGTCGCGCACCCGGCGGCCCGGGCGGCGGTCAGCCCGGCGGGGGCGTCCTCCACCACCAGGCACCGGGTGGGGTCGGCGCCGAGCCGACGGGCCGCGGTGAGGAAGGGGTCGGGGTGCGGTTTGCCGCGCTCGACGTCGTCCACCGTCACCACCACGTCGGGCCGCGGGATCGCACTCGCCTCGATCCGGACGTCGGCCAGCGGGCGGGTGCAGGAGGTCGCGATCGCCACCCGGGAGGCGGGCAGCGCGGCCAGCGTGTGCAGCGTGCCGGGCAGCGGGACCACGTCGTCGACGTCGGTCAGCTCCAGGGTGTTGATCCGCTCCAGGGCGCGGGCGTGGGCGTCCTCGGGCAGCAGCCGGGCCACGATGCTGGCGGCCGGCATCCCGTGGTTGCCGGCCAGCTGCTCGGCGGTGATGTCGTGCTCGGTCGCCCACGCCGTCCAGGCCCGGACCACCGCCGGGGTGGAGTCGATCAGGGTCCCGTCCATGTCGAAGATGACCGCCTCGAACCGCCGGCCGCGCAGACCGTCCGTCTGGTCACTCACCCTCGATCCTCCTGTCCCCGCCGTGCTCGCGCCGAGCCTAGTGGGCGCCGCCGCACGGGCACGACGTGTGCACGCACACCTCCCCCGCTCCCGCCGCTGCGCGGGATCCGGCCCCCGGAGGTGGCAGGCTCGGCTGCTAGCGTTCGCCTGAGTCGACTCCCGGAGGTGCCCCTGTGAGCGAGCAGCCCCCCAACGACCGCGGCGCGCAGCGTCCCCCCGTGGGTCCTGGCGCGCCGTGGAGCTCGGACGTCCCACCGTCCGAGCGGGCGGTCTCGCCGCACCCGCAGGGCAGCCCCGTCCCCAGCTCGGCCGCCACCCCGGTGAGCTCGCGCTGGGACGACGACGCCACCCGCAGCGCCGCCCCGCCGCCCGGACGTCCGGGCACCCCGTCCGGCCCGCCGCCCTCGGGCCCGCTCCCACCCGGTCCGGTCGGCACCCCCTCCCCGGGCGTCAACCCGTCCGCCCCGCCGCCCCGGCCCGACGTCCCCCCGGCCCCGGGACGCGGCCCGGTGCAGCCTCCCGCGGCCCGCGGCTACGAGCGCCCGGTCTCGCCGGCGGGCCCGGAGGAGGGCCTGCCGCCGGCGCAGGCGCCGCAGCCGCCGCTCCAGCGCGGGCCGGTCGGCGAGCCGTCCCCGGCCGGTCAGCCGGCGCCCGGCGATGCCTCGATCGACGGCGTGCGGGTGCCTCAACCCTCGCGCGGCGACGAGCGCGGGCAGAACCCGTCGCGCTACGGGGTCAACGACCTCATCCAGCAGCTCAACCCCGAGACCTCCCAGAAGTCGCGCAAGGGCTGGCGGGCCCGTCTCGGGCTCAAGCCCTCCCAGCGCGAGCTGGCCGAGATGCGCGACGACGAGTCGGTGCGGATGCCGTTCTCGCGACCGGTGACGATCATGGTCGCCAACCCGAAGGGCGGCGTCGGCAAGACCCCGACCACCCTCATGCTGGCCGCGGCGATGGGCGTCACCCGCGGTGGCGGCGTGATCGCCTGGGACAACAACGAGCTGCGCGGCACCATGCCGGACCGCTCGCTCTCCCCCCACCGCCGGACGGTCCGCGACATGCTCGCCGAGGCGGACTACCTGTCCAAGCCGACCGCCCAGTTCACCGACCTGTCCTACTACTTCAACCACCAGACGTCGGGGAAGTTCCACACCCTCGGCTCGGCCCAGACCTCCGGGCACGTGATCAGCCGTGAGGACTTCGAGACGATCCACAACATCCTGGCCCGCTTCTTCCAGGTGATCATCGTCGACACCGGCAACAACGAGGCCTCCCCCAACTGGCAGGCCGCGGCCGAGGAGGCCGACTGCCTGGTGGTGCCGACCAAGTGGCGCAAGGACTCCCTGATCCCCGCCGCGCGGATGCTGGAGACCCTGCAGGAGCTCAACTCCGACCTGCTCAACCGGACGGTCGTGGTCGCCACCAACGGGCCGATGGACAGCCAGCAGAGCGTCCGGGTCAGCGGGGCCCAGTTCTTCGGCAGCTACCCGATCGTGGAGATCCCGACCGACCCGCACATCGCCGAGGGCGGCGTGATCGACTACGGCAAGCTCGCCGACGGCACCCGACGGGCCGCGCTGGCGCTGGCCGCCGAGGTGGCGCGGTCGATCGAGCCGGTCGCCGGGCTCAGCCAGATGCGCGGGCCGGCCACCCCGCGGCGCAGCCTGGGCTGACCCCGGCACCATCCCGCCGGGGTGTGCGCTCACTCCTCCCGGCCCACGGACGTGAGGTGGGGCCGGTCCCCGGGCCGCTGGTCGGCGGCGGCGGGCCGGCGCCCGTACCCGGACGCGATCACCGCACCCGCCACCCCGACCAGGGCCGCGGCGACGAAGCCCAGACGGTAGCCGGTCATGGGCGCCGCCGAGGCGACCAGCGGCGAGACGGCGGCTAGCCCGAGCGCCTGACCCAGCTGGGCCGAGGAGTTCAGCAGTCCGGCCGCGACGCCGCGGTCGGCCTCCCCGACCGAGGCCGTCCCCGCAGTGGTCGAGGCGACCGACGCGGCCCCCAGCCCGGCCCCGGACACGGCGAAGGCCGCCAGCAGCAGGACGACCGGCACGCCCTGGGCCGGCAGCAGGAGCAGCAGCGCCGTGCCGCCGACGACCGCGACCGACCCGGTCAGCAGCACCAGCCGCACCCCCGCCCGCGCCAGCAGCACCGGTCCCAGCAGCGAGCCGCCGATCACGGCGAGGTTGAAGGCCGGGAAGAGCAGCGACCCGCGCGCCGGGGACAGCCCGGTGGTCTGCTGGACGTAGAGGACGGCGGTCAGCATCGCCGGCGTCGTGGAGCCGGTGAGGGTGGCGGCGGTCAGGTTGCCGACCACGACGCCGGGGGTGCGCAGCAGCCGTCCCGAGACGAGCGGGTCGGCGACCCGCCGCTCGTGCCCCACCGCGAGGACGAGGACGACGACCGCCGCCGCCGCGACGACCCAGCCCCCGACGCCGGTGAGGTGCTCGCCCAGCAGGGTGCAGCCCAGGCAGGCCAGTGCGATACCGGTGGTGAGCAGCACCGACCCGCGGAGGTCGAGCCGGCCCCTGGTGGAGCGGCTCCCCGGCTCTCGCGACGGGACCGGAAGCGCCGCACGGGCCAGCAGCAGGGCCACCAGACCGATCGGGACGTTGACGGCGAACACCCAGCGCCAGCCGGCCAGCTCGGTGACCAGCCCACCCAGCACCCAGCCGCTGGCCCCTCCACCCGCGCCGGCGGCGGTCCACCACCCCAGCGCCCTGCCGCGGGAGCGGGCGCCGCCGACCAGGGCGGACAGGGCCGACAGCGCGGCGGGCGAGAGCAGCGCGGCCCCCACCCCCTGCACGGCACGGGCGGCCACCAGCACCGCCGGTGACCACGCCAGCGCGCAGGCCAGGGAGGCGGCGGTGAACAGCACCAGCCCGGCCCGGAACACCCGCCGGGCGCCACGGGCGTCGGCCAGCCGTCCGCCGAGGAGGAGCAGCCCGGCGAGGACGACGGTGTAGGACGTCACCACCCAGCCGAGCTGCGCCGGGGGGAAGCCGAGCTCGTCCCCGATGGTGGGCAGGGCGGTCGCCACGATCGTCGCGTCCAGCACGACGACGAACTGCGCCACGCACAGCACCGCGAGCGCCACCCCGGTGTTTCCGGCTAACCGTCTCATGCTGGAAACACTGCCGCTGGCGCGTCGTCGCTGTCAACCAGTAAACTGGCAGACGATGGAAACAGTTGAGGAGTGGAGCTCGCGCCCGCCGCACATCCGCCCGCTGCCGGCGTTCGGCGGCCACCTGGCGCTGGACTTCGCCAACACCGTCGACGACCCCGAGGGCCCGGCGCGGTACGACCACATCGCCGACCTGACCGGCTACCTGGGGTGGGCCCTGCGCGCCGGGCTGCTCGACGAGCCCGCCGCCCGGACGTTGCGCTACCACGGCGAGCACCACCCGGAGCAGACCACCGACGCCCTGGCCCAGGCCGCCGCTCTGCGGGACGCCCTCAACGCGACCTTCGGCGCCGTCGTCGACCACGAGCCTCCCGACGCCGGCTGGCACCGGCTGCGCCCCTTCGTGCTGGACGCCCTGGAGACCGCCGACCTCGCCGTCGGGACGACCGGCGACCCGTCCGGCGGCCCGCTGCACTGGGGCGCCGACGACCTCGGCGCACCGATGCGCCCGGTCGCCCACGCCGCACTGCAGCTGCTGCACGCCCCGGAGCTGCGCCGGGTCAAGCGCTGCGCCGGCTGCCCGTGGCTCTTCCTCGACGCCTCCCGCAACGGCAGCCGGCGGTGGTGCTCGATGACCGACTGCGGCACCCACGCCAAGATCCAGCGCTACGTCACCAAGCGCGCCGCCTCGCGCGGACGCCCGCGCACCGGCTGACGGGGAGATCCGATTGTGAGTGAGCGCTCACTCATCTAGGCTCTCCGCCGTGACCCCTCGAGCCGCCGCCATGTCGCCCGACGAACGTCGGGAGGCCGTCGTCGCGGCCGTCACCCCGCTGGTGCTCGAACGCGGTGACGAGGTCACCAGCCGTGACATCGCCGCCGCGGCCGGGGTCTCGGAGGGCACCGTCTTCAAGGCCTTCGCCTCCAAGGACGCGGTGATCGACGCCGTCGTCGAGTCCCTGCTCGACCCCAGCGGCACCCTCGCCGAGCTCTCCCGGCTCGACCCGCAGACCCTCCCGGAGGCGGTCGCGGAGCTGACGGCCGTGCTGCACCGGCGGACCACCGAGATCGTCGCGCTGGTCTCGGTCCTGCAGCGGCGGGCCCGCCAGGCCCCGCAGCACACCCCGCACCAGCACGAGCTGCACCGCGAGCGCTCCGAGCGGTTGCTCGCGGGGCTCGAGGCCGTCCTCGCCCCGTTCGCCGACCGGCTGCGGGTCAGCCCGCGCACGGCCGCCTCGGTGATCCGCGTGCAGGCCTTCGCCACCGCCCACCCGATGCTCGCCGACAGCGCCCTCGACGACGTCGGCGTGGTCGCCGACCTCCTGCTGCACGGCATCGCCCGTCCCGACCAGAGGAACGCCCCATGCTGATCCGCCTGCTCCGCGCGCACCTGCGCCCCTACCGCGGTCTCCTGCTGCTGGTGGTGCTGCTGCAGCTGGTCGGCACGCTCGCCTCGCTGTACCTGCCCAGCCTCAACGCCTCGATCATCGACGACGGCGTCGCCCGGGGCGACACGGCCCTCATCTGGCGCACCGGTGGGCTGATGCTGGCCGTCTCGCTCGTGCAGATCGTCTGCTCGGTGCTGGCCGTCGCGGTCGGGGCGAACGTGGCGATGAAGTTCGGCCGGGACGTCCGCGCCGCCCAGTTCTCCCAGGTGCTCTCCTACTCGGCCCGCGAGCTCAACCAGCTGGGCGCGCCGTCGCTGATCACCCGGGCCACCAACGACGTCCAGCAGGTGCAGATGCTGGTGCTGATGACCTGCACGGTGCTGGTCGCGGCCCCGATCACCATGGTCGGCGGCATCGTGATGGCCCTGCGCGAGGACGTCGGGCTGTCCTGGCTGGTGGCGGTGGCCGTCCCGGTGCTGGCGGTGGCGGTCGGGCTGATCATCGTCCGGATGAGCCCGCTGTTCCGGGTGATGCAGACCCGCATCGACGGCATCAACCGGGTGCTGCGCGAGCAGATCACCGGCATCCGGGTGGTCCGCGCCTTCGTCCGCGAGCCGCACGAGGAGGAGCGCTTCGACGCCGCCAACGCCGCGCTGACCGACACCGCCACCCGGGTCGGCCGGCTGATGGCGGCGATGTTCCCGGTGGTCATGCTCATCCTCAACGTCTCCAGCGTGGGCGTGCTGTGGTTCGGCGCGCAGCGGATCGAGTCCGGGCAGCTGGAGATCGGCTCGCTGACCGCCTTCCTCACCTACCTCATCCAGATCCTCATGTCGGTGATGATGGCGACCTTCCTGCTCATGCTGGCCCCGCGCGCCGCGGTCTGCGCCGAGCGGATCACCGAGGTGCTGCGCACCGAGTCCTCGGTGGTGCCGGCGCGTGAGCCGCGCACCGAGGTGGAGGGCCGCGGCCACGTCCGGCTGGACGCCGTCACCTTCACCTACCCGGGCGCCAGCCAGCCGGTGCTGCACGCGGTCGACCTGGAGGTGCGCGCCGGGCAGACCACCGCGGTGATCGGCTCCACCGGCGCCGGCAAGTCCACCCTGGTCTCGCTGCTGCCCCGGCTCGTCGACGCCACCGGCGGCACCGTGGCGGTCGACGGCGTGGACGTCCGCGAGCTCGCGCCGGAGGCGCTGTGGGCCCGGATCGGGCTGGTGCCGCAGAAGCCGTTCCTGTTCTCCGGCACGGTGGCCTCCAACCTGCGCTACGGCAACCCCGACGCGACCGAGGACGAGCTGTGGCACGCGCTGGAGGTGGCTCAGGCCCGCGACTTCGTCGAGGCGATGCCCGACGGCCTGGACGCCCCGATCAGCCAGGGCGGCACCAACGTCTCCGGCGGTCAGCGCCAGCGGCTCTCCATCGCCCGGGCGCTGGTGAAGAAGCCCGAGATCTACATCTTCGACGACTCCTTCTCCGCCCTCGACGTCGCCACCGACGGCCGGCTGCGGGCCGCGCTGGCCGCCGAGACCGCCGATGCGGCCGTGATCATCGTCGCCCAGCGGGTGTCCACCATCCGCGACGCGGACCAGATCGTCGTGCTCGAGGACGGTGCCGTGGTCGGCCTCGGCACCCACGAGGAGCTCCTCGAGACCAACGACACCTACCGCGAGATCGTCGACTCCCAGCTCAGCGCCGAGGAGGCCCTGGCATGACCGCACCCCAGCGCCCCGGGCCCGCCACCGAGCCGACCGGGAACGGCGACGCCCCGCTCAAGGCCCCGCCGCGCCCCCAGCACCGCGGCGGCGACGGCTTCCTGGGCGGCCCCCGCGCCGCCGAGCAGGCGATCAGCTTCGGCCCCTCGCTCAAGCGGCTGACCGCCCGGCTGCGGCCGGAGGGCGCCATCATGATCGGCACCATCGTGCTGGCCCTGGTCGGCGTGGCGATGAACGTGGTCGGGCCCCGCATCCTCGGCCTGGCCACCGACGTCATCTTCACCGGCGTGATCGGCCGCCAGCTGCCCGCGGGCGCCACCCAGCAGCAGGTGGTCGAGCAGCTGCGGGCGTCGGGGCAGGACACCTTCGCCGACCTGGTCAGCGGGCTGGAGGGCCTCGTCCCCGGCCAGGGCATCGACTTCGGCCGGCTCGGCGGCGTGCTGCTGCTGGCGCTCGGCTTCTACCTGCTCTCCTCGCTGCTGCTGCTGCTCCAGGGCTACCTGCTCAACGGTGCCGTCCAGCGCACCGTCTACCGGTTGCGCCGCGACGTGGAGGCCAAGATCAACCGGCTGCCGCTGCGCTACTTCGACAACCAGCCGCGTGGTGAGCTGCTGAGCCGGGTGACCAACGACATCGACAACGTCTCCCAGACCCTGCAGCAGACGCTGAGCCAGCTGCTCACCGCGCTGTTCACCGTCATCGGCGTGCTGGTGATGATGTTCGTGGTCTCCCCGCTGCTGGCGCTGATCGCGCTGGTCACCATCCCGGTCTCCATGGTCGTCACGGTGCTCATCGGCAAGCAGTCCCAGAAGCGGTTCGTGCAGAACTGGAAGTCCACCGGTGAGCTCAACGCCCACATCGAGGAGGTCTTCACCGGGCACTCGCTGGTCAAGGTGTTCGGCCGGCAGAAGGAGGTCGAGCAGGTCTTCGCCGAGCGCAACGAGGAGCTGTTCCGGGCCGGCTTCGGCGCCCAGTGGATCAGCGGGCTGATCATGCCGCTGATGATGTTCATCGGGAACCTCAACTACGTGGCGATCGCCGTGGTCGGTGGGCTGCGGGTGGCGTCGGGCTCGATGAACCTGGGTGACGTCCAGGCCTTCATCCAGTACACGCGGATGTTCACCCAGCCGATCACCCAGGTCGCCTCGATGGCGAACCTGCTGCAGTCCGGGGTGGCCTCGGCCGAGCGTGTCTTCGAGGTGCTGGACGCCGAGGAGCAGAGCCCGGAGGCGTCCGGCGAGCTCGCCGTGCCGGAGCGCACCGGCCGGGTGGTCTTCGAGGACGTCACCTTCTCCTACTCCCCCGACACCGAGCTGATCACCGGGCTCGACCTGGTCGCCGAGCCCGGGCAGACGGTGGCGATCGTCGGCCCGACCGGGGCCGGCAAGACCACCCTGGTCAACCTGATCATGCGCTTCTACGAGCTGGACGGGGGCCGGATCACGCTGGACGGGGTGGACATCGCCTCGGTGCCGCGGCACCGGCTGCGCGCCGGCGTCGGCATGGTGCTGCAGGACACCTGGCTGTTCCACGGCACCATCCGCGACAACATCGCCTACGGACGTCCCGACGCGACCGAGGAGGAGATCGTCGCGGCCGCCGAGGCCACCTACGTCGACCGGTTCGTGCACTCGCTGCCCGACGGCTACGACACGGTGATCGACGAGGAGGGCTCGAACGTCAGCGTCGGGGAGAAGCAGCTGATCACCATCGCCCGGGCGTTCCTGGCCGACCCGGCGCTGCTGATCCTGGACGAGGCGACGAGCTCGGTCGACACCCGCACCGAGGTGCTGGTGCAGCAGGCGATGCGCTCGCTGCGCACCGACCGGACGTCCTTCGTCATCGCCCACCGGCTCTCCACCATCCGCGACGCCGACCTCATCCTGGTGATGGAGCGGGGCGCGATCGTCGAGCAGGGCACCCACGAGCAGCTGCTGGCCCGCCGCGGCGCCTACTTCGACCTCTACAACGCCCAGTTCGCCGCCGCGATCCCGCTGGAGGAGCCGGTGGTGCAGACCGGGGAGCCGCCCGTCGCCGCCAACGCCACCTCCCCCACCCCCACCGCCACCACCTGACTCACCCGGGGGGTGGGGGAGGGCGGGTGCGTAGCGGGATGCGCGGCGGGTAGTGCCCCGACGACCCGACGACGTGAAGGAGACCCGTGAGCGACGCCACCGACATCCTGCGGACCGCCTACGACAACATCGCGACCGCCGTCGAGGGTGCGGTCGAGGGCCTGGACGCCGAGCAGCTCGCCACCCGGCCGTCCCCGCGGGCCAACACGATCGCCTGGCTGGTCTGGCACCTCACCCGCGTGCAGGACGACCACGTCGCCGAGGTGGCCGGCCGGGAGCAGGTGTGGACCGCCGACGGCTGGGCCGCGCGGTTCGGGCTGCCCTTCGACCCCGCCGAGACCGGCTACGGCATGGGGGTGGACGACGTGGCCGCCGTCCGTGACGTCGACGCCGCGCTGCTGACCGGCTACCACCACGCGGTGCACCAGGCCACCGACGCGTACCTGCAGACGCTGGGCCCGGACGACCTCGACCGCGTGGTCGACGAGTCCTACGACCCGCCGGTGACACTGGGCGTCCGGCTGGTCAGCGTGGTCACCGACGACCTGCAGCACGCCGGACAGGCGGCCTACCTGCGCGGCCTGCTGACCGAGGAGGAGTGATGGCGGACTTCAGCAAGGGCGACAAGGTGTCCTGGAACACCTCGCCGGGCAAGACCTCCGGCACGGTGGTCGAGAAGAGGACCAAGGAGTTCCACTTCGAGGGCCAGAAGTTCAACGCCAGCGACGACGAGCCCTACTACGTGGTCGAGTCGGAGAAGACCGGTGCGCAGGCGGCCCACAAGGGCAGCAGCCTCGACAAGGGCTGAGGCCGCGGATCTGCGACCAGGGGACTACTGGTGCCCCGCGCAGCGCGACGTAGGCTCGCTGGTATGAGGCGCCTCACCCGCTGGATCCCCGCCCTGGCCGCACCGCTGCTGGTGGTGGGAGGAGCCGTCGCCGTCCCGCTCGTCGCGGACGCCGACCCCGGTCTGCCCGACCGCACGCCCGAGCAGGTGCTCGAGCTGATCGCCACCGCCGACGACACCTCCTTCTCCGGCACCGTGGAGCAGACCTCCGAGCTGGGCCTGCCCGAGCTGCCCGAGCAGCTGGACCAGGGCGGCGGTGGGTCGGTCACCGACCTGCTGACCGGCACCCACACCGCCCGGGTCTTCGTCGACGGCGACAAGAGCCGCGTCCAGGTGATGGACCGGCTGGCCGAGCGGGACGTCGTCGTCGACGGCGAGGACGTCTGGCTGTGGTCCTCCGCCGACCAGACCGCGGTGCACACCACCCTCCCCGAGCACGAGCGCAGCGGCCCGGTCACGGACGGGGGCGCCACCCCGGCCGAGGTGGCCGACCGGCTGCTCGAGGCCGCCGGACCGAGCACCGACATCCAGGTCACCGACACCGCCACGGTCGCCGGCCGCGCCGTCTACCAGCTGACCCTGGACCCGCGCACCGACGAGACCCTGGTCGACGCCGCCACCCTGTCGGTCGACGCCGAGACGGGGATGCCGCTGGCGGTGACCATCCGCGCCGTCGGCCAGACCGAGCCCGCCTTCCAGATCGGCTTCACCGAGATCGACTACGCCACCCCGGACGCCGACCTGTTCGAGTTCACCCCGCCCGCCGGGGCCGAGGTGGTCGAGAAGACGCTGCCCGAGCACGACGGCCCGGCCCGCGACCGGGACGAGGGCGCCGACCGCGAGGGTCCGGAGCCGGTCGTCACCGGCCAGGACTGGGCGACCGTCGTCGAGCTGCCCGTCGGCGAGGTGCCCGAGGGCGCGATGGTGCAGCAGCTGACCGTGCCGGTCGAGGGCGGCCGCGCGCTGCAGACGTCGCTGGTCTCGGTGCTGCTCACCGACGACGGCCGTGTGCTCGCCGGCGCCGTGCCGGTCGACACCCTGGTCGCCGCCGCCCGGTGAGCCCGGACGACCCGACCCCCACCGACCCGTCCGACCTCGCGATCGAGACCCGTGGCCTGACCAAGGTCTTCGGCGCTCAGAAGGCCGTCGACGGGGTCGACCTCGCGGTGCCGCGGGGGTCGGTGTTCGGCTTCCTCGGGCCCAACGGCTCGGGCAAGACCACCAGCATCCGGATCCTGCTCGGGCTCTCCGCGGCGACCTCGGGCGAGGTGCGGGTGCTCGGGCGTCCCGTCCCGGAGAAGGCTGCCGAGGTGCTGCCGGCCGTCGGCGCACTGGTCGAGGGTCCGGCGTTCTACCCCTTCCTCTCCGGCCGGGACAACCTCCGCCGCCTCGACGCCGCCGACCCCACCACCTCGCCACGCACCCGGCGCGCCCGGGTGGAGGAGGCGCTGGAGCGCGTCGGCCTGGAGCACGCGGCGAGCAAGAAGGCCCACGCCTACTCCCTCGGCATGAAGCAGCGGCTCGGGCTGGCCAACGCGCTGCTCTCCCCACGCGAGCTGCTCGTGCTGGACGAGCCGGGCAACGGGCTGGACCCGCAGGGCTCGCGGGAGGTGCGCGGGCTGATCCGCTCGCTGGCCGAGGCCGGCACCACGGTGTTCGTCTCCAGCCACCTGCTGTGGGAGGTGGAGCAGATGTGCAGCCACGTCGCGGTGATGAGCGCCGGCCGGCTGGTCTGGCAGGGCCCGCTGGACCGGCTGCGCGCCGAGGGTGCCGTGCAGGTGCGGGTGCGCACCCCCGACGTGGCCGAGGCCCAGACCGCGCTGACCGCCCTCGGGCTGCGTCCGGAGACCGCCAGCCCCGGTCTGCTGGTCGCCGCGCTGGGTGAGGACGTCGTCGTCGAGCAGGTGGTGGCCGCGCTGGTCCGGGCCGACGTCCGCGTCCGTGGCGTCGAGGTGAGCGGCGAGACCCTGGAGGACCGCTACGTCGCCCTCACCGGCGAGGGCTTCGACGTCGCCGGCTGAGCCCCGCTGCGCCGTCGACCCGCCGGTTGGCGCGAGGACGGCCCGAGCGGGTAGACCCTGGACGCCACCCCGCGCAAGAGCCACCGAGAGCGAGGAGCGTCCGTGCCTGCCCCCATCTTCGACGTCGACCCGTGGCAGCTGCACGAGCCCCGGATCGACCTGGACACCGTCGGGGTCGCCGAGTCGGTGCTCAGCCTCTCCAACGGCTACCTCGGGGTGCGCGGCACGGTGGACGAGCTCGACCCCAGCGGCGCCCGCGGCAGCTACCTCTCCGGGGTCTACGAGACGCACCCGCTGTCCTACCCCGAGGGCGGCTTCGGCCAGCCCGACGAGGGCCAGGCGATGGTCTCGGTGGCCGACGGCACGCCGGTGCACCTGCTGGTCGACGGCGTCCCGCTCGACATCGGCGAGAACCCGCCGGAGCTGCACGAGCGCACCCTCGACCTGCGCGCCGGGACGCTGGAGCGCCGGGTCCGCTGGGTCTCCTCCTCGGGCGCCCGGGTCGAGCTGACCTCGTCCCGGCTCGTGTCGCTGGCCGAGCGGTCGGTGCTGGCGATCCGCTACCGGGTGGAGGTGCTCGACGGGTCGGCGCACGTGGTGGTGCGCTCCGAGCTCGACGGCGGCGAGGTCACCCCGACGGGGATCACCAACGACGACCCGCGGGTGGCGGAAGCCCTCGAGCACGCCTTCGAGCCGGTGACCAACGGTCCGTGCGGGGACGGTGCCGTGCTGGTGTCGCGGACGCGCCGCTCCGGCATCCTCGTCGCCGCGGCCGTGGACCACCTCGTCGAGGGCGGCCGGACCACCCACGCCCTGGATCCGGACCACGTCGTCACCACCGTGGCCGCCGACCTCGGTGCCGGGGAGTCGCTGACCGTCGTCAAGGCCGTCGGCTACAGCTGGTCGACCAGTGCCGACGCCGACTCGGTGATGGCCGAGGCGTGCGCGTCGGTGCGCTCGGCCCTCGACCTCGGCTGGGACGGCCTGGCCGCCGCACAACGGCGGGTGCTCGAGGAGCTCTGGGCCCGCGCGGACGTCGAGGTGGACGGCGACCCGGAGCTGCAGCAGGCGCTGCGCTACGCCGTCTTCCAGCTGTTCTGCTCCGCGGCCTGCATCTCCCGCGCGCCGGTGGGGGCGAAGGGGCTGACCGGCAGCGGCTACAGCGGCCACACCTTCTGGGACATCGAGGGCTTCGTGCTGCCCGCCCTGTCGCTGCTGCGGCCCGACACCGCGGCCCGGCTGCTGCAGTGGCGGGCCGGCACCCTCGACGAGGCCCGCGCCCGGGCCCGCGTGCTCGACCTGGCGGGCGCCACCTTCGCCTGGCGCACCATCAGCGGTGCGGAGGTGTCGGCCTACTGGCCGGCCAGCACGGCGGCGATGCACGTCAACGCCGACGTCGCCCGGGCCTTCTGGCTGCACCAGAACGTCACCGGCTGCGACCTCGACGCCGTCGGGGGGCTGCCGGTGCTGGTCGAGACGGCGCGGCTGTGGATCTCGCTGGGACACGAGGACGCCGCCGGCGGCTGGCACCTGTTCGGGCTGACCGGCCCCGACGAGTACACCGGCGTGGTCGACGACAACGTCTTCACCAACCTGATGGCGCGGGCCAACCTGCTGCGGGCGGCCGAGGCCTGCCGGCGCCACGAGGACCGGGCCTCGGAGCTGGGGGTGGACCACGCCGAGACAGCCCGCTGGCGCGCGACCGCCGAGGCGGTCCACGTCTGCTGGGACGAGGGGCTCGGGGTGCACCCGACGAACGCGAACTTCACCGCCTACCCGGAGTGGCCCTTCGCCGAGCAGCGCGACACCTACCCGGTGGAGCAGCACCACCACTACGCCAGCTTCTACCGCCAGCAGGTGCTCAAGCAGGCCGACCTGGTGCAGGCGCTGTGGTGGTGCCGTGACCGGTTCACCCCGGAGCAGGTCGCCGCCGACCTCGCCTACTACGAGGCCCGCACGGTGCGGGACTCCTCGCTGTCGGCCTCGGTGCAGGCGGTGGTCTGCGCACAGGCCCAGCACCCCGACCTGGCCCTGCGCTACCTGCGCGAGTCGGCCCTGGTCGACCTGCGCGACGTCCGCGGCGACACCGCGCAGGGACTGCACATGGCCTCGGTGGCGGGCAGCTGGCTGGCGCTGGTCGCCGGGCTGGGCGGGATGCGGGAGGACGGGGCGCACCTCGAGCTCGCACCGCTGCTGCCTTCGGCGCTGACCCGTACGGCCTACCACCTCACCTGGCGGAACCGGCTGCTGCGGGTGGAGACGACCCGCGAGGGCACGACCGTCACGCTGCCGCGCGGCGGGGAGCCGGTCGAGGTGGTGGTCGACGGCACCCGCCGGACCGTGACCGCCGCCGAGCCGCTCCGGGTGCCGCTGCGCGAGCCGTCCCCGCTGCTGCCCGAACCCACCCAGCCCGTCGGCCGGGAGCCGAGCGTCTGAGCCGTGCGACCTCGGTCCACCCCACCCACCCCCGTGGTGGGTTGGCCGGGTTGGTCCCGTGCAGCAGGATCGGTGCGTGAGCGCCACGCAGCGAGAAGAGCTCGAGCCGTCGACCGCCCGTCCTGGCCGCGGCGGCGGCACCTGGTCGCTGCTGGGCTCGGAGCTGGCGGTGCTGTTCCGCCGGCGGCGCACCCAGGCCATGCTGGCCGCGCTGGCGATGGTGCCGATCCTCATCGCGGTGGCGGTGCGGATCGAGAACCCCGGCGACGAGGGACCGCCGTTCCTCGGCAGCATCACCAGCAACGGGCTGTTCGTCTCGCTGACCGCGATGACGGTGTCCATCCCGCTGTTCCTGCCGCTGACCATCGGCGTGGTGGCCGGGGACACCCTGGCCGGCGAGGCCAGCCTCGGCACCCTGCGCTACCTGCTGGTCGCCCCGGCCGGCCGCCTGCGGCTGCTGGTCGTCAAGTACGCCGGCGCCGCCGCGTTCTGCCTGGCCGCGGGTGGGGTGATCGCGTTGGCCGGGGCGCTGATCGGCGCCCTGCTGTTCCCGGTCGGGCCGGTCACCCTGCTGTCGGGTGACGTCGTCGGGCTCGGTGGCTACCTCGGCCGGCTGCTGCTCCTGGTGGCCTACGTGACGCTGTCGATGCTGGGGCTGAGCGCGATCGGGCTGTTCATCTCGACGCTGACCACGGTGCCGGTGGGGGCGATGGCCGCCACCGTGGTGCTCGCCGGCGCCGCCCAGATCCTCGGCCAGCTGCCGCAGCTGGAGGTCATCCACCCCTACCTGTTCAGCTACCACTGGTTCGGCTTCGCCGACGTGCTCCGCGAGCCGATCGCCTTCGACTCCTTCACCCGCAACGCCCTGCTCCAGCTGGCCTACGTGGCGGTCTTCGGGACGCTCGCCTACGGCCGGTTCAGCACCAAGGACGTCCTGACCTGAGCGAGACGGGACGTCAGCCGACGGTCAGCTCCAGCTCGCTGGTGATCCCGCCGGTGCTCACCGAGATCGTCGTGGTCCCGGCCGCGACCGCCGTCACCTCACCGCTCACCGGGTCGACCGTGGCGACCGACTCGTCCGAGCTCGCCCACACGTGCGACATCGGGTCGGCCACCGGCATGGTCGGCGGGTTGGCGATGTCGCTGCCGCGGGTGTTCACCGCGGTGGCGGTGTAGGCCCGCTCCTGCCCGACCCCGAGGGTGTCGGTGCGCGGGGCGACCGGGTCGGCGCCAGGAGTGCCCTGGTCGATGGTCACGGACTCCAGCATCGGCACGATCGAGTACTGCACCGTGCCGTCGGCGTTGACGTGGAACAGGGCGAAGTGGAAGAAGCCGCCCTGGTCCGGGGCCACGTAGGGCGGCGTCCCGATGTCGGCGATGGTGAACTGCGGGATGCCGGTCACCCCGTCGGCGGGACGTCCCTGCGGGTCGGTGAGCTGGTTGGCGAACCCGCGGGAGTGGCCGTACATCACCACCACCTTCTGGTCGGGGTGCGCGGTCCGGTAGTTCTGGATGATCTGCAGGAACTGCTCGGCCTCCCAGCGGCTGGAGAACTGGTTGGTCCGGCTGGGCGCGTGGTCGTAGGCCGGCCAGTGCAGCCCGACCATGACGACCGGGGTGTCGGCGGCGTCCAGCTGCTCGACGAACCACGGGTACTGCGGCTCGGCCGGCACCTGGAGCGGGTCGGAGCCCAGGATGGAGGCGCTGGAGTTGTCCAGGCCGATGAACGTCGCCCCGCCACGGGTGAAGGAGAAGTGGGTGTCCTGGCCGAACACGTCGTAGAAGTTCGTGTTCTGCGGGATCGCGCCCTGGCTGATCTCGTGGTTGCCGACGACGTCCCAGAGCGGGACGCCGAAGCGTTCCCACTGCTGCTTGGCGAAGGTGAGGTCCTCGACGCGTCCGGTGTCGGAGATGTCGCCCAGGCTCACCGCCACCTCGGGCCGGGCGGCCTCGGGCAGCGGGGCGACGGTCTGCCCGCTCGGCGTGGTGAACGCCTCGCCCTCGCTGCGCCGCACCATGTCGGCCAGGGTCTGGACGCTGGTGGCGTCGGGACGGCCGGCGATGAGGTGGCCGTCGTCGCCGAGGACGAAGGTCTCCCCGCCCGTGCGGAAGTCGGCCGGGTCCTGGGTGTACTGCAGCCAGGACGGGTTGTCGGGGTCGATCGGCTCGTACGGCGGCGTCTCGCTCGGGGTGCCGACGTCGTAGCTGACCTCCAGCCCGGCCAGGGTGAAGGTGCCCTCCTCGGCCCCGGTGGAGAACTGCCCGACGAAGCTGATGTCCTCCAGGGTGAGCGGGTAGGCGGTGAAGACGCCGCGGTTGACGCTCTTCGCCATCGTCTGCCACTCGCCGTAGTGGTCGGCGGTCAGCGCGGTCCACAGCCCGAGCCGGTGGCCCTCGGCGTCCACCACGTTGAGCACGATCCACGACTGCTGCGGGGTCTCGCTCTCCACCTTGAAGGTGAACAGGACGTCCTGGGGGATCTGGCCGAGCTCGTTCTTCTCCAGCTTCACCCCGGCCCCGTTGTTCGGGGTGGCGCGCAGCCGGTGCTGGTTGGGGTCGTCGGGGAAGGAGTAGCCCACCTGCAGGGCGCGGGCCTGCGCTGAGTCCGGCGGGACCTCGGTCGTCTCGGCGAAGCGGTCGGCCGGCACCGTGGTGGCGCCGCCCTCGGCCTGCAGCTGCCAGTCCGCGGCGCTCTCGGCGACGACGAGCGGGCGGACCACCGACCCGATGCTCAGCACCGCGGTCGCCTCGCGCCCGCCGGCGGTGGCGGTGACCCGCACCTCGCCGTCACCCTCGGCCGCGGCGGTGAACACGCCGGTGGCGGGGTCGATGCTGCCCAGGTCGTCCCGGTCGAGCGCCCACTCCACCGATCCCGGGTCGACGGGGACCGCGGGCGCGTCGCCGTTGCGACCCTGCACGGTGAAGGTCTGGCGGGCGCCGTTGGCCAGCCCCTTCGCCTCCGGCGCCACCTCGAGCCGGTCGAAGGTGCGGGCCACGGTGAGCCGGGTGGTGGCCGTCGCCTTCCCGGCCTTGGCGACGAGGACGCCCTTGCCGGCCGATCCCGCGGTGAAGGCGCCGTCCTGCCACGTGCCGCCGAAGCGGGGCGGCTTGGCGGTCACCGTCACCTCGTCGCGGCTGGGGTTGCCGTGCGCGTCGACGGCGTGGGCGCTGACCTCGCTGGTGACACCGGCGGCGGTCGACAGCTCCTCCCCGCCGTTGACCGACACCTCGACCGCCGGTCCCGGCTCGCTCGCGGTGGAGTAGACGAACAGCCCGTTCGCGACCGGACGCTCCGCGCCGTCGGAGGGCACGTTGGCGACCGAGGCCTGCGTGTCACCGGGTCGGCGTACGACCATCGCGGTCGAGCCGCCGCCGTCGAGCAGCACCGCGTCCTCCACCCCGAGGGACTGCAGGTAGGTCGCCACCTGGCGCCAGCCGACGCCGAGCGCGACGTCGGCGGTCTTCTGGCCGTCGAAGGCCGCCATCACGAGACGTCCGTCGGCGGTGCTGCCGATGGCGGACTCGGGGTGCAGGCCGCTGGGCATCTGGTGGTCGGGGTCGGCGAACACCTCCCCGTCGGCCAGGATGCGGCCCGGTCCCTGGATGAGCTGGGCGATGTCGTCGTCAGGAGTGGTCCGGTGGGCGGTGGTGACCACGCTGCCGGCGCGGAGGTTCTCCTGGATCCAGCGGCCGCCGGCGCTGGCCGGGTCGCCGCCGACCAGACCGTGGTGCTCGCCGCTGAGCGCGTCCACGGTGGTGACCTCGGTGATCCGGAGGGTCGCCCCGCCGTCGTCGGAGGTGCCGAGGGCGACCACGTGCTGACCGCCGAACCAGGAGTCGGCCACGTCGCCGAGGCGCGGGGTGATCTGGGTGATGCCGTCGCCGGTGGCGTCGTCGAGACGGTTGACCGAGGTGAGCCGACGGCTGGGGCCGTCCTGCACGGCGAGGGTGCCGGTGAACTCCTGGGTGCCGTAGACGACCGAGCCGTCCTCGAGCACCGACACGGTGCCCTCGTGGCCGGGGGTCGGGCTCTTCCAGATCTCGCCGTCGACGATCTCGCCGTCGTTGGCCTGGCCCGACGCGTTGATCTGGAAGTAGCCGCCGTTGATGCCGGCCACCGCTCCCGTGCGGTGGGCCATCGAGGAGACGGTCTCGTTCTCGGGGTCGACCACGGTGTCGTTCGACACCACGGCGCCGAGGCGGACGTTCTCGTCGGTGGTGTCGGCGGTGACGACGTGGACCGGCACGTTGCCCTCGACCGAGGCGACCGCCTCGCTGGCGTAGCTGACGCCGTCGGTGACCGCCTCCGGCTCGGTGGCGGTGCGCTGGGTGATGGTGGCCCAGGACGGCAGCTGCTCCGGCATCCAGGAGCGGTCGGGGACGGCGGTCGCCGTCGGCGCGGTGGCGGTGGGGACGAGCGTCCCGGCCACCGCGGCGAGCAGGACGGTCAGCCCGGCGAGGGCGGCGCCCACCCGTCGGCGCGTCGGTGCACCGCGGTGGCGGGGAGCGGAGGTCTGCGTCGTCAGCACGAGCCACCAGCCAAGGGCCGGCGGGTGACATCCGACCCCGGGGCGGCGCAACAACGGCCGTCGCGCCGGTGAACGGTGGGGGTGCAGCGCTGGAAAGCGCGGGGGCCGGGTGCTGACAGCGGTGGCGGCACCGGGGCACGATCAGCGTATGGACACCGTGGAGCGGCTGCGCACGATCTGCCTCGCCCTGCCTGAGGTGACCGAACGGCTGAGCCACGGCGAGCCGACCTGGTTCGTCCGGGACAAGAGGACCGTCGTCATGCTGGCCGACCACCACCACGACGACCGGCTGGCCTTCTGGTGCGCGGCGCTGGCCGAGGAGCGGGACGCTCTGGTGGCCGCCGAGCCGGAGCGGTACTTCCGTCCGCCCTACGTCGGCCACCGGGGCTGGCTGGGCGTCTACCTCGACGTCGAGGTGGACTGGGACCGGGTCACCGAGCTGGTGCAGGACGCCTTCCGGCTGGTGGCGCCGAAGCGTCTGGCGGCCCGTCTGGATGCCGCCCCTGCCGACGGCTGACGTCGGGTCGGTCGCCCATCGTGACGACGGCCCGTCCGGGCGGACGAGTGTCACGGTCCTGGGCGATCCCGCGCGGTGGAGGCCCGGGGTCGTGCCACTCGCGGCCGCTCAGGGTCCGAGGACGAGGGTGAGGACGACCAGCAGCACCGGGACCGACAGCACGCCGCAGAGCAGGTTGAGGCCCAGCAGCGGGAGGCTGCGGCCGGCCGCGGCCAGCCCGGCTCCGACCAGACCGACCAGCGCCGGCAGCCCGAGCAGCCACGCGGTGGCCCAGCGGCCCGGTCCGTCCAGCCAGAGCAGCGGCAGGAGCAGCAGCAGGGCCAGCGGGACGCAGCCGCCCGCGCCCCGGCGGCAGCGCCGGCGTCGGCGCTCCCGGTCGGGGCGGGGTGCTGCGTCGGAGGTCACGGCACGCAGGGGATGACCGAGAACGCCGCCGTGATGGCGGCGGCCATCAGTCGCTCACCGGTGGCCATCCGGTCGGCGTGGCGGGCGATCTCGGCCTTGAGCCGGGCGTCGCAGGCGCAGTCGAAGTAGCCGCGCTCGCGGTAGCAGAGGTCGTGGTGCATGCACAGCGTGTCGAGGGTGTCGACCGGCTCGCCGGAGCCGTGGCCCGGCCCGCACCAGTTGCCCCACACCGGGATGCCGTCGGCGGTGCGCAGCTCGCCGGCGGTGGTGGCGGCGCCGATCCGGCCGGCGGCCGGCACCAGGCGTCCGGCCTCGAGCACCTCCGGGGACGCGCCGGCGGCCGCGGCGGCCTCGGCGTCGAAGACCGGCCGGCCGTCGGCGTCGGTGGTGGTGAAGCGGGTGACCTCCTCGGCGAGCGCGGTGAAGTCGTCGGGCTCTCCGGCCGCGGCGGGGCCGGTGCTGAGTGGGAGGAGGGTGAGGGCGGTCAGGCAGGCGAGCAGGGTGAGCAGCTGGCGCCGGGGGGTGGGCGACATGGCGGGTCCTGTCCTGGGGGGTGGGGACGTCCCGACCCTAACCACGCCGACCGGCGGTCCGGCACCCGGGCGCTCAGTCCCTGCGCAGCAGCGCCAGGGTGGCCTCCTCGATCGCCCGGCGCCGCTCGTCCTCGGTGGCGTAGTCGGCCTCGAGGACGGCCTTGGGCAGCGTCGTCCCGGACTCGTAGAGGCTGACCAGCCGCGGGTCGACGTAGGAGGCGCGGGCCACCGTCGGGGTGTTGCCCAGCGCCTCGGCCACCATCGTCATCGCCTGCTTGACCGCCCGGGCGCGCGCCCGCTTGCTCTCCCCCGCCTCGGTGGTCAGCGCGAGCACCTCGGCTGCGATCACCGTGCCGGCCCAGGTGCGCAGGTCCTTGGCCGAGATGTCGAGCCCGGTCTGCTCCTTGAGGTAGGCGTTGACGTCGGCGGAGTCGAGCGCGCTGAGCACCGCGGCGGCGCGGTACTCCAGCAGCCGGGGCCCGCCACCGCGCCGGCGTCGCATCCGGTTGAGCGCCTGCACGACGTCCGGGTCGTCGACGACCACGCTGTGCTGCACCCCGGACTTGCCGGTGAAGGCGATGACCAGCGCCTCGCCCTTGGCCCGGACGTGGCGGCGCTCCAGGGTGGTCAGCCCGTAGCTGCCGTGCTTGTCGGCGTAGGCGTCGTTGCCGACGCGGAAGGCGCCGGAGTCGAGCAGCTTCACCGCCACCGCCGCGGCGTGCTCCCGGCTCGTGCCGGCAGCGCGGATGTGGGCCAGCACGGCCTCCCGCAGCCGCGGCAGCTCGACCGCGATCTCCACCACCCGCTCGTACTTGGCGAGGTTGCGCTGGCGGGTCCACTCCTCGTGGTACAGGTACTGCGTCCGGCCGGCGTCGTCGACACCGGTGGCCTGCAGGTGGCCGTTCTCGATCGGGCAGATCCACACGTCGCGCCACGCGGGCGGGATGGCCAGGTGCGCGACCCGCTCCCGGGCCTCGCCGGTGATCGTCCGGCCGTGCTCGTCGAGGAAGACCCACCCCTTGCCGGCCCGCCTCCGGGTCCAGCCGGGCATCCGGGTCGAGACGCGCTTCAAGCGGGCCAACTGTGCTCCTCCGGGGTCGTCCGAGGCCGCGTGCTCGGGCGCCTGCACCATTACCCAGGGCACGGCAGAAGTGTCACCGCTCACCGGCGGGGGCTGGCCGGCCGGGGCGCAGGTGGTCGCCCGGTGCTGACCGGCGGCCGGTGGACCCCCGCGGCGGACGGTGCCGTGTCGCCGTCCCGGCGGACCTGCGGGGTGCGTAGGGTTCGGGTCCAGCACCCCGACACCGCCCGAAGGGATCCCCTGTGCGTCGCCGACTGGCAGCCCTCGCCGTCCTGCCCCTGCTCGCCTCCGTGGCCGCCTGCTCCCAGCAGCCCCCGACCAGCGGTGAGCCCCCGGCCGAGGGCCCCGGCACGCCGTCGGCATCGCCGGCCGTGCCGTCGCAGGAGGAGCTGCAGGCCCAGCTGCTGACCGCCGACCTGCTGCCCACCGAGGGCTGGTCGGAGGCCGCCAGCGCGAAGCCCGTCATCCCGATCGACAGCGGCGACCCCTGCACCGGCGACCCGACGGCCCTCGACCAGGCCGCGACGGCCGGCAGCGCCCCGGCCCCGATCGCCAGCGCGGCGTTCACGCGCAGCTACGAGCGCTCCGACAGCGGGCCCAAGGAGGACACCGAGACCGTCATCGAGATCCTCGGCTTCGCGCCGGGGGTCGCGGAGGTGGTGGCGCAGCAGCGCGAGGCCTGGAGCGGGTGCACCGGCGAACCGGTCGACCTCGGCCCCTACCAGCCCGACGTCTCCGCCGAGCCGGTCGAGGTCGAGGCCGGGGTCAGCGCGCCCGCCTGCGTCCGGGTCGTCCAGGGCGCCGGTGGAGCCACGGCCGTGGAGTACTTCGGCCACTACTGCCTGGTCGAGCTGTCGGGTGAGCGGGTGCTCTCGCTCTACGTCGAGGCGGCCACCGATCCGGCCGAGGAGACGCCCGACGGCGAGCGCCCCACCCTGGCCCCCGAGGTCGAGGAGAACTTCCGCAGCTACCTCGACGCCGCCGTCACCGCCGCCGGCTGACCGGCGTCACCGCGCCCTCCGCCCAGCCCGCCGCAGCGCCTTGAGCTGTCGGAGGGCGAGCAGCGCCCAGATCAGCCGACGGTGACCTGCTGCTCGGCCCCGACGCCGTTCACCTCCACCCGGACGGTCGCCGTGCCCGGCGCGAGGGCGGTGAGGGTGCGGGTGGCCGGGTCGAGCTCGAGCACCGCCGTCCCGGCGGACCCCGCCAGCCGGACGCCGTCGCCGCCCCAGGTGGCCGTCACCGGCCAGGCCACCGGCACCTCGCGGGTGCCGTCCTGGGTGATCGTCGCGACCGCCTCGGCCTGCTCGCCCACCTCCAGCCCGGACGGCACGGACAGCACCAGCTGGTCGACCCGGGCGTGGGTCTGCACCTGCAGCCACCGGGTGCGGTCACCGAGGTCGGGGCTGAAGCCGACCACCCCCTCGCCGGGGTCGATCCCGAGCATCGACCAGCCGGTGAAACCGCCCTCGTCCGCGGCCCCCGACGGGGACTTGCCGGAGTTGCCGTTGATGTAGCGGGTGACGCCGCCGACCGCGTCCACCGCGAAGGTGCCCACGTGCCCGCTGACCATCGCCGCGGACTTGCCGGCGGCGCGGAACTCATTCAGCACCCGCTGCAGGGCGGCCGCCTCCGTCCGGTCCCCCAGCTGGCTGGCCTGGTCGGGGTGCGGGTCGTCGACCGGGTGGTGGTCGACCACGACCACACCGGTGATCGAACGGGTCGCCAGCGCCTCGTCCAGCAGCCGCTCCAGCTCCCGCAGCTGGGTGGTGTCCCCGCCCGGGTGCAGCGTCCCGCTCGAGGAGTCCAGGGTGATCACGCGGGTGCCGCCGAGGTCGCGGGTGGTCATCGTCTCGCCGAAGTGCTGCTCGAACCGCTCGATGCCGCCACCCATGATCTCGTGGTTGCCCGGCACGTACACCCACGGCACCGTCTGGCCGACCTCCTCCTCCAGCACCTTCCGCGCCAGCGCGAAGTCGGCGTCGGAGGCCTCGTCGACCAGGTCGCCGGCCACCAGCAGCAGGTCGGGGCGCTCGGCCACGATCTCGCGCAGGGTCCGGCGGCCGGCCTGCACCAGCGCGCCGTCCTCCCCGTCACGGGCCACGAACTGGGTGTCGCTCATCACCGCGATGCGCTGCGGGCGGTCGTCCACGTCGCCCTGGGTGAGGACGGCCGGGTCGACCCGGCGGGGACGCTCGGGTTGCTCGACGGCGACCGGCACCTGGGCGTCCAGCCCGGCGAGCACCACCCGGTCGGTGTAGCTGGCCGAGGCGCGGGTCTCCATCAGCCGGATCGCGGTGATCGTCAGCGGGTAGGCCGTGCCGGCGGGCACCGGGAAGGTGATCTGGCGCCACCCCGTCCAGCTCAGCAGCGGCCCGTCGAGGTTGGTCGAGGTGCCGTCGCCGCGGGTCACCTGCAGCCGCGGCCACTGGCCCTGGCCGTTGCCGTGCACCCACAGGGTGAACGCGCGCGGCTGGCCGTCGACCTCGACCGGGGCCGGCGGCACCGCGTAGGCGCCCCGGGTGGCGGTGCTCGTGGTGAAGTCCATCTCGACCGCGAGACCGGCGCTGCCCTCCGGTCCGTCGGCGGGGGTCACGCTCACCGGGGCACGGGCCGACCCGGGCTTCCAGGCCGCGGCGTCGGAGAAGTCGGCGACCGCCTCGGTCTGGTAGCCGATGGTCACGGGCACGCGGACCTCGTGTCCGAGCACCTCCAGGGTGATCTCGGCCGCGCCGCTGGCCACGGTGGAGGTCACCGCGAAGGTGGCGGGTCCCGACGGGCGCACCTCGGCGCCGCCCTCGACCCCGACCGTGACGTCGCGGGTCTCCACCGGCACCCGGTGCCCGTCGGCGTCCACCGCGGTCAGCGACAGCGTCACGGCGGCCGCACCCGGCTCCCCCGCGGGCAGCGCGAGCAGTGGCGCGGACGGCTCCAGCCCGACCATCTCCTGGTGCACCGTCAGCGGGATGCGCTCGCTGGTTCGCCCGCCGGGGAGCCGGCCGTCGAAGGTCACCTGCCCGGTGCCGGGGGCGACCCCACGCACCACCACCGCCTGCTGGCCCGGCACCGGGGCGTCGGTCGTGCCGTCGACGGCCAGCAGCGAGCGGGGCGCGGCGGTGAACCGACCGCGGGCCTCGACCGCGGCGTGGTCGGCGTCCAGGCCGCTGGCGACCACGGTGCGCGTCAGCCCGGGCAGCAGGGCGTCCGCACCGGGGACGTCGAGGCCCACCGGCGGGTCGAGCAGCGGTCGTGCCAGCACGTCGTCGGGTTGACCGGTGGCGCGGGAGCGGAACACCAGCGCGTTCGCGTCGAGGCGTTCGCTGCCGTCGGAGGGCCGGTTGACCAGCCGCAGGTCGCGCTCGCCGGCGGGTCGGGCCACCATCGCGGTGGAGCCGCCGCCGTCGAGGTTGACCGCGTTCCAGGCACCCAGGTCGTCCAGCAGCGCCGCCAGCTCCTGCAGCGTCATGCCGTGCGCGTCGGCCTGGCGGCCGTCGACCGCCACCACCCAGAGCCGGGTGCCGTCCTGCGACACCCCGACCGCGGTCCGCGCCGCGGTGGCCTGGTCGACACCGGTCACCTCGCCGTCGACCAGCAGCCGCTGGGCCCCACCCACGGCGAGGTCGACGTCGGCACTGACCTCCAGGCTGACCTGCACCGGCTGCCCGGGCTCGACGCCGGCCAGCCGGGCGGACGCGGCCCCGCGTCCCACCAGCACGCTGGTGCCCTCGGCCAGCGGCTCGGCCAGCGCGGCGGCGTCCAGCACCCGGGTGACGCGGCCGTCGACCAGCTCGACCGCGCGGACGTCCTCACCCGCGGTGAGCAGCGAGCCCACCGGGTGGGCGCCCCAGACCGGGGTGAACAGCGCGAGCTGGTCGGCCCGCCAGGACGGGGAGTTGACCGCGGGGACGTCCAGCTCGACCCCGTCGACCCGCACCGTCGCCGCCGACATCAGCTGCTGCACCGCCGCCTTCTCGTCGGTGACGGTGAGGCTCTCGCGGGGCTCCGGGGCTGCGGTGCGCAGGCCGCCGGTCGAGGAGACGTTGGTGCCGACCGGGGCGCCGGAGGCGTTGATGTCGAAGTAGTCGCCGTTCACCGCGGCCACCGCGTCGGCCTGCCCGGCGAGCTCGCTGACGGTCTGGTTGGACGCCGACACGGTGCCGCCGTCGACCACGTCCAGCGACAGCGACGGGGTGTCGAGGTCGGCCGTCATCACGTGGCCGGTCACCCAGCCCTGTGGCTGCAACCGCTGGAAGGAGGTGATCGCCAGCCCGGGCGCCACGTCGTGCGTGGCCTGCTGCAGCAGCGTGGAGCTCGACCCGGTCAGCTCCGGACGTCCGTGGTCGTCGGCGGCGGCGGGCAGCAGGCCCACCGCCAGCGCAGCGGCCAGCAGGGCCGCCGCGAACGCGGTCAGCCGTGCCGGGGTGCTCCCGGACGGGCGGGGCGGGGCGGCGGGGTGGGAGGAGGTCATGGCAGGTCCTTCACCGGGGGCGGTCGGGGCCTGACGAGCCTCCCACCCCGGCCGTGGTCCAGACCAGCCCCGACGGCGCACTCCGCCGAGTGTTCACCCCGGCAAGGCACGACCGATCCCGCCGGCCGGCGCGGTGATCCTGCGCCAGGGTGGCGCGGAGCGGCGACACCACCCGCACAGCGGCGCGGGGCCGGTTCCGGCGGACGGGCACCCTGGCGCGAGATCCCTGTACTCCACCACCGCCGCAGCACCAGCCCTTCCGGCGCGCAGCGGGGCGGGCGAGAATGGCCCGATGGACCCCAGCCTCCCCCTCGACCACCCGCTCGGCGGCCGGTTCGTCCGGCTGGACCCGCTGACCGGCGCCGACTACGTCGAGCTGCACGACGCGATCGCGCGGCCGGAGGTGTTCGCGGCCGGCTACGGCGGCGGCAGCGCCGGACGTCCCGGCTCGGTCGAGCAGTTCGCCACCTTCGCCCGCCGCTACCCCTGGGCCAGCGGCGGACGGACCTGGGTGATCCGGATCGTCGGCGGCCCCGACGACGGACGGGTGGTGGGGACGTCCTCCCTGGGCGACGTCGACCCCGCGAACCGGAGGGTCCACCTGGGCTGGACCGCCTACACCCCGGCGGTGTGGGGCACCGCGGTCAACCCCGAGTGCAAGCTGCTGCTGCTCGGCCACGCCTTCGACTCCGGGTTCGAGCGGGTGCACATCCAGACCGACGCGGTCAACGAGCGCTCGCGGAAGGCGGTGCTGGCCCTGGGCGCCACCCAGGAGGGGGTGCTGCGCCACCACGTGCTGCGGGCCGACGGCAGCTGGCGCGACACCGTGGTGTTCTCGATCCTCTCCGCGGAGTGGCCGGACGTGCGCCGGCGCCTGGTCGAGCGTCTCCGTTCGCTCGACGAGGCGCCGGTCCGGCTGCGCTGAGGCCTCAACGCCTCCGCATCGCCAGGCGCGAGGAGGTCTTGGACGCCTGGGCGGCCCGCTCGGCGGCGCCCTGCTGGGAGGCCTCCGGCACCGAGGTGGCCGAGAGCACCAGCATCGAGTGCCCGGGGACGTCGACGCTCTGGCCGGCGTCGACCGTCTCGGCCTCGGCGTCGACCCGACGCACCGCGGAGTACCCGGTCGCGGTGTCGAGCCGCACCACCCACCCGGTGCCGTAGTCCTCCGAGGGGAGGGTGAAGGTGACCGGCTCGGTGTGGGCGTTGAACATCAGGATGAACCGCTCGTCGACCACCCGCTGGCCGCGGGTGTCCTTCTCGGGGATGGCGTCGCCGTTGAGGAAGACCATCAGGGTGCGGGCGAACCCCTGCTCCCAGTCGGCGTCGCTCATCGGGTCGGCGTCGGGCTGGAACCACTCGATCTCGCCCAGCTGCGACGCCCCGCCCTTCGCCGCCTCACCGGCGAGGAAGTCGCGCCGGCGGAAGATCGGGTGCTCGCGGCGCAGCCGGATCGCGGCCCGGGTGAACCCGATGAGGTCGGTCTCCTCCTGGTCGAGGTCCCAGTCCACCCAGGAGAGCTCGTTGTCCTGGGCGTAGACGTTGTTGTTGCCCTGCTGGGTGCGGCTGAGCTCGTCGCCGTGGGCGAGCATCGGCACCCCCTGGCTGATCATCAGCGTGGTGATGAAGTTGCGCTGGCGCTGCAGCCGCAGCGCGTTGATCGCCTCGTCGTCGGTCTCGCCCTCCGCACCGGAGTTCCACGACCGGTTGTGGCTCTCGCCGTCGTTGCCGCCCTCGCCGTTGGCCTCGTTGTGCTTCTCGTTGTAGGAGACCAGGTCGCGCAGGGTGAACCCGTCGTGGGCGGTGATGAAGTTGATCGAGGCGGTGGGCCGCCGGTCGGAGTGGTTGTAGAGGTCGGAGCTGCCGGTCAGCCGGGAGGCGAACTCGGGCAGGGTGGCCGGCTCACCGCGCCAGAAGTCGCGGACGGTGTCGCGGTACATGCCGTTCCACTCCGTCCACAGCGGCGGGAAGTTGCCCACCTGGTAGCCGCCGTCGCCGAGGTCCCACGGCTCGGCGATCAGCTTCACCTGCGAGACCACCGGGTCCTGCTGGATGATGTCGAAGAAGGCCGAGAGCTTGTCGACCTCGTGGAACTGCCGGGCCAGGGTGGCGGCGAGGTCGAAGCGGAAGCCGTCCACGTGCATCTCGGTCACCCAGTAGCGCAGCGAGTCCATGATCAGCTGCAGCACGTGCGGGTTGCGCATCAGCAGGCTGTTGCCGGTGCCCGTGGTGTCGTAGTAGTGCCGCTTGTCGTCGGCCAGCCGGTAGTAGGCGGCGTTGTCGATGCCGCGGAAGGCGATCGTCTCGCCGAGGTGGTTGCCCTCGGCGGTGTGGTTGTAGACGACGTCGAGGATCACCTCGATGCCGGCCTCGTGCAGCGCCTTGACCATCGCCTTGAACTCGGTGGTCTGCTGCCCGCGGGTGCCGGAGGAGGAGTAGCCGTTGTGCGGGGCCAGGAAGCCGATGGTGTTGTAGCCCCAGTAGTTGGACAGGCCCTTCTCCACCAGGTGGGTGTCGTTGACGAACTGGTGCACCGGCATCAGCTCGATCGCGGTCACCCCCAGGGTGGTCAGGTGGTCGATGATCGCCGGGTGCGCGAGCCCCTGGTAGGTGCCGCGGATCTCCTCGGGGATGTCGGGGTGGGTCATCGTCAGGCCCTTGACGTGGGCCTCGTAGATCACCGACTCGTGGTACTCGTGGGCCGGCGGGCGGTCGAAGCCCCAGTCGAAGTAGGGGTTGACGACCACCGACAGCATGGTGTGGCCGAGCGAGTCGTCGTCGTTGAACGCCTCGGGGTCGTCGAAGCGGTAGGAGAACAGCGACTCGTCACCGTCGATCTGGCCGTCGATGGCCTTGGCGTACGGGTCGAGCAGCAGCTTGGCCGGGTTGCAGCGGTGGCCGGCGGCCGGGTCGTAGGGGCCGTGCACGCGGTAGCCGTAGCGCTGGCCGGGCTGGATGCCGGGCAGGTAGGCGTGCCACACGTAGCCGTCCACCTCGGTCAGCTCGATCCGCGTCTCCTGCAGGTCGTCGTCGACCAGGCACAGCTCGACGGACTCGGCGGCCTCGGAGAACAGCGCGAAGTTCACCCCGCTGCCGTCGTAGGTCGCCCCCAGGGGATAGGGCTTGCCCGTCCAGATCTCCATGCTTCCGCCTCTCGCTCGCTGCTGCGACGGTGACCCTACTGGTCGCAGGTGACAGGAGAGTTCCCACCGCGGCGCGGGTGAAAAGGCGACGGCCGGACACGACGGAGCCGCGACCCGTGTGGCTCGCGGCTCCGCGGGCGCTGCCCATCCCCCGAGAGGCGGCCCCTGGGTAGACCCTGGCACCACCGGTCCGTCCCCCGCTGGGTGAGCGGGGGTGAAACCGAGGGTGACCCAGATCACCCCCTCCGGACACCGCCCCGCCTACGATGGGGGCCGGCTCGACCACGAGGACGAACGGGGGTACGTCCTGAACGACCGACGTCCGGCCGCCCTCCCGGGCGTGCCACGGGTTCCTGACCCGCACGTGCCGCGCTCCCGCCTGCACGCCCAGCTCGACCACGCCGTCGAGCGGCCGGTCACCCTGGTGCGGGCGCCGGCCGGGTTCGGCAAGACGACCGCGGCGGCGTCCTGGTTGCGCCGCCGGGGGAGGGCGGCGACCCGCTGGGTGCAGCTCGAGGCCGGCTCGGCCGACCGGGCCGTGCGGGCGCTGACCGCGGAGCTGGACGTGGACGACAGCGCGGCGGTCGTCGTGGTCGACCAGCTCCACCGGCTCACCACCCCCGGCCTGGTCGAACCGCTGGTCGCCCGGACGTAGTCGGCCGAGCGGACCCGGCTGGTGCTGCTCACCCGCACCACCCCGGCGCTGCCGCTGGGTCTGCTGCGCTCCCGCGGGGTGCTGACCGAGGTCGCGGACCGCCACCTCGCCTTCACCGAGGAGGAGTACCGGACGCTGCTGCGGCTGTGCGGGCACGACCCGCACCAGCTGGGCGACACCGCGACACCGGTCGCCTCCACGCACGGCTGGTCGGCGGCGATGCGGCTGCTGGCCGAGCACCACGGCGACACCCGGGCCGCCCACCAGCTGATGGTGCTGCTGGACGACTACGTCCGCACCGAGGTGCTCGGTGCGCTCGAGCCCGACCAGCTGGCACTCCTGAGCGACCTCGCGGCCCTGGATGCCCTCACCCCGGAGTCGGCCGCCGGCGTGAGCGGCCGGCCCGACGCCTGGTCCCGGCTGTCGGAGCTGGCGTCGAGCGGCGTCCCGGTGCGCTGGCTCGACGCCGGCACCGCCGAGCTCAACCCGGTGCTGCGCCGCTCGCTCACCGCCCGGCTCACGACCGGAGCCACCCCGCAGGACCGCCAGCACGGGCGCCGGGTGGTGGAGTGGCTGCGGAGCTCGGGGCAGGGGCTCGCCGCCGTCGAGCGGCTGCTGGCCGAGGGCGAGGAGGAGGCGGCCGTCACCGCACTGGGCGAGGAGCTGCTGCCCCGGCTGCACAGCGACACCGCCGTCCTGGACGCCCTGCTGGACCAGCTCTCCCACCGGCCCGACTGGCGGGTGGCGATGATGCGCGGCTACCTGCGGCTGGTGCACACCCGCGACACCGATCCGGCCACCGCGCTGGGCACCGTCGAGGCGCTGCTCACCGGCCCCGGGACCCGGCGGTCGCCGCTGCAGCGGGCCTTACTGGACGCCTACCGGCTGCAGCTGGACCGCTGCACCAACTACCGGCTGGGCACCGCCGGACCTGACACGCTCGGCAGCGAGCAGGCCCCGGCGCGGGAGCCCGGCGAGACCGTCCGGCTGCAGCACGTGGTGACCGCCGCGCTGCGCTCGGAGCAGGCGCTGTGGCGGCTGCACCACGGCGAGCTGGAGGCCGCTCACGCCACCGCCCGGCAGGCGGCGACCCTGGCCGGGCTGGCCGGGGTGCCGTGGCTGCAGGGTCGGGCCCGGGCGACCGACAGCTTCGCGCTCGCGCTGCTCGGTGAGTACCGGCAGGCCCGCGAGTCGGCCGTGGCGGCGTTCGGGACCGCGCGCGACGGCGGGGAGGGCGAGCAGGCCACGGTCGAGCTGGCCCATCTGGCCGAGAGCTGGATGCGCATGGAGGGCTCGGACCTGACCGGGGCCCGGCAGCACCTCGAACGGGTCACCGCCCGTCCGCCCCGGCCCGACACCACCCCGCTGACGGTCTACCTCGACGTGATGCTGACCGCGCTCGGCGACGGGCGGGAGGCCTCGGACCGGGTGGACGCCTTCCGTCAGGGCGACCCGACGCTGACGCCGTTCCAGCGGTCGCTGATCACCGTGGCCGCGTTCCGTGCCGATCTGCTGGCCGACCGGCTGGCGGAGGCGCAGGAGGAGGTCGACCTGCTCGAGGCGATCGGGTTCCCCAACCAGCAGGTGGTGGTCGACCTCGCCCGAGCCCGGATCCTGGCCCGGGCGGGCCGTGAGGACGAGGCGGTCGAGCTGCTCCGGCCCTACCTGCACGAACGGCCGTCGCTGTCGGTCCGCAACGCGATCGGGGTGATGTCGACCCTCACGGTGGCCGCCGACCGGGCCGGGTACGCCGACATCGCCGAGAGCGCCCGGGTCCGGTGGCACGTGGCCAGCGAACGCGTCGGGCTGGAGGTCGACCGGTCCCGCGCCGCGCGGATGATGCGCCGGCTGCTGGCCGCGGAGGTCGAGCTCAGCCCCGCTGAGCGGCACGTGCTGGAGCACCTGGACTCCGACCTGCTGCTGGCCACGGTGGCCGAGCGGCTCTACATCTCGACCAACACCCTCAAGACCCACCTGCGCCACCTCTACCGCAAGCTCGGGGTGAACGGGCGCGACGCCGCCGTCGAGCGGGCCCGCGCCCTCGGCCTGCTCTGACTGCCGCCCCGACCCTCCCCGGGGCCGGTGCTCAACGCAGCGACCAACGGGTGAACAGGTGGTCGCCGGACCGCAGCACGCCGACCAGCCGCAGCGGGCGGGGCGGGTCGAGCACCGCGCCGTGGACGATCCGCGGAGCCTCCCCACCGACCAGCAGCGGCGCGGTGGTGAGCACGAGCTCGTCGACCAGGTCGGCAGCCAGCAGCGCCTGGTTGAGCCGGGCACCACCCTCGCAGCCGATCCGGCGCAGCCCGCGGGCGCGCAGCGCGGCGACCGCGGCCCGGACGTCCAGGGTCTGGGCGCCGGCGGTGACGACGTCGGCCACCTGCTCGATCCGGTCGCGCCGGGGGCAGCCTTCGGTGGTGACCACCAGCGGCCGGGTGACGGCCTCGGTGAACAGCGGGTGCTCCAGGTCGAGGTCACCGGTGGCGGTGACGACCGCCAGCCCGGGGTGCGGCGTCTGGCCCCGGGCCCCCCGGCGGGCGCTGATATCCGCCTCGACCACCAGCGGCCCGTACCCCTCCGCGCGCACCGTGCCGGCCCCGACCAGCACCACGTCGGCCACCGCGCGGGCGGTGAGCAGCAGCCGCTGGTCGGCCGGGGAGGTGAGCGTGTCGACCCGGCCCGCGATGGTCGCCGCCCCGTCGGCACTGGCGACCATCAGCGTCCGCAGGTGGTCTCCCTGCACCAGCAGCTCGGCCTCGAGGTCGTCGACCTCGCCGACGGCGTCCCAGCGCTCCATCTGCTCCCCTCCCCGTCCCGCGCACCCTGCGCACGCGTATGTCATTCCGGTCACGCCCGGCGTGTCGCGGCGAGTCGCAGCCGACGAGCGCTCCCGCGCACACGATCTCAGGGTCTCGCGTCGGCGACCCGCTCCCGCGCCAGGTGACCGAGCAGCGCCACCACGAGGGCGAGCACGCCGGCCACCGCCATCCCGAGCCCGATGTGCACCTTGAGCAGCAGGGCCCCGGCGGCCGCCCCGGCGAGGATGAGCAGCACCGCCAGCACGCGGCGGCCGGCGTTCTTGCCGGTGCCGCCGGCCAGCCGGGACTCTGCGGCCAGCCCGACGATGGTGGAGGTGACGACCACCGTGGTGACGTCGGCGACGGCGAGCCGGCGGGCGGCGGCGGCCTGGGCGCCCATCGCCAGCCCCAGCAGCGCGGTGACCACGCCACCCCAGACGGTGCCCTCCTCGGGCACCACGAACAGGCTCGCCACCCCGGTGCCCAGCACCAGCGCACCGACCGCGGCGAAGGCGATGCTGCTGCGTCCGCTCCACCCGGTCCGCGCACCCCTGAGCGAGCGGCCGCCGATCCCGGCGCCGAGCAGGAAGGCCACCAGCGCGACCGCCGGGCCGAGCACGGGCAGGTCCTCGGCCCGGGCCAGACCCATGCCGAGGATCACCACGTTGCCGGTCATGTTGGCGGTGAAGACGCGGTCCAGCCCGAGGTAGCCGACGGCGTCGATGATCCCGGTGCCGAAGGTGAGGGCGAGCATCATCACCAGGTGCATCCGGGCCTGGTCCGCGCGCAGGAACTCCACCGGAGCATCATGGCGGGGCCGCTCCACCGACGCGAGCCGGCGAGGAGGAGGAGCGCGTGACCCCGCAGACCGGTCGCTGGCGGATCGACGTCCCGACCCCGGCCGACGCGGGGGAGTGGGTCGAGGTGCACCTGCAGGCGCTGGCCGAGACCTACCCCCAGCTGCCGCCGGGCTTCGTCGGCCAGCGGCGGACGGCCCCGCGACCGGCTGGTGGCCGACCTGCGGGCCGAGCTCGCCGACCCCGGTCCGGCCCGCCACCTGGTGGCCCGCATGACGACGGGCAGGTGGTGGGGATCGCCCGCAGCACCTCCGGCGGGGAGGAGTGGGAGCGTCGGCTGCTCAGCAGCTACCCCGACGCCGACGCGCTCGGCCTGCGCCGGCCGCCGGGGATGCTGCAGCTCAGCTCGCTCTACACCCTCGCCGCGGTGCACGGCGGTGGCGCGGGGGCGGCCCTCGCCGACGCCCTGCTCGGCGAGCACCCCTGCTACCTGTGGATCATGACCGGCAACCCGCGGGCCGAGGCGTTCTACCGCCGGCGCGGGTTCGCCCGGGTGTCGGCGAACGTCCCGTCGGGCCCGACCTGGTACGGCTGGCCGATGTTCCAGATGGCCCGCGAGGGTTCGCCGCTCAGCCGGTGACGTCGCTGATCGCGCTCTGCAGCTGCTGGACGGCCAGCACCACGAAGAACAGCGCCACGAGGCCGAGCCCGACGTTGCCGAGCAGCTGGTTGCGCCAGGGCTGCGGCGTGTGGCGGGAGTTGAGCAGCCAGAGCAGGGTGATCGCCAGGAACGGCATGAAGAACGCCCCCAGCACGCCGTAGGCCAGGATCACCGGCACCGGCTCGCCGACGAAGACGAGGATGATCGGCGGGAAGGTCAGCCAGAGCAGGTAGACCTTGAACCACTTCCCGCCGACCCGGGTGTCGGGGTGGCCGGGCTCGAGCCCGCGGCTGTGGCCGATGAAGTCGGCGAACATCAACGAGACACCGTTCCACACCCCGAGGATGGAGGAGAACGAGGCGGCCCAGAAACCGATCAGGAAGACCTTGCCGTAGACGACGCCGTAGCGCTCCGACAGCACGTCGGCCAGCGACAGCAGCCCCCGGTCGCCGGAGTCGATCGCCAGGCCGGCGGAGTAGAGCAGCTCCGCCCCGACGATGAGCATCGCGACGACGAAGACGCCGGTGACGACGTAGGCCATCGCGTTGTCGATCCGCATGACCTTCATGAACTTCGGGGTGTGCCAGCCCTTCTCGCGCAACCAGTAGCCGTAGGCGGCCAGGGTGATCGTCCCGCCGACGCCGCCGGCGACGCTGAGCACGTTGACGATCGAGCCCTCCGGCACCCGCGGCACCAGACCGCTGAGGACGTCCAGCAGGTTGGGCAGGGTGAGCACGGCTGCCCCGACGACGGTCAGGAACATCACCCCGACCAGCACGGCGGTGATCTTCTCGAACCCGCTGTAGCGGTTGAACCAGACCAGCACGAAGCCGATCAGCCCCGACGCGATCGCGAACACCGGCAGCGGCACCTGGGGGAACAGCGAGGCCAGCGGCAGGGCGGTGGAGAGCATCGCGGTGGCGCCGTAGACGAAGCCCCACACGACGATGTAGGGCCCGAAGTAGATCGAGGTCCACAGCCCGAGCGAGCGCCATCCCTGGAAGATCGTCTTCTGGGTGGCGAGGGAGAACCGGCCGGCGCCCTCGACGAGGATGATCTTGAGCAGGCAGCCCAGCACCACCACCCAGAGCAGGGCGTAGCCGAACTTCTGCCCCGCGACCAGGGTGGCGACCAGGTCGCCGGCGCCGACGCCGGTGGCCGCGACCATCAGGCCGGGGCCGATCAGCTTCCACCGGCCGGGCGGTTCCTGATCAGCGGTGGCGGCGGTCGGGGCGGGCCGACCCGCCTCAGCCACGATGACCTCCGCGACGGGTGCCTCGCTGCACGTCGGGCCTCCTTCTCTGGCGACCGGACGGGCTCCGGCCGGGGACGTCGGGCACCTGCGAACCAACCACACCGGCCCCGTCGGAGCAAGATCATCAGCGCCGTACGCGCCGTGCGAGCTATGCACACCCTCTGTGCACAACTCGGCGCCGACAGCACGCCGCCGAGCCCCGTGTCAAGCCCGCCGCCGCGCCCGGCGAGCCGCCGAAAATTCTTCCAGGCGCGTCTTCTGCACAATCGAAACGCCTGGTCAGAGCCGGTTTCGCGACTCCGATCGGGGGGACGTCCACACCCCTGTGCCCAGGTTCTGCACAACTCCCCAGCGTGTCTCCACAGCCATCCACCGGTTCTGCACAGCCCCTGTGGACAACCGGGGTTGGCGGTGCTCCGCGACGCCCCTATGGTGAACCGGCGAGCAGCACCCGGGACCGCACGGAGCGCGCTCGGAGGGAACTGTCGGAGGGGCGTCGTAGCGTCGCAGGCAGTCCTCTCCAGCACGCTCCGGCACCCCGCTGCCCGCGGCTGGGAGGACGCCCGGGCAGAGCCGCACCGGGTGCCCGCCGTCGGTCGGGCGGCGGGTCGTCGAAGGGAGGAGCGAGCTGGTGAGCATTGCCGAGGTCAGGGATCTCGACGCCGGGGCGCGTGCCGTCGACCGCACCCCGCCGCAGGACCTGCAGGCCGAGCAGAGCGTGCTCGGCGCGATGCTGATGAGCAAGGACGCGATCGCCGACGTCGTCGACACCGTCAAGGGCCGCGACTTCTACCGTCCGGCGCACGAGTTCATCTACGAGGCGATCCTCGACCTCTACGGACGTGGTGAGCCCGCTGATGCGATCACCGTCGCCGCCCAGCTCACCAAGCGCGGCGAGATCGCCAAGGTCGGCGGCCACGTCTACCTGCACGACCTGCTGGCCAGCGTCTCGGTGGCCGCCAACGCCGGCTACTACGCCGCCATCGTGCGGGAGAAGGCGATCCTGCGGCGGCTGGTCGAGGCCTCGGTCCGGATCGCCCAGATGGGCTACGACGGGCAGGGCGACGTCTCGGAGCTGGTCGACGCCGCACAGGCCGAGGTCTACGCGGTCACCGACGGCAAGACCAGCGAGGACTACCAGCCGCTGTCGGCGCTGATGGAGTCCACCCTGGACGAGATCGAGGCGATCGGCTCCCGTTCCGGCGACATGGCCGGCGTGCCCACCGGGTTCATCGAGCTGGACGAGCTCACCAACGGCCTGCACGCCGGGCAGATGATCATCCTCGCGGCCCGTCCCGCCGTGGGGAAGTCCACCCTGGGGCTGGACTTCGCCCGGGCGGCGTCGATCAAGAACGGGCTGTGCTCGGCCATCTTCAGCCTGGAGATGAGCAAGACCGAGATCACCATGCGGCTGCTCTCGGCCGAGGCGCAGATACCGCTCAACCACATCCGCAAGGGCACCATGACCGACGAGGACTGGACGCGGCTGGCCAAGAAGATGGGCGAGGTCAGCGAGGCGCCGCTGTTCGTCGACGACTCGCCGAACCTGACGATGATGGAGATCCGGGCCAAGGCGCGCCGGCTCAAGCAGCGCCACGACCTGCGGCTGATCATCATCGACTACATGCAGCTGATGACCTCGGGCAAGAAGGTCGAGTCGCGCCAGCTGGAGGTCTCGGAGTTCTCCCGCCAGATCAAGCTGCTGGCCAAGGAGCTGGAGATCCCCATCATCGCCATGTCGCAGCTCAACCGTGGCCCCGAGCAGCGCACCGACAAGAAGCCGATGCTGTCGGACCTGCGTGAGTCCGGCAGCCTCGAGCAGGACGCCGACATGGTGATCCTGCTGCACCGCGAGGACATGTACGACAAGGAGTCCTCCCGGCTGGGCGAGGCCGACTTCATCGTCGCCAAGCACCGCAACGGGCCCACCAAGACCGTCGAGGTGGCTTTCCAGGGCCACTACTCCCGCTTCGTCGACATGCAGCACTGACGCCGACGGCGGGCGGGTCAGGGCGTCGGGACGTCGCCCTCGTCCGAGTCGGCCGACGAGGCCTCCTCGACGCCGTAGCGATGCGGGTCGCGCCCGGCGAAGGCGGCCAGCCGGGCGTAGGCGGGCTCGTTCTGCGACACCGGCACCTCGGCCCCGAAGGCGTCCCCGCGGTTCTCCTCGGTGAGCGACTCCTGCATCACGGCCAGCGCGGCCTGCGCGACCGCGGGGTCGAGCTGGATCGACTGGCCGGTGGCTCGGGCCAGGTCCCAGGCGTGCACGGCGAACTCGGCGGCGGCGAAGCCAGCCAGCCCGTTCCCGCTGTCGCCCTGCTGCCAGCTCTCCCAGAGCTCGTCGGCCCCGGTGCGGAAGCGGGTCGCCGCCTCCTGCAGCGGCACCTCCTGCCGGGCGTCCCAGTCCGGTGTCCCGCCGCCGCCCATCAGCGCGAAGTTGCGCGGGCCGGCCACCACGTGACCGACCAGTGCCTCGACGTCCCACCCCGCACACGGGGTGGGCAGGCGGCGGTGCTCCTCGCGCACGCCGGCCAGGATGATCGCCATCTGCTCCATCGCCGCGGACAGCGCCGCGACCTGGTCGTTCCCACGTGCCATGTCGGCCTCCTCACCCCCAACCTACGCCCCTACCCCGGCGGCCTGCCCCGCGCCGCCGACACACGACCGTCACCGGGCCGGGCTAGCGTCCCGGCCGTGACCGAGACCGACGTCGCCGTGCACGACCCGGGCAGCGTGGAGGTGCGGGAGCTGCTGGGCCGGCACCTGGCCTTCACCGCACTGCACAGCCCGCCCGAGGACGTCCACGCCCTCGACATCGACGCGCTGCGCGGGCCGGGCATCACCTTCTACGGGTTGCGCTGCGACGACCGGCTGGCCGCGGTCGGGGCGCTGCGCCGGCTGTCGGGCGCTCACGCCGAGCTGAAGTCGATGCACACCCGCGCCGAGCTGCGGGGACGCGGGCTGGCCCGCCGGCTGCTCGACGCGCTGGTCGAGCGGGCCGTCGCCGACGGTTGCACCCGGATCAGCCTGGAGACCGGCACGGCCGCCGCGTTCGCCCCGGCCCGGGCGCTCTACACCTCCGCCGGGTTCCGGCCGTGTGCGCCGTTCGGCGGCTACCACCCGAGCCCGCACAGCACCTTCTTCACCCGGGTCGTCGGCTGAGGGCCGCGCGGGCCGCGATGAGCCCGCGTGGTGGCCCGGGTCGCAGCAGGTATGGACACGAGGAACCTGGCGAGCCGCTACGGCTTGCCCGAGATGAGCTGGGACGCCGTCAGCACGCGGCTGGAGGCGGGCTTCGCCGTCGGCCCCGACGGCGGCGGTCCCGACCGGCACACCTGCTGGCTGACCACGACCGACGCCGACGGCAGCCCGCACGTCAACGCCCTCGGCGCGGTCTGGGGCGAGGGCTGCTTCTGGTTCGTCACCGGGCTCGCCACCCGGCGCGGCCGCAACCTCACCCGTGACCCGAGGTGCGCGATGGCGCTCTCCGTGCGCGAGTTCGACCTGGTCGTCGAGGGTGTGGCCGAGCGGGTCGAGGACCCGGAGGTGGTGGCCCGGACCGCGCAGCGCTACGCCACCGAGGAGGGCTGGCCGTGCGAGGTGGACGCCTCCGGGGTGGCCCTCACAGCGCCCTTCAGCGCCCCTTCGGCGGGCGGGCCGCCCTGGCACCTGTTCCGGCTGGACGCCCGGGCCGCGCACGCCGTGCTCGCGGTCGAGCCGGGCGGGGCCACCCGCTGGCGGTTCTGAGCAGGCGGGCGACGGGGTACCGGCTGCGCCGTGGTGGGCGAGGCGGGCGGCCCGGTGCGGTCAGCCGAGCCGTTCCACCACCGCGGCGATGCCCTGGCCGCCGCCGATGCACAGCGTCTCCAGGCCGAGGCGGGCGTCCCGGCGTCCGAGCTCGCCGGCCAGGGTGGCCAGGATCCGCGCACCGGTCGCGCCGACCGGGTGGCCGAGGGAGATGCCCGAGCCGTTGGGGTTGAGGCGCTCGTCCTCGGGGTCGACCCGCCACTCCCGCAGGCAGGCCAGCACCTGCGCGGCGAAGGCCTCGTTGAGCTCGATGAGGTCGAGGTCGGCCAGCGTCAGCCCGGCGCGCTCCAACGCGCGTGCGGTCGCGGCCACCGGCCCCAGGCCCATCACCTCCGGCCCGACCCCGGCCACCGCCCAGGAGCGCAGCGCCAGCACGGGCGTCCACCCGCGGCGCTCGGCGGTGCTGCGAAGGGTCACCAGGCAGACCGCCGCGCCGTCGTTCTGCCCGCTGGCGTTGCCGGCGGTGACGGTGGCCCCGGGGTCGTCGCCCGCCAGCACCGGCCGCAGGTCGGCCAGCGCCTCCAGGCTGGCGTCGGCACGGGGGTGCTCGTCACGGTCGACCAGGACGTCGGGGCGTCCGCGGCGTCCCGGCACCCGCACCGGCACGAGCTCCTCGGCGAACCGGCCGCTCTGCTGGGCGGCGACCGCACGCTGGTGGGAGCGCAGCGCGAGCGCGTCCTGCTCCTCCCGGCCGATCCGGTAGCGCCGCCGCAGGTTCTCCGCCGTCTCCAGCATCCCGCCGGGCACCGGGTGGGAGCGCCCGCCCGCGGTCTCGCGGGCCCGCACCAGCCGGTCGGCCAGGACGACGTCGCCGCGGGTGCCGCCGCGCAGCAGCGCGTAGTGCTCCACCTGCGACATCGACTCCACCCCGCCGGCCAGCACCACCCCGGCGGCGCCGGTGGCGACCATCGCGGCGGCGTCGAGCACCGCCTGCAGACCCGAGCCGCAGCGGCGGTCCACCTGCCGGCCGGGCACCCCGGTGCCGAGTCCGGCGTCGAGGGCGGCGACCCGGCCGACCGCCGGCGCCTCACCGTTGGGATAGCACTGGCCGAGCACCACGTCGTCGACCTCGTCCTCGGCGAGCCCCGTGCGGCGGGCGAGCTCGGCCAGCAGCCCCGACGCCAGGTCGACCGCGGCCACGTCGGCGAGCGCGCCACCCATCCGGCCCACCGGGGTGCGCAGCGGCTGGCAGATCACGACGTCGTCCACGACCAGATCCAACCACCGCGGCGCCGCCGTCCCCACCCTGGGACCGACGCTGCCGGGTTCCCGGGCCGGAGCCGTCTGGTGGAGGATCGGCGGGACGGGGCCCGGCCGGTCCCCCGGAGCGAGGAGCACCGATGGACGTGATGGCGATGGCGCGGGCGGAGCGCAGCGAGCTGGCCGACCTGCTGGAGACGCTGACCCCGCAGCAGTGGGAGCACCCGACGCTGTGCAGCCGGTGGACGGTGCGGGAGGTGGTGGCGCACCTGGTCAGCTACGAGGAGCACGGCCGGGCCGATCTGCTGCACCGGCTGCTGCGCGCCCGGCTGCGTCCCGGCCGGCTGAACGACGCCGCCCTGGACGACTACCGCGACCGCACACCGGGACAGCTGGTGGCCTTCCTCCGCGGCCACCTCACGCCGCAGGGCACCACGGCCAGCATGGGCGGCCGAGTCGGGCTGGTCGACGCCCTGGTCCACCACCAGGACATCCGGCGCCCGCTCGGGCTGCCGCGGGAGGTGCCCGCAGACCGCCTGGAGGTGTGCCTGCCGTTCGCCGTCACCGCTCCTCCGCTGCGCGGCTTCTGGCACGGGCGGGGCGTGCGGCTGGTCGCCACCGACCTGGACTGGTCCACCGGGCGCGGCCCGGAGGCCCGCGGCCCGGGCGAGGCGGTGCTGATGGTGCTGGCCGGGCGGGCCGGGGTGGCGGGCTCCCTCACCGGACCGGGGGCGGAGGTGCTGCGCCGCCGGCTCGGCTGAGACCGCCCGCGGTGCCTCAGCGTTCGGGCGCGGTCTGCCGCCGGACGCCGCGGACGCGGCCCGCCCGGGCGGCGGCCGTCCGGGCGCGTCCGGGGATCCGGGTCGCCTCGGTGGCCGGTCGGGCCTGGCTGACGTCGGCGCGCATCCGGGTGGCGACGGTGCGCGGGTCGATGCCGCGGGCCTCCAGGGCCGCGGCGGTGGCGTCCCGGCGCTCGGCCGAGTCGTAGGAGCGGACGCCGTCGGCGCGCGCCTCGCGGGCCCGGTCGTCCTCCACCTCGGCCCGGCTCGCCGCCACGGGGTCGGCGTCGCGTCCTCCCGCACCGCTGCCGGCCGCACCGGGCTCCGGGCCCGCGTCCTCCCGCGTGCTGACCCAGGCCTCCGGCCCGGCTGCCTCCGGGTGCCCGGTCGGCACCCCGGCGTCGTCGACCCCGCCCGGCACACCCACCTCGGCGACCCCCGGGTCCGCCCCGGGCGCGTCCCGCCCGTCCGGGTGCCAGCCGCCGGTCGTCGCCTCGCTCCACGCCTGCTCGGCCCGCTGCTCGGCCCCGCCCGCCTCGGCCTCGGCGCGCCGGGCGTCGGCCCGCTCCTCCCGCGCCAGCCCGCGCTGCACCTCGGCCTCCGGGTCGATCCCGTACCGGCTGCGCAGCTGGCCGCGGAGCTGGTCGGCGACCCGCCGGGCCTCCAGGTCGCGGTCGGCCCAGGCGCGGGCGGCGCCGTAGGTGCGGCCGATCTCCTGCGGGGTGGCCCGCTCCCAGAACTGCGGGTGGTCGGCCAGCGCCATCTGGTGCCGGTCGGCCCGGTGGTCCTGGTCCACCCGGGCGTGCAGCTCCGCCCGCTGCCACTCGTCCAGCTGGCGGCGCAGGGCCTGCTCCCGCGTCCGGGCGAACTGGTCCGCGGTCAGGCCGGCCACCCGCACCGCCGCGCGCAGCTCGGCCGTCACGGTGTCGGGGACGTCCTCCGGTCCGCGGTCCACGCTCAGCCCTGCGTCCGGAGGTCGGGGAAGAGCCCCTCGGGCGGCGCCACGTACGGCAGCGGCTCCCCGCGCCGGCTGAGGTTCTCCTCGCCCTCGGTCGCCCCGGCGAACGGGCCGTCGGGGTCCATCAGGATCGGCAGGTGGTAGTCGGCGTGGTCGCGCCACCACACGCTCATCCCCAGTGCCGGGTCCTGGCGCAGCTGCTCCCAGGCCCGCCACAACGCCTCCAGCCGGATCACCGCCTCGTCCACCTCCCACCACCGCCCGGCCCAGCAGCGGTTCCGGCCGTCGATGCGGCGGCGGTAGACGTGGCGCAGGTAGTCGCGGACGAACTCGTCCACCGACCCGAAGTACAGCGGCGCCTCGGTCTCCACCTCGAGCCCGTCGACCTCAGGCGCGCTCACCGGGCACCCCGCGGGCCGTCGTCGGAGGCCTGCACCGCGGCGAGCTCCTGGTGGGCCTCGTCGATGGTGCGGCGCGCCATCGGGTCGTGCGCGGCGATGGAGGCGCGGACGGCCTCGGCGTGCGGTCCGGCCATCCACGGCGTGGTCCGGATCAGGGTGGGCCGCGACCCGGAGGCGAGCACCACGGCCCGTCCCTTCGGCATCGCGGCGAGGTCGGCCACGTCGAGGATCCGCTCGCGCTGCAGCTGCTGGGAGACCGTCCGGTGGCCGCGTCCGTAGGAGCTGGAGGACTGCAGCCGGTCGTAGTCGCCGATGGTCCGCGACAGGTCCTCCAGGAACGCCGCCTCGCTGACCCCGCCGCCGTAGACCTTGATGTTGGCGGCCGACCACAGCTTCTTCATGCCCGCCTCGCCCCACACCTCGACCCCCTGCGACCAGGACTGCAGGATCGTCATCAGCACGATCCCCCGCGAGCCGTAGTGGCTGTAGAGGTTGGGCAGCTCGCGCCAGCGGCAGACGTTGGCCGCCTCGTCCAGGACGCCCACCATCGGCACCGGCAGCCGGCCGCCGGCCGAGCGGGCGGCCAGCTCCTCCGCGGCCTCGACGACCGCCACGGTGAGCGCGGTGACCAGCGGCCCGGCCGTGCCGCGCCCCTCCTTGGACAGCGAGTACAGGGTGCCGCCGTCACGGACGAAGGAGACCGGGTCGAAGCGGGGACGCGTGTCGCCGGGCTCGAGCGGGGCGATCCAGCTCGCGATCTGCCGGTTGGTCAGGCAGGAGGCCATCTGCTGGGCGGTGCCGTAGATGCCGCCGCGCTGCTTGTCCGGGGCGGTGACCACCCCGGCCACCTGGTCGGCGGTGAGCACCACACCGTGCGCCCGCAGGATGTCGACCGGGGTCTCGTCGGTGGGTCGGGTCAGCCAGCTGTACACCTGCATGATCGGACGCCGGTCCAGCGCTGCGGCGAGCAGCAGCCCGGCCAGCAGGTCCTGTCCGGCCGGGTCGAAGAAGGCGTCGGTGCGGGCCCCGGGGTCGCGCGAGCCCGCGGCGAAGTGCTCGGCCAGCCGCGCCGCCCGCACCTCGTCGGTGACGTAGCTGAGCGGGTCCCACCACCAGCCCGGTGGCTCCGTCGCCACGCCCTGCGGGTCGAACACCCACACCGGCCCCGAGCGGGCGCGCAGGTCGCGGGTGGCGTCGACCACGTCGCGCTTGTTCGACGTCACCAGCACCGCCCCGGGCGCCTCCAGGATCGCCGGCACCGCCCGGCTCGTGGTCTTGCCGGTGCGGGGACCCCAGATGTCGATGTGCATGTCCTCCCAGGAGCCGTAGAGCTGCTGGCCCGAGCCCACCGCCCGGCCGACCGGCACCCCGGGCACCCCGGCCACGCCCAGCCGGCGGGCGGTCGCCTCGGCGCTCTTCCGGCTCAGTGCCTCGACGTCGCGGCCGCGGCCCATGTGGCTGGCCGCCCGGTCGACCCGGGTGCGCCGACCGCGCAGCCGTGCCACCGCCAGCCCGACGAGCACCGCGAGCAGCGCGACCAGCACCAGCAGGGCCACCAGCACCACGGTGCCGGTGGTGCCGGGCCAGGGCAGGTCGCCGCCAAGCAGCCCGAACGCGACCGCGAACGGGTCGGAGGGGACGGCCACCCCGGTGCCGGCCAGCCGGTGGCCGAGGTGCATCGTCACGTAGAGCGAGCCGACGGTCCCCAGCACCAGCACGATGCCGATCCACAGCAGCACCACCTCCCCGGACGTGCCGCCGGGTGAGGGACGCCGGTTGCCGGCCGCGCTCACGAGGCCCGTGCCTCGTCCGACCCCGCCGAGGGGTCCTGGGCCAGGCTCGGCCCGGCGACGTCGGGGCCGACGATGTTGGGGTCGACGTCGTCGGGCAGCTCCGGGGCGGGGGCGTCGGGGTCGAGGACGTCCGGCGCGTCGGGGTCGACCGCGCGGCGCCCGACCCGGCTCCGCTCGTGCCAGAGCCGGTTGGTGTCGTTGATCGACAGCTCGACGTCGGTCAGCTCCACCCGCACCGGGATCCCCGGCCGGCCACCGACCTTGACCAGGAACCGGCCGCGTCCCGGCGGCTCGGCCTCCCGCCCCGTGGAGGGGTCCCAGGCCGGCGGGTCCTGCCAGCCGATCAGCAGCTCCTGCTCGGCCATCGAGAACGGCACCGCCGAGTTCAGCTGCGGCATCTCCGCCGATGGCAGCCCGCCGCAGATGACCATCCCGGACCGTTCGACGAAGCCCTTGGCCTTCATCCGGTCCTCCTCGCTGGGCAGCGCGAGCAGGTCGCTCATGGTGTGGGAGATCATCGCCATCCCGACACCGCGCTGCCGGTTCAGCCGGGTCAGCGCGTCCACCCGGTCGACGATGCCGCGACCGGCCCGCAGCGCCCGCCACAGCTCGTCGAGGATGACGAAGTAGTGCCGGCGCGGCTCCAGCCCGGCGTCGGCCAGCGCGTTGGCGACCGTGACGGTGCCGAACCCGGCCGACCAGCAGGCCAGCAGGGTGGCCGCCTGCAGGTCCATCTCGGAGTCGTCGATGGCGCTGACGTCGTAGACCACGGGTGCGTCGCGGCGCATCGGGTTGGTGGTGTGCCGGGAGAACGTCTCGCCCAGCCGGCCGCCTCCGGTGAGCCCGATCAGGGACGCCTCGAGGTGCTCGGTGATCTCGCGGTAGCGGTTGTCGTCGCCGCGGTCGAGCGCGACCGCGCGCACCTCCTCCGGCCCGTCCTGGATGACCTTGAGCAGGTCGCCGAGCACCGGGACGCCGACGTGGCGGCTGTCGAGCACCTTCAGCGCCCGGTCGAGGATGGTCTCCTCGCGGTCGCTGGGCGGGGCCTGGCGCATGATCGTCAGCAGCGCGGAGACCATGGTGTGCCGACGGCCGTGGGCGTCGGCGAGCACCTGCTGGGCCTCCTTCTCGTGACCCGTCGCGCGCAGCCGCTCGGCGGCCTGGGTGGCCTCGCCGGGGTCGAGCACGTTGAGGTAGCCGCGGCCGCGGCCCAGCGTGATGACCTGCCCGCCGAGGGCCTCGATGAGGTCGACGTAGTCGGGTTTGAGGTCACCCAGCACCAGCGGCATCACGCCGTAGCCGGCCAACCCGGTGGCCATCCGCCGGACGATGGTCGACTTGCCGAGCCCGGGCTTGCCGAGCACGAACACCGACGGGTTGGAGATGAGCTTGGCCCGCTGGAACCACGAGATCGGGTCGCAGCACAAGGTGGCGCCGGTGTGGATGTGGCGGCCGAGCGGGACGCCCATCATCGGTGTCCCGGTGCCGATGGCGAAGGGCCACAGCCCGCACACCTGCACCGTGGTGCCGCGCCACTCGTCGGGGGCCTGGACGTAGAAGGACTCACCGCGCCCGCGCCCGATCCAGCCCCGCATCGACGGCCGGGTGGGACGCACCTCGGCGGTCTTCTGCTCCCGCTCCGCCCCGCCCTTGCGGCGCCGACGCCCGCCGGGGGCCGGCTCGGCCCGCCGTGCCGCGGTGCCCCGGCTCACAGCTTGTCCCGCAGCTCGGCCGGCACCTTGATGTGCTTGGGCAGCACCAGGCCCAGCGGCAGCGCGGCGGCGAAGGCGGAGTCCTGGGAGCCGTAGACCGGCCGCAGCCGCAGCCGGGCGGTGGCGCCGAGGTTGTCGATCGCGGCCCGGGCGTCGGCCGCCTTCTCCAGGTCGGAGACGGTCGCCGTGACGAGCAGGCCGAAGTTCACCAGCCCGGCCCCGGAGGCCTCCTCCCCGGCGGTGGCGGCCGCGGCCCGCACCGCCAGGGTGTCGCGGGCGGCCGGCTTGCTGGTGGAGGTCATCCGGAACTCCGCGGCCCGCAGGTCGGCCTCGACCATCGCCGCCGCCCGGGCCGCGTCGATCGGCCGGTACAGCAGGGTCACCCGCTTGCGGGCGATGTCGCGGTGCGGGGCCAGGAAGCGGGCCAGCACCCCGGACTGCACGTTGCCGCGCGGGGCCGCGGTCATCGCCCAGGTGCAGGAGTAGGCCGAGTCGTGGCGGTAGCCGTTCCAGGACGCCTGCGCCGCGGAGGGGCCGACATCGGGCCAGGTCAGCTCCGGCACCTCACCGGCGGCGTGGGCCTCGTCGATCAGGGTGGCCGCCACCGGGTCGTAGGCGATCCGGATCGCCTCGCACAGCTCCTGGGCACTCAGCGGGTGCGCGGCACCGGCGCCGGTCGCCTGCAGCCCCGCGGTCAGCCCGGGCAGCCGGGCCGCCAGCTCGCGCCCCATCTCGTCGGGCTTGCGCCGCTTGGCCCCGGGCCGGGCGGCCGCGGCGAACGTCACCGCGACGTAGGCCTTCACCGTCGAGGAGCCGGCCGGGTAGCGCAGCACGGTCTCGCGCAGCATCGCCTTGGCGAACTCCGGGGCGTCCTCGTCGAGCTGCGTCGACACCTCACGGCGCAGCCGGGTGCCGGAGTCGGGCGCGGTCTCCACGGTGACCGAGGCCGCCTCGATACCCGGCTCGTCGCCGAGGTTGGCCAGCCAGTGGCCCCAGTCGGCGACCCAGATGTCGATCTGCTCCTGGTCGACCAGGGCCGCGCCGTCGGGTTCGGTGCCGATGACCACCGAGTACGAGCCGGTGGCCGGGGTGTACAGCAGCGCGAACGGACGTCCGTAGGAGTCGGTGTGCTCGCTCAGCCGGGTGGGGGCGGCCAGGCCCGGCAGCTGGTAGGTGCCCCACAACGCGCGCCCCAGCGGCCCGGAGCGGTAGACGTTGGAGCCGCGGGAGCGGTTGACCCACCAGCCGACCCGGGTCGAGCTGCGGGTCAGCAGGTTCTTGCCGTGGGCGTCCTTCACCGTGACGGCCAGCAGCAGCACGCCGAGGACGGCGCAGGCGATGACCGCCTCCAGCACCCCGGCGACCATCACGGTGATGACCACCATGATGAGGCCGCCGAGCAGCACCGCGGTGCCGACCGAGCCGAGCCCGAGGATGCCCGGGGAGGTGGGGCGCCGCCAGTTGCCGTAGGTGCGGGCACCCCGGTGGGTGGTGTCAACGACTGCCATCGGGTCCTTCTCCTGTCGCGTTGTTCGCCACCGACTGGCTGGCCTGGACGGCGGCGTCGCCACCCTTCTTCAGCGCGGCCGCCCCGGCGACCGCCGCGATCCCGATCGGACCGCCCGCGGCACCCGCGGCCGCGGCACCGCCACCGGCCGCCGCCCCGCTGGCCGCAGCACCACCGCCAGCCGCCGCACCACCGCCGGCCGCAGCACCACCACCGGCCGCAGCACCACCGCCGGCCGCAGCCGCCGATCCACCGCCGGCACCCGCGGCGGCGGGCACCGGAGCACCACCACCAGCTCCCCCACCGCTCCCGGCGCCGCCGGTCCCGGCGCTGCCGCCTCCGGCGCGACCGCCACCGCTGGAGGCCGGGACCCCTCCGCCGGAGCCGCCGCCACCGGTGCTCGCGGCGGGGGCCGGCGCGGCGCCACCGCTGCTCTCAGCCCCCGCGGCGCCGGGCTTGCCGGCCGTGCCGGCCGAGCCGTCGGGACCGGCCGAGCCGGCCTGGCCCTGGGGCCCGCCGCCGCCCTGGCCGGTGCTGCCCGAGCCCAGCGAGCGGCCGAGGCTCAGCGCGCCGTCGGGCATGCTGGTCACCGCCGAGGCGGCCACCGCCCCACCGCCGGCGCCGGCGGCCAGCGAGCCGACCATCGGGGTGACGAAACGCATCAGCGCCGGCATGGCCAGCAGCGCCAGCACCATCAGCATCAGCCCGGTGAGCACCGAGAGCAGCCCCGTGCCGTCGTCGCGGAACACGTCGGTGCCGGTGAGCTGGAAGGCGGCGGCGTAGATGATCGCGGCCGCCGGCTTGTAGAGGATGAAGGCCACCAGCCAGCTGACGCACTTCTGGAACCAGTTGCGCCCCATCTCGGTGTTGGTGGCCGAGGCGGCCAGCGGCAGGATGCCGGTGAGGATGACGAGCATGCCGCCCCGGGCCACCATCAGCACGATCTGGACGAACGAGGCCAGGATGATGATGAGGCCGAGGATGATGATGAGCATCGGCACCAGCGGCGAGGCGCCGCCGGCGGCCCCACCCAGGGCGAGCAGCGTGGTGATGTTCTCCCCGAAGCAGGTGCCCGACTCCACGTCGCAGTCGGTCGAGCGGTTGATGATCCACACCGAGAAGGCGTCGGAGGCGGCGACCAGCGTGTTGACCACGGTCACCCCGGCACCGGCCACCACCACCAGCGTGAGCAGCGCGCGCACCGTGTCCTTGCCCGGTTCGGCGCGCTGCTGCCAGACCATCCGGATGCCGCCGATGATCACCGCCAGCACCGCGGCCGCACCGGTGTACCACCAGAGCCCGGACTGCAGGAAGAAGACCGCCCCGCCGGAGCCGCTGGGCCCCGAGGGCAGCAGCGCGCTGACCAGCGAACCGGCCCCGGAGACGGTGATCACCGCGAGCAGGATGACACCGACCCGGCCGAGGGCGCCGATCCCCTCACCGGCTCTCATCCGGGTGGCGATCCAGGCCCCCAGGGCGATCAGCGAGAGCACGGCGACCGCCAGGCAGACCCAGAAGACGTAGCCCAGCACGGTCTGCAACCCACCGGTCGCCTCCGTCGGTGGCGCACCGGTCCCGCTGCCGGCGTCGCCTCCGATCAGCGTGGGCGTGCCGATGTGCACCCACATCGTGCCCAGCGTCTCGATCACCTTGCCGACGGCCTCGAACACGGCGTTCGCCATGTTCTTGATGGCGTCGCCGACCAGGTTCTCCAGCCCCTCCTCGGCGTGGCAGAAGGGGTTGATGACGTTCAGCCCGTCGCACGCCACGGCTCAGGCCCCCCACGCGACGTAGCCGGACAGGTCGGGCAGCGTGCTGACGTCGAACGGGACGGTGGGGTCGGTCACCTGCAGCTTCCAGTCCCCGTCCTCCCAGGCCAGCGTGTACACCGCGGAGAGGATGATCTGCTGACCCTGCCCGCTGGCCTCCATCGCGACGTCCACGGTCGCGGTCTCGCCGTCGTAGCCGAGCATCCGGAAGCCCGCGATGGAGAGACGCACGCCCTCCGCCGAGGTGAGCTCACCGCCCTGGGCCAGGATCTGCTCCTTGGCCGGGCCGTCGGCCAGGAAGTACTCCAGCCAGGGCCCGACGGTGGCCGGGTCGGTGGCCTGGGTGACGGCGTTCGAGGCCGCCAGCAGCGCTCCCTCCGGGGTGTGCTGGAAGCAGTACCGGTAGCCCTCGTCGGAGGTCTCGGCCGGGCCGAACTCCGTCGAGACCGGGTAGGCGGTGGTGCCCTGGTACTCCCACTCGGCCTCCGGGGCGGTCGACAGCCGCCCGTCGGTCTCGACCCCGGACAGGCCGCAGACGCTGTCCTCCGTCTCCTCCTCGGCGGCGGGCGAGGGCGAGGCCGACGCCGGCGCTGGGTCGGTGCCGGAGGTCTGCGAGGCGGACGGGTCGGGCGCCGGCGCGGCCGTGTCGCCCGGGTCGTCCTCACGCGTCAGCGCGAGCACCGAGAGCACGATCGCCGCGACCGCGATCCCGACCACCACCACGGCGGCGGCCAGGAACCCTGGACGGGTCCACGGGCTCTGCTGGGTGTCCTCCGATGCCATCTCGACCTCCTCCGGGGGCGTGCGGGGCTGCGGCGGGTCGGACTCAGGCCAGGAAGCCCACGATCGAGGCGGCGGCGGAGATGACCACGACGCCGGCCAGGGCCCAGCCGAGCTTGCCGACGTGCTCGCCGCCCTCACCGCGACGGGACTGGACGGCCATCAGCGCGCCGGCGGCGAACAGGCCGAGGATGCAGACGGCCAGCGCCACCCACTTGCCCCAGCCGAGGATGGTGTTGAGCCCCTCGGTGCCCGGAGGCTGCTGGGCGGTCGGGTCGCCGATCTCGAGCGGGATGAGCCCGATCAGGTCGCCGGCGGCGGGGAGGATGGTGAGCAGGTCGGACATGGTGGTTCCTCTCAGGGGTGCGGTGCTCGGGTGCTGCTTCTCAGGTGCCGGTGGTGCCAGCGCCGACGAGGGTGTGCAGCTCGTCGGTGAGACGGCGGACGTCCCGGGGGGCAGTCTCCACCGAGACCGGTTCACCCAGGCGCCAGGGCTCGATCCAGCCCACGTGCCAGGTGCGGGGGACGCCGCCGCTGACCACCTTGGCGAAGTCGCGCAGCGGCCGGGGCAGCCGTCCGGGGGCGTCGGCCACGACCACCAGGCCGACGACCTCGACGAACGGCACCAGCCCCGCGGCCCACTGGGTGGCGGCGGCCTGGGCCGAGCGGAGCCCGCGCAGGTTCGAGCGGGCGGCCAGCACCACCCGTGCCGAGGGCTGGGTCGCCCCCTCGACGAGCGGCCAGCCGTGCCCGGCGGCGGCCCACCGGGGGGACAGCGCGGCCAGGCTGGACTCACCGGCCCCGCCGTGGGTGCCGACGACCCACAGCTCGGCGGCGGCCGGGTGCTTCACGGTCGGCAGCTGGTCGACGCGGTCGGGGGCCGGGACGCCGCCACGGTGCGGCGTCAGGGGCCCGCTGGCCGGGGAGAGCAGCAGCTGCGGGGTCTCCGTCGTGGCCGAGGCCTCCGGCGCGACGGGGCGGGAGACCCACGGGTTGCCAGCGTCGTTCACGTGACTCCTCTCGCCGGTGCGTGCAGTCGATCGGTGCGGGTCGTGCGATGGGCGACACTAGCGACCGACCGGTCCACGCGACCAGGGTGGATCACGCCGGGGTGGATGCCGACGCGGGGTCGCCTGCCGGACGTGCGCGACGCCCGGCCGGGGCGCCCGCGTCCACCAGTCGACCGTCCCCGGCGCTGGCCGCCCGGCCGAACCCGTCGGATGAGAACATCGCGGTCGACCCGAGGAAGGAGACCCGATGCGACGCGCCCCCGCCGCGCTGGCGGCCGGACTGCTGGCCGCCGTGATCACGTCCGCCTGCTCGGGCGAGCCCGCCCCGACCCCGGCCCCCGACCCGTCCCGCAGCTCTCCGGCCAACGCCACCCCCACCCCGGTAATCAACGCCGACACCGGCGAGACGGTCACCACCCAGCCGGTCCCGGAGTGGGACGAGGCGTCCCGGGCGGCGGTGCTGGAGGCGGCGGAGAGCACGATGCGCGCCTTCGCCCGTCCCGACCTCGGCTACGACGAGTGGTGGGCGGAGCTGGAGCCGCTGCTCGACCCCGAGGCCGCCCGCGACTACGCCTACGTCGACCCCGCCAACGTGCCGGCCAGCGAGGTGACCGGGGACGCCGAGCTGGTCAAGGACACCAGCGCCTACGTGGCCGAGGTGCGGGTGCCCACCGATGTCGGCGACTACACCCTGCTGCTGAGCCGGGCCGACGCCGAGGCGCCCTGGTACACCCACCGGATCACCCCGCCCGAGGACCTGTGAGGCAGCCGGCATGAACGAGAACCGCAACGGGGTCGTCGTGGCCGTGGTGGTCGGCGCGCTGGCCCTGGTCTTCCTGCCCGCCCTCGCGCTGCTGCTGCTGATGGGCGGGCCACCGGAGGGCCCCAGCTGCGGTCCCGGCACCAGCGGCAACGGGCAGACGTTGTCGATCGACCCCGACACCGTGCCGGAGGGCACGGTGGCCGGCTACGGCCACGAGCAGCTGGTCAACGCCGCCTACGTCATGCAGGCCGGCAAGGACCTCGACCTCGGCGTCCGCGACATCACCATCGGGGTGATGACCGCGATGGGCGAGTCCTCCCTCAGGGTGATCGACTACGGCGACGCCGCCGGCCCGGACAGCCGCGGCCTGTTCCAGCAGCGGGCCAACGGCGCCTGGGGCAGCTACGAGGACCGGATGGACCCCTACATCAGCTCGACCAACTTCTTCCGGGCGATGATGCAGGTGGAGGGCCGCGACACCCTCGAGCCGACGATCGTCGCCCACCGCACCCAGCGCAACGCCGACCCGTACCACTACACCAGGTTCTGGGACGCCGCGGTGCAGGTGGTCGAGCACCTCTCCGGGGTCGACACCGGGCTCACCACCGGGCCCGGAGGCGGTGGCTGCACGGACGGGACGACGACCCCGGGCGAGGTGTCGATGACCGGGTGGGCCGCCCCCAGCGCGGGCCCGATCACCAGCCCCTACGGGATGCGGGTGCACCCCATCACCGGCGTGCTCAAGCTGCACGACGGCACCGACCTCAACGGCGGCGGCTGCAACGGCCCGATCTGGGCGGCCCAGGACGGCGTGGTGGTCTTCCGTGGCTTCGACGGCGCCGGCAACGGCACCATCAAGGTGGACCACGGCGGTGGGGTGGTCACCGCCTACCTGCACATGTACGAGTCGGGGATGCTGGTCCAGGAGGGCGACGAGGTGCAGGCGGGCCAGCAGATCGGCAAGGTCGGCTCGTCCGGCTGGTCGACCGGGTGCCACCTGCACTTCTCGGTCTTCGTCGACGGCTCGACCGTCGACCCCGTGCCGTTCCTCACCGAGCGCCAGGTGGGGCTGGGATGAGGCAGGCCGGCGTCGGGGACAACGTGTGGTCCGGTCCGAAGGAGGTCGTGTGAGCATCCCACCGTCGGAGTACGTGGTCGCCTGGCCGCGGATCGTCGCGGTCGTCCGCCCGGACGGCACCGGATCGCTCACCGTCAACGGCACCGAGCGCCCGTGCGGGGCCGAGTCGGTCGAGGTGCTGCGCACCGGCATGATCGCCCGCTGCGTGGCGATCGCCCGCTCGCTGGCGCGTCCGGTCCGGTTCACCGTGACCGAGGGCGAGGCGACCTGGACGCTGGCCGTGCGGCCCACCGGCGTCGTCCAGCTGCTGGGCGAGGACGGCATGGTGGCGCCGAGCGAGGGGCTCACCGTGCACGAGGGCCGCTGCCGGTCCTGCCGCCGCCTGCAGCCGGTCACCGAGACGCGATGCCCCCAGTGCGGTACGCTGGAGCCGTTGCGGGTGGAGAGCGGTCCGGCGGAGGACGAGCTCGGCGCCCGGTCGGCGTCCTCGGCCTCCTCCCCGCCGCGCCCCGTCCCGGACCGGCCACGGGCTGAGGCAGCGGCCCCCACCGCCACCTCTCCGTCGGAGATCGAGCCGGACAGCCCGCCGCCTCCTGCGGACCGGCCACCGCGGGCGCCGATCCCGGCGACCCCGCCGGCGGCGTCCGCTCCCGGACGACCTGGACCGGCCGGCGCGGCACCACCAGCCGGACCCGGCCCGACGACGCGCACCGTGCGGATGCGGATCAGCTTCGAGCACCAGCCGCCCGTCCTGCTCGACGCGCCGGGCGGTGTCGTGCTCGGTCGGGCGCCGCAGACCCGGGACGGGCGCACCCCGGTGCCCGTCGTCAGTCCCCGCGGCCTGGTCTCGCGCACCCATGCCCTCCTCGACGTCGACGCGCGCGGCCGGATCACCGTGACCGACGTCGGTTCCCGCAACGGCACCGGCCCGGTCGGCTCACGCACACCGTTCCCGAGCGGCCAGCCGCACGAGGTAGCACCCGGGACCCGGCTCCGGCTGGCCGACGTCGTCTGCACGGTCGAGCTGGCCTGACGTCGTCGGCGGCCGGCGGACCCAGGCCGGACCGCTGCCCCAGTCCGGCAGCCGCCGAGTGGATCGGCAGAGGGGTCGGAACGCGAGGCCGACCCCTCGGATGATCCGCTCGGCGCAGGCGTCACGGGCCCACCCCGGATGCGTCCCGGCGAGGCCGTCGCTACGGTCGGGCGGGTCCGACCCCGGCCTGGACGAACCAGCCGCCATCCCACGCCAGGAGCACCGATGCGCCGACTGACCTACTACGTGGCGACCACGCTGGACGGCTTCATCGCCGGCCCCGACGGCGGTGACCCCAGTGGCCAGCCGTACTTCGAGGTCGGGCCGGACCTGGTCGAGTTCATCGCCACCCACTACCCCGAGACGCTGCCCGCGCCGGCCCGGGCCGCACTCGGGATCGAGGGTCCGGGGCGGGTGTTCGACACCGTGCTGGAGGGTCGGGGCTCGTACCAGATCGGGCTGGACGCCGGGCTCGACGACGCCTACCCGCACCTGCGCCACCTCGTCTTCTCCACCACGCTGGGAGGCGTCGGGGGCGACGTCGAGCTGGTGGGCACCGACCCGGTGCAGCGTGTCCGCGAGCTCAAGGCCGAGGACGGGCTCGACCTGTGGCTGGTCGGTGGCGGACGACTCGCGCACAGCCTGCTGCCCGAGATCGACCGGCTCGTGCTCAAGGTGAACCCGTCGGTGATCGGCTCCGGCATCCCGCTCTTCGTCGGCGGCTTCTCCCCCGCCCTGTTCTCCTTCGTCGCGTCGGAGCCGCTGCCGTCGGGGGTGCAGGTGCTCACCCTCGACCGGCGCCGCTGACCCCGCCGGCCTCGTCCGCCCCGGACGCGAGGGCTACGATGCGCGGGCCCCACACCCCCCTGGAGGAGCCCGAGATGAGCAACGACGCCGCCCCGACCGTCACCCCCGAACGCGAGCTGCCACCGGTCGCCGCCGAGCCCGGTCGCGGCTGGACGCCGCAGAAGATCGCGCTGTGGGCGGTCATCGCGCTGCTCGGCGGCGTCGCCTGGACGATGCTCGCCATCGTCCGCGGTGAGACCGTCAACGCGATCTGGTTCGTCTTCGCCGCCGCCTGCACCTACCTCATCGGCTACCGCTTCTACGCCAAGGTGATCGAGCGCCACGTCGTCCGCCCCGACGACACCCGCGCCACCCCCGCGGAGCACCTCGCCAACGGCAAGGACTACGTCGCCACCGACCGCCGGGTGCTGTTCGGCCACCACTTCGCCGCGATCGCCGGCGCCGGCCCGCTGGTGGGTCCGGTGCTGGCCGCGCAGATGGGCTACCTGCCCGGCACCCTGTGGATCATCGTCGGGGTCGTGCTGGCCGGGGCCGTCCAGGACTACCTGGTGCTGTTCTTCTCGATGCGCCGCAGCGGCCGCTCGCTCGGCCAGATGGCCCGGGAGGAGCTCGGCCGGATCGGCGGCGCGGCGGCCATCGTCGCGACCCTGCTCATCATGGTCATCATCACCGCGATCCTCGCGCTGGTGGTCGTCAACGCCCTCGGCGAGAGCCCGTGGGGCGTGTTCTCCGTCGCGATGACGGTGCCGATCGCGCTGTTCATGGGTGCCTACCTGCGCTGGCTGCGTCCGGGCCGGATCACCGAGGTCTCGCTGATCGGCTTCGTGCTGCTGATGGCCGCCATCATCGGCGGCGGCGTCATCGCCGACACCGCCTGGGGCGCGGAGCTGTTCACCCTGGACCGCACCACCATCGCCTGGGGCATCATCATCTACGGCTTCATCGCCGCCGTGCTGCCGGTGTGGGTGCTGCTGGCCCCGCGCGACTACCTGTCGACGTTCATGAAGATCGGCGTCATCCTCGCCCTGGCGCTGGCCATCGTCGTGGTACGGCCAGAGATCTCGGTGCCGGCGTTCAGCGAGTTCGCGAGCGGGGAGACCGGACCGGTCTGGCCGGGCGCGCTGTTCCCCTTCCTCTTCGTCACCATCGCCTGCGGGGCGTTGTCGGGCTTCCACGCCCTGATCGCCTCCGGCACCACCCCGAAGATGCTGGAGAAGGAGCGCCAGACCCGCTTCATCGGCTACGGCGGCATGCTGATGGAGTCGTTCGTGGCGATCATGGCGCTGGTCGCGGCCATCTCCATCGACCGCGGCATCTACTTCGCGATGAACGCCTCCGCCGGCGCCACCGGCGGTACGGTCGAGGGCGCGGTGGCCTTCGTCAACGGTCTCGGCCTGACCGGTGTGAACCTCACCCCGGAGATGCTCACCTCCACCGCCGAGGCGGTCGGTGAGGAGTCGATCGTGTCCCGCACCGGTGGCGCTCCGACGTTGGCCCTGGGGCTGGCGCAGGTGATGCAGGGCTTCATCGGCGGGCCGGCGCTGATGTCGTTCTGGTACCACTTCGCGATCATGTTCGAGGCGCTGTTCATCCTCACCGCCGTCGACGCCGGCACCCGGGTGGCCCGCTTCATGCTGCAGGACACCCTGGGCAACGTCGTCCCGCGCTTCCGCGACACCTCCTGGCTGCCCGGGGCCTGGCTGTGCACCGCGATCATGGTGGCCGCGTGGGGCGCGGTGCTGCTGATGGGCGTCACCGACCCGCTGGGTGGCATCAACACGCTGTTCCCGCTGTTCGGGATCGCCAACCAGCTGCTGGCCGCCATCGCGCTGGCGGTGGTGCTGGCCATCGTCGCGCAGCGGCGCACCTTCCGCTGGCTGTGGATCCCGGCGCTGCCGCTGGCCTTCGTCGCGGTGGTCACCATCACCGCCTCGTTCCAGAAGATCTTCTCCCCGGTGCCGGCGGTCGGCTACTGGGCCCAGCACGCCGCCTACCGCGACGCGCTGGCGTCCGGCCAGACCTCCCTCGGCAGCGCCGACACCGTCGAGGAGATGCAGGCGGTGGTCCGCAACACCGCCATCCAGGGCACGCTGTCGATCGTCTTCGTGGTGCTGGCGATCGTCGTCATCATCACCGCGCTGGTGGTGGTGGCACGCGCCCTGCGCGGGGAGCAGCTGACCGAGCACGAGGACGCCCGGGTGCCCTCGCGCCGGTTCGCCCCGGCCGGCCTGGTGCCGACCGCCGAGGAGCGCGAGCTGCAGCGGCAGTGGGACGCGCTGCCGGCCGAGCAGCAGCCGTCGCGGGGCCACTGATGGCACGCCCCGGCGTCGACGTCCCCGTCGCGCGGCGGGTGTGGCGCGGGCTCCGCTGGTACCTGCACGGGGTGACCGGGGAGTCGCGCTACGAGGCCTACCTCGACCACGAGCGCCGCACCCACCCCGACCGGACGCCGCTCAGCCGGTCGGAGTTCTGGCGCGGCGTCCACGCCGACCAGGACCGCAACCCGCAGGGCCGCTGCTGCTGAAGGCTGCGCCAGTTCCTGTCGATGGCGTCCCGTCAGGGCCCCTACGGGCCTGAGGGGACGCCATCGACATGTTCTGGAGCGCTCCCGGGCTAGTCGGTGTCGTCCGTCTCGCGACGCCGCCGCGCCCGGCGCCTGCCCTCGTGCATGGCCGCCACCCGGGCGACCGGGATGTCGTGGCCCTCGGCGACCAGGTTGGCCGGCAGCTGCTGCGGGTCGGGCAGCTCGGCCCAGCGGTCGGTGCCGAGCCGGGCGGTCACCGCGCGGAGCGTGAAGTCGCTCGGGTGGACGTCGGTCAGCTCGTCCCAGGCCAGCGGCCAGGAGACCGGCGTGCCCGGGCGGATCCGCGGGCTCCAGGCGGCGACCACGGTGGCCCCGCCGGCCCGGGTGGAGTCGACGAAGACCCGTCCGCCGCGGTCGGCCTTCACGTACTCGACGGTCGCCCGGTCCGGGTCGAGGGCGGCGGTGCGGGCGGCCAGCGCGCGGGTCGCGGCGGCGGCGTCGGCCGGGTCGCCCCCGGCCAGCGGGACGACGACGTGGACGCCCTTGGAGCCGCTGGTCTTCACCGCCCCGGCCAGGCCGCACCCCGACAGCACCTCCCGCACCACCAGGGCCACCGCGGCCGCGGCGGCGAAGGCGTCCGAGCCCTCCGGCGGGTCGAGGTCGACCACCAGCCGGTCCAGCACGGACGCGTCGTCGGCCCCGCGCCGGTGCAGGGTCGGGTGGTACTCGACGGCGCGCTGGTTGCCGAACCACACCAGCGTCCGGGTCTCCTCGCACAGCGCGTAGGACACCTCGCGGTGCGAGGCCTCGGCCCAGATCGGCACCCGCGGGATCCAGTCCGGGGCGGAGGCCGGCAGGTTCTTCTGCATGAACGGCTGCTGGCCGGGCCGCACCCGGATCACCGACAGCGGACGCCCGGTGAGCTCGGGCAGCAGGAACGGCGCGACCGCCTCGAGGTAGTCGAGCAGGTCCCGCTTGGTCGCCCCGGCCCCGTCGAAGAGCTCGGAGTCGAGACTGGTGACGGGGACGCCGGCCCGCGTCTGCGTCGTCGCTGCGGCCACGACGTCAGCCTGCCATGCTGACGGGGTGATCGACACGGTGCTGCTCGACCTCGACGACACCCTGCTCGACACCCGGGCCGCCACGCGGGCCGCGGTGCTCGCCTGGGCGGCTGACCTCGGCATCGGCGGCGACCCCGACGAGATCGCCTCCCGTTGGAGCCGCGTCGCCGAGCCGCTCTACGCCCGCTACCAGCGCCGCGAGCTCAGCTTCACCGAGCAGCGACGGGCCAGGGTGCGTGCCTTCGCGACCCACCTCGACCTCGCCGAGGACGCGGTCGTGGACGAGCTGTTCGCCGACTACCTGCGCCGCTACGAGGACGGCTGGCGCCTGTTCGACGACGCGGTGCCGACCCTGCGGCGGCTGCGGGCGGCGGGTCTGCGCACGGGGGTGCTCACCAACGGCGAGGAGGAGCAGCAGACCCGCAAGGTCGAGCGGCTCGGGCTCGCCCCGCTGCTCGACGTGGTGATCGCCTCCTCCTCCCTCCCCTTCGGCAAGCCGCACCCGCTGGCCTTCTCCGGTGCGGTGCAGCGGCTGGGCACCCGGGCCGAGCAGGTGCTGATGGTCGGCGACTCCCTGGAGAACGACGTCCGCGGCGCCTCCGCCGCCGGGCTGCGGGCCGTCCTGCTCGACCGTGACGACGTCCACGGCGAGGCCGACGTCGAGCGGATCCGCGAGCTGGGAGAGCTGACCGTCCCCGGCTGAGCGTCGCCACCGCGCCATGACGGCCGGGGCCGCGTCCCTGCCGGCCCGGCGGGTGGGCTCCTAGAGTTGCGCCATGGACCTGACCTGTCCGAAGTGCCGAGCCGGCATGCGCCACTACGAGCGCAGCGGCGTCATCATCGACCAGTGCACGGAGTGCCGCGGGGTCTTCCTCGACCGCGGTGAGCTGGAGAAGCTGATGGACGCCGAGACGTCCTACTACGGCGGTGGTCAGCAGGCCGCCCCTCCGCCGGCGGCCGGCTACCCGTCGCACCAGGGCGGCTACCCGCCGCAGCAGCCGGTGCGGCCGCAGCGGCGCGGGTGGGGCAGCCCCGGCTCGCCGGACTCGCCGAGCTACCACGGCGGCTACCACCGTCGGCGCAAGGGCGGCTTCCTCGGCGACCTGTTCGGCTGAGCCGGCCCGGCGCGGCGCCCCGTCAGCCGCCGACGTGGTCGCGCCAGCTGTGCCGCGGCTCGTAGCCCAGCACCCGGCGCGCCTTGTCGATCGAGAGCAGGGTGTCGTTCGGGCCGGCGGTCTCCCGGTACTCCACGCCAGGGAACACCTCGGCCACCAGCTCGGCGTTGGGCCGGCTCATCACGGTGTCGGCGTTGGCGATGATGTAGCGCTCGAAGCCCTGCGGCGCGCGCTCGAGCGCCCGCTCGACCGCCTGCGCGGCGTCGCGGCCGTCGATGTAGCCCCACAGGTTCCACTTGCGCTGCATCGCGTCGGCGTCGAAGGACGGGAAGCGGGCGTAGTCCTCGGGGTCCATCACGTTGGAGAACCGGAAGGCGCTGATCGAGAGCCGCGGGTCCCACCGGCACAGCTCGACCGCCATCGTCTCCTCCAGGTGCTTGACCAGGGAGTACACCGATTCCGGCCGGGCCGGGTACTCCTCGTCGACCGGGATGTAGGGCGGCGGGGTGTCGAAGGGCAGACCCAGCACCGTCTCGCTGGAGGCGTAGACGATCTTCGTGATGCCGAGCCGGACCGCGGCCCAGAACGCGTTGAAGGTGCTGACGACGTTGTTGGCGAAGGTGGCGGCGTCGGTGAGGATGCCCGGCGCGGGGACGGCCGCCAGGTGCACCAGCGCCTCCACCGGCTCGCTGCGGTCGACCCCGGCGAGCGCGTCCAGCACCTGGCCGAAGTCGGTCGTCTCCAGCACCACGTCGCCGGCCGCCCGGTCGCCGCGCCGGTCCAGGCTCAGCACGTCGTGCCCGGACGCCCTCAGCTCCCGCACGACCGTCCGCCCCAGCTTGCCCGCCCCGCCCGTCACCGCGATCCGCATGCGGACCAGTCTGCCCTGCGGCCTCCTGTGTCCACCGGCCGACGCCTTCGTCAACCAGATGGTTGACAACGCCTGAGCGCCGGTGTGTAATCAACCTATCGATTGACGAAGGAGGCGGCATGGCGACGGAGGACGAGCTCGACCGGGCGTTCCTGGCCCTGGCCGACCCGGTGCGGCGGACCATCGTCGCCCGGCTCAGCCGCGGCTCGGCGACCGTGAACGAGCTGGCCGACCTGTTCCCCATCTCCAAGCAGGCGGTCTCCAAGCACATCCAGGTGCTGGAGCAGGCGGGGCTGGTCACCCGCTCCCGGGACGCCCAGCGCCGCCCGGTGCACCTCGCACCGGAACGGCTGGAGGCGCTGACCGCCTGGATCGACCGCTACCGACTGGTCCGCGAGGCGCAGTACCGCTCGCTGGACGCCCTGCTCGGGTCGAGCGACCCGGGCGCACCACCACACCACGCACCACCCGACAAGGAGCACCCGTCATGAGCAACGCACTGTCCGTCGAGGCCCCGGAGGGCCTGCCCTTCATCGACTACACCCGGGAGTTCGACGCCCCGGTCGAGGACCTCTTCCGCGCCCACGCCGACCCGGGGCTGTTCGCCCGCTGGGTCGGCCCGTCCGACCTCACCACCGAGCTGCCCACCTACGACTTCACCAGCGGCGGCCGCTGGCGGATGGTGCAGCGCCGGGGCGAGGAGGAGTACGCCTTCCGCGGCACCTTCCACACCGTGCGCGAGAACGAGCTCGCCGTCCAGACCTTCGAGTTCGAGGGCTTCCCCGACGCCGTGAGCCTGGAGTTCCTCACCTTCGAGCAGCTCCCGGGCAACCGGTCGCGACTCGTCGGGCACGCGGTCTACCCGACGCTGGAGGCCCGCGACGGCATGATCTCCAGCGGGATGGAGAGCGGGATGGCCGACGGCTACGCCACGCTGGAGGCCCTGCTGGCCGAGCAGGCCGGCTGACCCCCGACCCCCACACACCTCCGTCGACCCGCACACCGGTTGCAGCCGGTGTGCGGGTCGACGGACGTGTGTGCCGGACGGCGATCACCGTCGCTAGGGACGTCTAGGGCCGGCGCTAGACCGCGCCAGAGGGCGGCATCGCCGACGCCCCGACACGCTACGGATGTCTACGACGCAGCCTAGACAGCGCCATACGCTGCGATCGTGGACCCGATCCAGAACCCGTACGCCCCCGGCGCCGGGCAGCGTCCGCCCGAGCTGGCCGGACGCGACGACCAGCTGCGGGCCTTCGGCATCGTGCTGGAACGGGTGTCGCGCGGACGCCCGGAGCGCTCGCTGGTGCTCACCGGGCTGCGCGGGGTCGGCAAGACGGTGCTGCTCAACGCGCTGCGCTCCGACGCCGTGCGCCGCGGCTGGGGCACCGGCAAGCTCGAGGCCCGTCCCGACCAGGGGCTGCGGCGCCCGCTGTCGGGCGCCTTGCACCAGGCCGTCCGTGAGCTCGCCCCGGGCGGACCGGAGTCGGCGCACGCGGACTCCCAGCAGCACGTGCTCGGCGTGCTGCGCTCCTTCGCCCAGCGCGACGCCGGGGCCGGCGCCAAGCTGCGCGACCGCTGGAGCCCGGGCATCGAGGCCGCCCCGGTGCGCGGCCGGGCCGACTCCGGAGACATCGAGATCGACCTGGTCGAGCTGCTCAGCGACGTCGGCGGGCTGGCCGCCGAGCTCGACCGCGGGGTGGCGGTGTTCCTCGACGAGATGCAGGACCTCGGCCCCGACGACGTCTCCGCGCTGTGCGCGGCCTGTCACGAGATCAGCCAGGCCGGGCTGCCGCTGATCGTGGTCGGCGCGGGTCTGCCGCACCTGCCGGCGGTGCTCAGCGCCAGCAAGTCCTACTCCGAGCGGCTGTTCTCCTACCAGCGGATCGACCGGCTGGGCCGCGAGGCCGCCGACCTGGCCCTCACCGCCCCGGCCGCCGAGGAGGGCGCGGCCTACCAGCCCGACGCGCTGGCCGCGATGTACGCCGCGACCGGCGGCTACCCCTACTTCATCCAGGCCTACGGCAAGGCGGTGTGGGACCGGGCCCCACGCTCCCCCATCACCGCCGAGGACGTCGCCGTCGCCGCCCCCGAGGCCGAGGAGGAGCTCGCCGTCGGCTTCTTCGGCAGCCGCTACGAGCGCGCCACGCCCGGTGAGCGGGAGTACCTGCGGGCGATGGGTGAGGTGGCGCTGCAGCTGTCGGAGGACGAGCGCGACGAGATCGGTTCCGTCCCCACCGCCGACGTCGCAGCCTTCCTCGGCCGCAAGCCGCAGTCGCTCTCCCCCGCCCGGGACGCGCTGCTCAAGAAGGGGCTGATCTACTCCGGCGAGCGCGGCCGGATCGCCTTCACCGTCCCGCACTTCGGCCGCTACCTGCGCGACCAGGCCTGATCCGGGTCCGGCCGCTGCTGCTCGGACGGGCCCGGATGATCCACCGGGTGCGGTCGACGGCGGAATCCAGTCGTGTCTGGACGCCGCCGTCGGCCGCACCCGGTGGGGAGGACCGCGCTGGGACAGTCGGGGGATCTACCCCAGCGCGGCCCGTTCGTGGGGGGTGAACAGCCGGGAGCGGAGGAGGAACCGCTGCCCGGTGGGGCTCTCGACCGAGAACCCGGCACCCCGTCCGGGGACGACGTCGATGGTCAGGTGGGTGTGGCCCCACACCCGGTACTGCTCCTTGGAGATCCACACCGGCACCCGGTCCGGACGCGGCCCGTCGGCCGGCGGCTGCGCCGACGCCTCGGGAGCGTCCGGATCGGTGATGTCGAGGTCGCCCAGGTGCAGGTCGGCGCTGCCGGTGAGGAAGGTCCCCGCCGGATAGCACATCGGAGAGGAGCCGTCGCAGCAGCCGCCGGACTGGTGGAACATCAGCGGCCCGTGCTGCTGCACCAGCTGGCGCAGCAGCGCAGCCGCCGCCGGCGTGACGGCCACGCGCGTCACGGTCTCCGGCGTCCCGGCGGGGCTGGTGGTCATCAGAAGAAGCCCATCGCCTTCGGCGAGTAGCTGACCAGCAGGTTCTTGGTCTGCTGGTAGTGGTCGAGCATCATCGAGTGGTTCTCCCGCCCGATGCCGGAGGACTTGTAGCCGCCGAAGGCCGCGTGCGCCGGGTACTGGTGGTAGCAGTTGGTCCACACCCGACCGGCCTGGATGGCCCGTCCGGCCCGGTAGGCGGTGTTGACGTCACGCGACCACACCCCGGCACCGAGCCCGTAGAGGGTGTCGTTGGCGATCCGCATGGCGTCGTCGAAGTCGTCGAAGCCGGTCACCGAGACGACCGGGCCGAAGATCTCCTCCTGGAAGATCCGCATGTCGTTGGTGCCCTGGAAGATCGTCGGCGCCACGTAGTAGCCGCCCGACAGGTCACCGCCGAGGTCGACCCGCTCGCCGCCGGTGATGACCCGCGCGCCCTCCTGAATGCCGATGTCGATGTAGGACAGGATCTTCTCCAGCTGGTCGTTGCTGGCCTGGGCGCCGATCTGGGTCGCCGGGTCGAGCGGGTTGCCCTGCACGATCCGCTTGGTCCGCTCGGTCGCCTCGGGCAGGAACGCGTCGAGGATCGAGTCCTGGATCAGCGCCCGGCTGGGGCAGGTGCACACCTCGCCCTGGTTGAGCGCGAACATCGCGAAGCCCTCGAGCGCCTTGTCGTAGAAGTCGTCCTGGGCCTGGGTGACGTCGGCGAAGAAGATGTTGGGGCTCTTGCCGCCGAGCTCGAGGGTGACCGGGATGAGGTTCTGGCTGGCGTACTGCATGATCAGCCGGCCGGTGGTGGTCTCACCGGTGAAGGCGATCTTGCGGATCCGGCTCGAGGACGCCAGCGGCGCGCCGGCCTCGACGCCGAAGCCGTTGACCACGTTGACCACACCGGGCGGCAGCAGGTCGCCGATCAGCTCCATCAGCAGCATGATCGAGGCCGGGGTCTGCTCGGCCGGCTTGAGCACCACCGCGTTGCCGGCGGCCAGCGCCGGAGCGAGCTTCCAGGTGGCCATCAGCAGCGGGAAGTTCCACGGGATGATCTGCCCGACCACACCCAGCGGCTCGTGGAAGTGGTAGGCGACGGTGTCGTCGTCGAGCTGGGAGAGGTGGCCCTCCTGGGCGCGGATGGCGCCGGCGAAGTAGCGGAAGTGGTCCACGGCCAGCGGCAGGTCGGCGGCCAGCGTCTCGCGGACCGGCTTGCCGTTGTCCCAGGTCTCCCCGACAGCGAGCATCTCCAGGTTCTGCTCGATCCGGTCGGCGATCTTGTTGAGCACCACGGCCCGCTCGGCCACCGACGTCCGGCCCCAGGCGGGTGCGGCGCGGTGGGCGGCGTCCAGGGCGAGCTCGACGTCCTCGGCGGTCGAGCGGGCGACCTCGCAGAAGACCTTGCCGTTGACCGGGGAGGGGTTCTCGAAGTACTGGCCCTTGACCGGGGCGACGTAGCCACCGTCGATCCAGTTCTCGTAGCGCGAGCGGTAGCTGACGACACTGCCCTCGGTACCGGGGGCGGCGTAGACGCTCATTCCGAGGCTCCTCTCCTGGCACCGCCGACGCTGGCGGGGCCTCCGACGCCGCCGACGTTACGCAGCCCGACGTTGCAACGACGTTGCGTGCGCGGGTGGCGTGCGGGCGGGGCCTCAGGCCAGCTCGGACTCCAGCGTCGCGACCTGAGCAGCAGCCCAGCCCGCGCGCACCGACCCCGCCGGGGCGCGGTCGCGCAGCGCCGTCCACAGCTCGAGGTCGTCGTGGCCGTGCGGGCTGTCGGCCAGGGCGAGCAGCGCCTCCTCGTCGTCGCCGGCGAGCACCGCGGTGCGCAGCTGCTGGTGCAGGGACTGGCGCAGCCGGACCACCCCGGGCGCCTCGGAGGCGGGCAGCACCGGCCCGCGGTAGCCCGCCACCGCCCGGGCCAGCTCGCCCTCGCGCAGGTGGCGCCGGACCCGCTCGGCGTCCACCTCGGGCCGCTGCGGCAGCCGGTAGGGCCGCGAGCTGGGGGCCAGCGCCGGCAGCAGCCCCCGCAACCGTGAGAGCTCGGCCCGCACCGTGACCTCCGGCAGGTCCTGCTCGCTCAACGCCACCGCCAGCTGCCCGGCGGTCAGACCGTCCTCGGAGGTGGCCAGCAGCAGCAGGATCTCGCTGTGCCGCAGCGACAGCCGCAGCGGGCTGCCGACCCCGCGCAGGACGGCGCCGTGGACGCCGAGGACGTCCAGCCCGAGCCGGCGCGGGCGGGGCGCGGGCCGACGCGGGCGCCGGTCGTCCAGCCGTCGCAGCCGCAGCTCCGCCTCGGCCGCCGCGACGGTGGCGCGCACCAGCGACAAGCTCTGCACGCCGGCCACCTCGGGCCCGCCGGTGAGGTCGACCGCCCCGAGCACCCGGCCGGTGTCGGGGTCGTGGATGGGTGCCGCCGAGCAGCTCCAGGAGGTGACTGGGCGGCTGAGGTGCTCGGGGCCGAAGATCTGCACCGGGGCGTCCAGGGCCAGTGCGGTGCCCGGCGCGTTGGTGCCGGCGCTGGTCTCCGACCAGTCCGCCCCCGGCAGGAAGTGCATCCGCTCCGCGGCCCTGGCCAGCTCCGGGGCGCCCTCCACCCACAGCAGCTGGCCGCAGGCGTCGCTGACCGCCACCAGCAGACCCGCGTCGGCCGCGGCCTCGACCAGCAGCCGGCGCACCACCGGCATCACCGCGGCCAGCGGGTGGCACTCGCGGAACTCGGCCACGGTCGCCTCGTCCAGCCGGATGATCGGCAGCGAGCTCTCGGGGTCGACCCCGTGGCCGAGGCTGCGTCGCCAGGACTCCGCGACCACCGGGCGCACGGCGGGGTCGGCCGCACCGGTGCTGAGGAACGTGTCGTGGGCACGGTGCAGCGAGGACGCCAGGTGCCGCAGGTCGACACCGCGAGGCACCGCCACCTCGGAACCCATGGTGCGGAGTGTACGGAGCGCCCAGCTCCAGCCAGCACCGGTCCGGCTAGCGTGGGCGCGGTGTGGATCGGCTGGATCGAGTTCGACCTGCTGCTGGGCGACGTGCACTCGCTCAAGGCCAAGCGATCGGTGGTGCGGCCGCTGGTGGCCGAGCTGCGCCGACGGTTCGAGCTGAGCGTGGCCGAGTCCGGCCACCTCGACCTGCACCGGCGGGCGGCGGTCGGGGCCAGCGTGGTGGCCGCCGACCCGGGCCACGTGCGCGACGTGCTGGACGCGGTCGAACGGGCCGTCGCGGCCCGTCCCGAGGTCGACCTGCTGTCGGCCCGCCGGGGCCTGCATTCCAGCGATGACTAGGGGCTTCGGGAAGCCTTCCCTACGCCTTATCAGTCTTCCCTGACCGGGGGGTCGGCGTCCTAGCGTGGGCCGCAGGACGACACCGACCGACCCGAAGGGAGTGCCATGACCGTCACCGAGCTTCCCACCGTGCACGACTGCTCCGTCACCGGCTGCTCGTACAACCACGACACCGAGTGCCACGCGGGTGCCATCAACGTCACCGGCTCCTCCGCCGGCTGCGCCACCTTCATCGAGCTCGGCCAGCACGGCGAGCTGGCCCGCAACGTCGCCTTCGTCGGCGCCTGCCACCGCAGCGACTGCGTCCACAACGAGGGTCTGGAGTGCCACGCCGAGTTCATCCGCGTGGGCGCCAAGGAGGATCCGGCCGACTGCCTCACCTACCAGACCCGCTGAGCCCGGCCGGCTGAGCCCGCCGCCGCCGCGACCCGCGGCCGCGGCGGGTCGGCGCAGTAGCGTGCGGGCGTGCTGACCCCGCTGCAGCTGGCCCTCGACCTGGGCGGCGTCTTCGTGTTCGGGCTGTCGGGGGCGCTGGTCGGCGTCCGCAACCGGCTCGACGTGCTGGGCATCCTCATGCTGGCCGGGCTCACCGGGCTCGGTGGTGGGGTGGTCCGCGACGTCCTCATCGGCTCGGTGCCCCCGGCCAACCTGGCCGACTGGCGCTACCTGCTGGTCCCGGCGCTGGCGGGGCTGGTCGCCTTCCGCTTCCACCCCCGGCTCAGCCGGATCGAGCGCTACATCAACTGGTTCGACGCCCTCGGCCTCGGGTTGTTCTGCGTCACCGGCGCGGCCAAGGCCCTGCAGTTCGGGCTCAACCCGGTGGCTGCTGCGCTGCTCGGCATGCTCACCGCCGTCGGCGGCGGCATCCTGCGCGACGTGGTGGCCGGACGCACCCCGCTGGTGATCCGCAACGACGAGGTGTACGCGCTGGCCGCCCTGGCCGGTGCCTGCGTGGTCGTCGTCGCCTGGGAGACCGGCTGGTACGCCCCCTGGGTCGCGGTCGCGGGCGCCGGGGTGTGCATCGCGCTGCGGCTGCTGGCGATCCGCTACTCGTGGCGGGTGCCGCGAGCACAGAGCCCCGACTGAGGCAGGACGCCCGACCCCCTGGCCGGACGCCCGGGCTGGCGCTAGCGTGCTGCCGTGGCCGACACCAGCACCGACGTCCTCGTGGTCGGCGCCGGCCCGACCGGGCTGATGCTCGCCGCCTGGCTGGCCCGCCTCGGCGTCGACGCGGTGCTGGTCGATGATGGCGAGGCCCCGACCGTGGAGTCGCGGGCGATCGTGGTGCAGGCCCGCTCGATGGAGCTCTACGCCCAGCTCGGCATGGTCGACGCCGTGCGCGACCGCGTCACCTGGGCACGCCGGCTCCGCCCCGGGTGGGAGGACCGTCCCGCCCCCGGCGGTGCGCTGCCGCTGGCCGACATGATGCGTGGGCTGACGCCCTACCCCGGCGTGCACGTGCTGGAGCAGTCGGCCAACGAGCGGCTGCTGGGGGCGCGGCTGCGCGAGCTCGGCGGGCAGGTCACCTGGCGGCACCGGCTCACCGACCTCCACCAGGACGCCGACGGCGTCACCGCCGAGCTGGACACCCCCACCGGCCGCCGTCGGCTGACCGCCCGCTGGGTGGTCGGTGCCGACGGCGCCCGCTCGGTGGTGCGCGGCCGCACCGGGGTGCCGTTCACCGGCACGACCCACGCGCAGACGTTCTGGGTGGCCGACGCCACCGGCGTGGACGGCCTGGCCGACGCCACCATCACGGTGCGTGGCGGGCGCGACCGGTTCCTGCTCACCTTCCCGCTCGGACCCGACCACCACCGCCTGATCGGCATCGCCGAGGGCGAGGACGTCGACCTCGGACGGACCCGGCAGCAGGTGGCCGAGCGGTTCGGGCTCACCATGCCCGAGCCCAGCTGGTTCGCGACCTACCGGCTGCACCACCGGGTCGCCGACCGCTTCCGCGCCGGCCGGGTGCTGCTGGCCGGGGACGCCGCCCACGTGCACTCCCCCGTCGGCGGGCAGGGCATGAACACCGGTCTGCAGGACGCCCACAACCTCGCCCTCGCGCTGGCCGACGTCCTCGCCGGGCACGCCGACGACATCCGGCTGGACCGCTACCAGGCCGAACGGCGCCCGGTCGCCGAGCGGCTGGTGGGCACCACCGACCGGCTCTTCGCCACCGTGGTCGACCCCTCCCCGCGGGCCGTCGCCACCCGGCGGGCGGTGTTCCCGGTGCTGGCCCCCCTGCTGGCCACGGCGGTGCCCCGGCTGCCGCTGGCCCGACGGATGGCCGGCTACGTCGGCCAGCTGCGGATCCACTACTGGATGACCCCGGACGCCGAACGCGAGGCCGGCGGCCGCCGCGGGCGGGTGGTCGGGCGCCGGCTGCCCTGGACCGGCGCCAACCACGACGTGCTGCGGGCGGCCGGCTGGCAGGTGCACGCCTACGGCCCCACCCTGCCCGAGCTGGCCGGGCTGCCCTCGCTGGTCGGCGCGAGCCACCGCTTCGACCCCCGCCCCGACCTCGGGCTGGACGCCGGGCGGTGGCTGCTGGTGCGCCCCGACGGGTTCGTCGCGGCGGCCGCCGAACCCGGGCGGGCGGCGTCGGTCTTCACCGACGTGCTGCGCGCCCAGGGCTACCGCGACGCGGCGCTGCGGCCCCACCCGGCACCCGCGACCGCCGTCGGTCCCGACGCCGGGCCGGGCTGAATCGTTACCGGGCGGTCACACGGCGGCTTGGGAACCGGGGAGGGCGTCGCTTAGGTTGTCCGCGATCGGGCCACCGGAGGCCACGGAGAGAGGACGCGCCAGCCACCCATGGGCAGATACATCCTGCGGCGGTTGCTGAACTACGCCATCCTGCTCTTCGTCGCGGTCAGCCTCACCTACTTCCTGGCTGCCAGCCAGCTCAACCCGCGGGTGCTGTGGGAGGTGGCCAACCCGCCGCCACCGGAGGGGGTGATCGAGGCCTCGCTGCGCGCCAAGAACCTCAGCGACCAGGTGCCGCTGCTGCAGCGCTACTGGACCTGGCTCACCGGGATCGTCACCGGCTGGGAGTGGGGCGAGCAGCCGCGGGCGGCCGTCGACGTCAGCGAGGAGGTCGGCCGCCGGATCGGGGTGAGCATCCGGCTCATCACCATCGGCGTCCTCGGCGGCATCACCCTCGGCGTGGTGCTCGGCGCCTGGACCGCCACCCGCCAGTACAAGATCAGCGACCGGGTCACCACCTTCGGCGCGCTGGCGATCTTCTCGGTGCCGGTGTTCGTGCTCATCAGCGTCATCCAGGTGCTCGCCACCACCTGGAACGACGTCACCGGCATCCGGGTGTTCGAGTACATCGGCGAGACCGGCTCGGTCGGCAGCTACCCCGGCGCCTGGCTGGTCGACCGGCTGCAGCACCTGCTGCTGCCGACCCTCGTCCTCGTGCTCAGCCAGGCCGCCTTCTTCAGCCGCATCCAGCGCAACCTCATGCTGGACGCCCTCGGCTCCGACTTCGTCCGGACGGCCCGCGCCAAGGGTCTACGCCGGGGGAAGGCCGTCATGAAGCACGCGCTGCGCACCTCGCTCATCCCCACCGGCACCTACTTCGCGTTCAGCGTCGCCACCCTCTTCCTCGGGTCGACGTTCGTGGAGGTGCTGTTCAGCTTCCACGGCATGGGCGAGTTCGCCATCACCACCATCCAGGGCCAGGACGTCCACGGCGCCGTCGCGGTCGCCGCCTTCGGCGGGGTGTGCGTGCTGGTGGGCGCCACCCTCGCCGACATCATGGTCGCGGCCCTCGACCCCCGCGTCCGCGTGAGCTGAGGAGACGCCGATGTCCGTCGTGAACCCCGAGGTCCTCGAGCCCGCCGTCCCCGGCGCCGGTGGCGGCGGCGGTGCGCCGGTGCAGCGCCGGATCACCCGCCGCCGACTGGTGCTGCGCCGCTTCCTGCGCAACAAGACCGCCGTCGTCGGCGCCGTGCTCATCCTGGCGCTCGGCTTCCTCGCCGCCTTCGGTCCGCTGATCTCGGCCTGGGACTACAACCAGGTCGACCGGTACGCCTTCCTGCAGCCGCCGGACTCCCGCCACCCGTTCGGCACCACCCAGAGCGGCCAGGACGTCTTCGCCCTCACCATGCGCGGGCTGCAGAAGTCGCTGCTGATCGGTCTGCTGGTCGCCGTCTTCTCCACCGGCATCGCCGCGATCGTGGGCTCGTTCGCGGCCTACTTCGGCGGCTGGTTCGAGCGGGTCGCGCTGTGGATCATCGACCTGCTGCTGGTGGTGCCGTCCTTCCTCATCATCGCCATCATGAGCTCGGCCAACCGCGGCGGCTCCAACCAGTCCTTCTTCGACCGCGCGGTGCTGCTGCTGCCGCAGTGGATCCTGCTGGTGGTGCTGCTGACGCTGTTCGGCTGGATGCTCGCCGCGCGCGTGGTCCGCTCGCTGACGCTGTCGGTGAAGGAGCGGGAGTACGTGCAGGCGGCGAAGTTCATGGGCATCCCGGCGCCGGTCATCATCGTCCGCCACATCCTGCCCAACATCAGCTCGCTGCTGATCATCGACGCCACCCTCAACGTGGCCGGCGCGATCCTCGCCGAGACCTCGCTGTCGTTCTTCGGCTTCGGCATCAAGGCCCCCGACACCTCCCTCGGCGCGCTGCTCGGCACCGGAGCCCGGCAGGCCACCACCTTCCCCTGGCTGTTCGTGCCCGCCGCCGTCATCGTCGTGCTGCTCATCCTCTCGGTGAACGCGGTCGGTGACGGCCTGCGCGACGCCCTCGACCCCAACTCCGCCTCAGGAGGCCGCGCCTGATGGCCAGCCGACCCGCCGCCCCGACGAGCTCGACCGACCGACCCACCGGACGCCGGACCGCCGCCGGCGAGGTGGTGCTCAGCGTCCGCGACCTGCACGTCTCCTTCCCCAGCGAGGCCGGCGAGGTGAAGGCCGTCCGCGGGCTCGACTTCGACCTGCGCGCCGGTGAGACCATGGCCATCGTCGGCGAGTCCGGTTCGGGCAAGTCGGTGACGTCGCTGGCGATCATGGGACTGCACCCGTCCTCGGCCCGGATCAACGGCTCGGTCCGGCTGCACGGCGAGGAGCTGCTCGGACGCACCGACGAGCAGCTGTCGAAGCTGCGCGGCAAGGCGATGTCGATGGTCTTCCAGGACCCGCTGTCGGCGCTCACCCCGGTGTACACGATCGGCGACCAGATCGTCGAGGCGATCCGGCTGCACCGCGACGTCAGCGCGGCGCAGGCCTGGAAGGAGGCCGTCGAGCTGCTCGACCTCGTCGGCATCCCCCACCCGCAGTCGCGGGTGCGCTCCTTCCCCCACGAGTTCTCCGGCGGCATGCGGCAGCGGGCGATGATCGCGATGGCGGTCGCCAACGACCCCGACGTCATCATCGCCGACGAGCCCACCACCGCCCTCGACGTCACCATCCAGGCCCAGGTGCTGGAGGTGCTCAAGCGGGCCCAGCGCGAGACCGGTGCGGCCGTCATCATGATCACCCACGACCTCGGCGTGGTGGCCGGGATGGCCGACCGGGTGACGGTGATGTACGCCGGACGCCCGGTCGAGCAGGGCTCGGTGGACGACATCTACTACCGCCCGCACATGCCGTACACCATCGGCCTGCTCGGGTCGGTGCCGCGGCTGGACGCCGGGGAGAAGCAGCCGCTGGCCACCGTGGAGGGCAACCCGCCCTCGGTGGTCTCGCTGCCGCCGGGCTGCCCCTTCGCGCCGCGCTGCCCGCTGGCCGAGGACCAGTGCCGTGAGGTCGAGCCGGCCCTGGTGCCGCACGCCCCGGCGCACTCGGCGGCCTGCCACCTGGCCGACCGGGTGATCCGGGACGGGATGGGCTACACCGACATCTTCCCCGTGGGCGAGCACACCCCCGGCGCGCTCGAGCGGCTGCCGCGGGAGGAGCGCGAGACCGTCCTCGACATCTCCGGGCTCAAGCGGCACTACCCGCTGATGAAGGGGTCGGTCTTCCGGCGCCGGGTCGGCACCGTCTACGCCGTCGACGGCATCGACCTGGAGCTGAAGGAGGGCGAGACCCTCGGGCTGGTCGGTGAGTCCGGCTCCGGCAAGTCGACCACCCTGATGGAGGTGCTCAACTTCGTCCCGCCGACCGAGGGCCTGATCACCGTCCTCGGCCAGAACCCGGCCGAGCTGCGGGGGAAGGCGCGCAAGGCGCTGCGTCGCGACCTGCAGGTGGTCTTCCAGGACCCGATGGCCTCCCTCGACCCGCGGATGACGGTGTTCGACCTCATCGCCGAGCCGCTGCACGCCCACCGCTGGTCCAAGGCCGACACCAGCGCCCGGGTGGAGGAGCTGATGGCCACCGTCGGGCTCGACCCGGCCCACGTCAACCGCTACCCCGGGCAGTTCTCCGGCGGGCAGCGCCAGCGCATCGGCATCGCCCGGGCGCTCGCGCTGAAGCCGCGGCTGCTGGTGCTGGACGAGCCGGTCTCGGCCCTGGACGTCTCCATCCAGGCCGGCGTCATCAACCTGCTCGACGAGCTCAAGGCCGAGCTGGGCCTGTCCTACCTGTTCGTGGCCCACGACCTGGCGGTGATCCGTCACATCGCCGACCGGGTGGCGGTGATGTACCTGGGCCGGATCGTGGAGCAGGGCGAGGTCGACGAGGTCTACGACCACCCGCGCCACCCCTACACCGAGGCGCTGCTCTCGGCCATCCCCATCCCCGACCCCCAGACCGAGCGCACCCGGGAACGGATCCTGCTCACCGGCGACCTGCCCAGCCCGGCGAACCCGCCCTCGGGCTGCCGGTTCCGCACCCGCTGCCCCCGCAAGCCGGCGCTCGGCGAGGACGACCAGCGCCGCTGCGTGGAGGAGTCCCCGGTGCTGCTCGGCGTCGGGCCCGACCACACCTCGGCCTGCCACTTCAACGACGTCGACCGCCATGTCGACTTCCGGGCCTGAGCCCGGGCCCGGCCGCATTGTTGTCAGCCTGTAACCGCCCCGGGCACCCACGGCCGGCCGATCCGGCTTAGGGTCACCCTCAACTGCGAGAAGTCCCCCGCACGACCATTCCTCTGGAGGAACAGTGAAGTTACGCAAGCTCCTTGCGTTGCCGGCCACGGCGGCCCTGCTGCTCACCGCGGCCTGCGGTAGCACCGAACCACCCGCACCCACCGACCAGGGCGGCGGCAACGCCCCGGAGGAGTCCGGCATCGGCGCGGTCGACCTCAACGCGGTGCCGCGCGAGGAGCTGCAGCAGGGCGGCACGCTGCGCATCCCGGTCACCGAGTTCGTCTACTGGAACCCGTTCAACGTCAACGGCAACGAGGCGGACTACGCCGACATCTCCGAGGCCCTGTTCCCCAACCTCTTCGTGGTGCCCGACTCCGGTGAGCCCGAGCCCAACCCGCTGTACCTGGAGTCGGCCGAGCTGAGCTCGGAGGACCCCACGGTGGTCAACTTCACGCTCAACCCGGCCGCGGTCTGGAACGACGGCGAGCCGCTCGGCGTCGACGACTTCCAGGCGATGTGGCAGGCCTGCAACGGCGAGAACACCGAGTTCCAGTGCGCCACCAACCAGGGCTACGACCAGATCGAGTCGATCGAGCAGGGGGCGACCGAGCAGGAGGTGGTGGTCACCTTCTCCGGCCCCTACCCGGACTGGACCCAGCCCTTCTCCCAGCTCTTCCGGGCCGAGTCGCTGGCCGACCCGGCCACCTTCAACGAGGGCTGGTCCGACGTCACCCAGATCGGCGACTGGATGTCGGGCCCGTTCGAGGTCGGCAGCTACGACGAGACCCAGCAGGTGCTGACGCTCGTGCCGAACGACACCTGGTGGGGTGACGCCCCGCTGCTGGACGAGGTCCAGATCCGCGTCATCTCCGCCGACGCCCAGGCCAACGCCTACATCAACGGCGAGCTCGACTCCTTCGAGATCGGACCCGACCCCGACGCCTTCCAGAAGGCCAGCGGGTACGCCGAGGGCGACGTCCGCAGTGCGCTGGGCCCCAACTTCCGCCACTTCACCTTCAACCACGAGGCCGGTGTCCTCACCGACCAGGCCGTCCGCCAGGCCATCGTCATGGGGCTGGACCGCCAGGCCATCGGCCAGTCCGACATGGCCGGCATCGACGTGCCGGTCCAGCCGCTGAACAACAACATCTTCCTGGCCTCCCAGGAGCAGTTCGTCGACATGGCCGCCGAGACCGGCATCGACTACAACCCCGACGCCGCCCGCCAGAAGCTGGAGGAGGCCGGCTGGACGCTGCCCGAGGGCGCGACCGTCCGCGAGAAGGACGGCGAGCCGCTCGAGGTCGACTTCAGCCAGATCGTCGGCGTCCCCGTCTCGGAGAACGAGGCGCTGCAGGCGCAGGCCCAGCTCGCCGAGATCGGCGTCCAGGTGAACATCGTCGACGCCACCCAGGACAACTGGATCGACAGGCTCACCGCCGGTGAGTTCGAGATCTTCGCCTTCTCCTGGATCGGTACGCCGTACCCGTACCAGTTCCGCCAGATCTACGTGACCGGCGGGGAGTCGAACTTCGGCCACCTGTCCAACGAGCGGATCGACGAGCTGGCCGACCTGGTCGACACCACCGTCGACCCGACCGAGCGCACCACCCTGGCCAACGAGGCCGCCCGGCTGATGTGGGAGGAGGTGTCCACCCTCCCGCTGTACCAGCGTCCGGAGATCGTGGCCGCCAGGTCCAACCTCGCCAACTACGGCGCGTTCGGGCTGAACACCATCCGCTGGGAGAACGTCGGCTTCCAGGCCTGACCCACCCTCCAGCACCGCCACCGGGGCCCCGTCCAGCACGGACGGGGCCCCGGGGCCTCTCCCGGGGTCGCCGGTCTGTCGCTAGGATCTGCGGACCATGGGTGATCCTCCGAGTCCGCAGCCCCATCCCGGGGCTCCCTCCAACCCGTCACCGGACGGTGCACGGTGACCTTCGACCTCCTCATGCTCGGCGTCGGCCTCGTGCTGACGATCGGCACCGGGCTCTTCGTCGCCTCGGAGTTCTCGCTGGTCAACCTCGACCGCGGAGAGCTCGAGGCCCGCCAGTCCCGTGGCGAGAAGCGTCTCGGCCCCACCATCGGGGCGCTCAGGACCACCTCCACCCACCTCTCCAGCGCCCAGCTCGGCATCACGCTGACCACGCTGCTCACCGGCTACACCTTCGAGCCGGCGATGAGCCGGCTGCTGGAGCGCCCGCTCGCCACCACCCCGATCCCCGACGCCGCCCTGCCCGTCATCGGCATGGTGGTCGGCGTCGGGCTGGCGACGCTGCTGTCGATGCTCATCGGTGAGCTGGTGCCGAAGAACTTCGCGCTGGCGCTGCCGCTGCGCACCGCCAAGGTGGTGGTGCCGTTCCAGGTCGCCTTCACCGCCGTGTTCAAGCCGCTGGTGCTGCTGTTCAACGGCACCGCCAACGCGGTGATCCGCTCGATGGGCATCGAGCCGAAGGAGGAGCTCTCCGGCGCCCGCAGCGCGGAGGAGCTGTCCTCGCTCGTGCGGCGCTCGGCGCGCGAGGGCCAGCTGGACGCCGACCACGCCACCCTGCTCAGCCGGACGCTGCGCTTCACCGACCACTCCGCCGGGGAGGTGATGACCCCGCGGGTGCAGATGGCCAAGCTGTCGGTCGACGACGACGCCCGCGCGATCATCGACCTGGCCCGCCGGACCGGCTACTCCCGCTTCCCGGTGATCGGGGAGGACGTCGACGACATCGTCGGCGTGGTGCACGTCAAGGCCGCCTTCGGCCTCGACCCCGACCAGCTCGGGCGGACCAGCGTCCGCAGCCTGATGGTGGAGCCGCTGCGGGTGCCGGAGCTGATGGGGGTGGAGCGGCTGCTCGGGCTGCTGCGCACCGCCGGGTTCCAGATCGCCGTCGTCACCGACGAGTACGGCGGCACCGCCGGGATCGTCACGCTGGAGGACCTGGTCGAGGAGCTGGTCGGTGAGCTGGAGGACGAGCACGACCGGGCCCGGGTCGGCCTGGTCCGCCACCGCGACGGCTCGGTCGTCTTCAACGCCCGGCTGCGCCCCGACGAGCTGCTGGAGCGCACCGGCATCGACGTCCCCGACGACGACGAGTACGAGACGGTCGGCGGGTTCGTCATCGACGTCCTCGACCGGCTGCCCGAGGTGGGTGACGAGGTGCGGCTGCGCCAGGGCGTCCTGCGGGTCGAACGGCTGGACGGGCCCACGGTGGAGCGGCTGAGGTTCATCGAGGTCGTCCCCGACCCCGACAACGCCAACGCCACGGCCCCGACGCGGACGGAGGGCGAGGATGTCTGAGTACGTGCCCGGGCTGGTCGCGCTCTTCGTGCTGCTGCTGGCCAACGCCTTCTTCGTCGGTGCGGAGTTCGCCGTCATCTCCGCGCGCCGTTCCCAGATCGAGCCGCGGGCCGAGCAGGGCAGCAGCGCGGCCCGCACCACGCTGTGGGCGATGGAGCACGCCACCCTCATGCTGGCCACCAGCCAGCTCGGCATCACCATCTGCTCGCTGCTGATCCTCAACGTCTCCGAGCCGGCGATCCACCACCTGCTGGAGTACCCGCTCGGGGCGACCCCGCTGCCGGAGGGGGCGATCAGCGCGATCGCCTTCGTCATCGCGCTGCTGCTGGTGACCTTCCTGCACGTGGTGTTCGGCGAGATGGTGCCGAAGAACCTGTCGTTCTCCCTGCCCACCCGGGCGGCGCTGCTGCTGGCCCCGCCGCTGGTGTTGTTCTCCCGGCTGGTACGCCCGGTGATCTGGCTGCTCAACGGCGCCGCGAACGCCGTCCTGCGGCTGTTCCGGGTCGAGCCCAAGGACGAGGCGCAGAGCACCTACACACTGGAGGAGGTGGCCACCATCGTCAAGCAGTCGACCCGGGAGGGCACCCTCAGCGACACCACCGGCACGCTGAGCAACGCCTTCGAGTTCACCGAGAAGACCGTCGCCGATGTCGAGGTGCCGCTGGAGTCGCTGGTGCTGCTGCCCTCCGACGTCACCCCGGCGCAGCTGCAGCGGGCGGTCGCCGAGCACGGCTTCTCCCGCTACGTGGTGACCGACACCGAGGGCTCACCGGCGGGGGGCTCACCGGCCGGCTACCTGCACCTCAAGGACGTCCTCGACCTCACCACCGACTCCCGCCGCGACGAGCCGGTGCCGACGAGCCGGATCCGCACCCTCAGCCCGGTCTCCCGCGACGCCGAGCTGGAGGACGCGCTGGCCGTGATGCGGCGCGAGTACAGCCACCTGGCCACCTGCCTGGACGCCGAGGGCGAGCCCACCGGCGTCCTCTTCCTCGAGGACATCATCGAGGAGCTGGTCGGTGAGGTCGAGGACGCCGCCAGCACCACCGACTGACCCATCCGTCGGCCGCCGCCACGCACCGCCGCCCCCTCCGGACCGGCCACCTCACACACCTTCGTGCGACGCCACACCCGCTGCAGCATGTGCGCCGTCGCACGAAGGTGTGTGGAGCGGGGCGGAGGGCGGGCCGGGGCGCCCGCTCAGCCCTTGATCGCCCCGGACGTCATCCCCGCCACCATCTGCCGGTTGAACACCAGGAACATGATCAGCGGCGGGATGGTGATGAGCAGGATGTTCATGAACAGCAGGTTGTTCTGGGTCAGGTACTGGCTCTGGAAGTTGTAGAGGGTCAGCTGCACCGTCGGGTGCGAGGGCAGGAAGTACAGCGGGTTGACGAAGTCGTTGAAGACGTTGACCGACTGCACCACGATGACCGTCACCGCGACGGGACGCAGCAGCGGGAAGACGATCCGGAAGAACAGCCGCAGCGGCCCGGCCCCGTCCACGATGGCCGCCTCGTCCAGGTCCTTCGGGATGGTGGCGATGAAGGCCCGGAACAGCAGGGTCGAGAACGACAGCCCGAACACCACCTCGATGAGGATCAACCCCGGCATGGTGCGGAACAGCCCGAGCGCCTGCAGCACCCAGATGGTGGGCACCACCGCCGGCGGGATGATGAGCCCCGACAGCACGATCAGCTGGATCACCGGGCCGCTGCGTCCCGGCCGGCGCTGCCAGACGAAGGCGGTCATCGCCGAGAGGATGACCATCAGCGCCACCGAGACCACCGTCAGCACGGTGGAGTTGATGAAGGCGATCACCAGCAGGTACTCCCGGGTCTGCAGCACCTCGACGAAGTTCTGCACCAGGGCGACCTCGGTGGGCCAGCTGAACTGCAGCAGCGACGACTCCGCCGGGGTCTTGATCGCCGTCAGCGCGATGAAGACGAACGGCACGATGAACACCACCGCGAAGACGGCCAGCACGAGCACCGAGAGCGCGACCCGCACCGTGCGGTTCACAGGTCGACCTCCCGCCGGGTCAGGAACCAGTTGAGCGGCAGCGCGATCGCGGTGACGACCAGGAAGAGCACCACGTTGCCGGCGGTGGAGAGCCCGTAGAAGCCGGCCTGGTACTGCTTGTAGATCACCGAGGCGATGACGTCGGAGGCGAACCCGGGACCGCCGCGGGTCATCGCCCAGATGAGGTCGAAGGAGCGCAGCCCGCCGATCAGGGACAGGATGATGACGGTCGCGGTGGCCGGTCGGGAGAGCGGCAGGATGATGGTGAAGAACTGCTGCAGCCGGCCCGCGCCGTCCACCCGGGCGGCCTCGAAGTACTCGTGCGGGATGGCGAGGATGCCGGCGATGTAGATCAGCGTGGCCAGCCCGATGCCCTTCCAGATGTCGACCAGCGCCACCGAGTACAGCGCGAGCGCCGGGTCGGCCAGCCACAGCACGCCGTCGATCCCGAACAGCGCGAGGACGGAGTTGATGAGGCCCTCGTCGTCCATCAGCGCGGTGAAGGTGATGCCCACGCCGATGGTGCTGACCAGCACCGGGAAGAAGAGCACCGAGCGCAGGAACGTCCGGCCGATGATGCCGGAGGTGAGCAGCACCGCCAGCGGCAGCCCGAGCACCACCTTCGCCCCGGAGGTGATGACGGCGTAGACGAGGGTGTGCCACAGGCCCTGCACCAGCGACGGTTCGGCGAAGAACCGGGCGAAGTTGGCCCAGCCGATCCACTCCGCCTCCCGCAGGTCCCAGCGGGTGAAGGCGAAGTAGAACGACGAGACCGTCGGCACGATGAACAGGACCAGGTAGAGCACCGCGGGCACGACGTAGAACCACAGCGGGTAGACGCGGTCGCGGTAGCTGGCCCCGCGGCGTGACGCGGACGTCGCGGTGCGCAGGACAGGTGGTGTCCGGACCTCAGATGCCGACACTGGCGGCCCCCTCTGTCGACGGTGACAACGGGACTTGAATCGTTCCACGGAACTTATCGCGCCACGACCTGCTGTCAAGACCCCCGCCGCGCCCGCCGCGCCCGGCCGCCCTGCCGGCCCCTTCCCTCCCCATCCCCCAACCCCCGCGAGTGTGGCGATCCCGTCGCACCCGTACTGCCGGATCCACCGGAACGCCCACATCCCCTCGCGGACGACGCACCGACCGGCCTCCCGGACGGCCCCATCCGCCGCCCGCCGTCCTTCCCGATGACGCCATCCGCCGCCGGCCGTCCTTCCCGCGGGTGTGGGCGTTCCGTCGTTCCGGCGTCGTCGAAAGCGACGGAACGGCCACAGTCGCGACGGGAGGGAGGCCGGGGCCGGCGGGAGGCGGGGCCCGGCGGGAGGCGGGGCCGGGGGCCGGCCGGGCGGGAGGGCGGGGTTGGGGGGCTCGTCGCGGGGAGCGGGACGGCGGGCGTGCGGTCTTGACGGTCGGACGCGGCGTGTGCTGGGCTCTTGAATCGTTCAAGCAACCGGAGGAGACAACGATGTCCGACGGGCTCAGCACCGACGCCCAGATGATCACCGCCGCCGACGCCACCGACCCGGCCCCGCTGTTCCGCACCACGCTCGCGCTCGACCCCGGGCACGGGGACGTCCGCAGCGCCCGGCTGCGGGCCAGCGGGTACGGCGTGTTCGAGGCCAGCATCGACGGCCGACCGGTGAGCGAGGCGGTGCTCAGCCCGGGGTGGTCCAGCTACGAGTGGCGGCTGCGCCACACCGACGACGACGTCACCGCACTGGTCCGCGACGGGGCGGTGCTGGGCTTCGCGGTGGGCAACGGCTGGGCGCGCGGCCGGCTCGGCTCCCGCGGGCTGAAGGACGTCTACAGCGACCGGCTCGGCGTCATCGCCGACCTCGAGGTCGAGTTCGCCGACGGTCACCGTCAGCACCTGGTGACCGGTGAGGGCTGGGAGTCCGGACCGTCCCGCACGCTGGCCAACGACCTGTACGACGGCCAGCACATCGACACCCGGCGGCGTCCGGCCGACCCTTGGGCCGACCCCGACGGCTGGCAGCCGGCCACCACCATGGCCTTCGACCACGCGCTGCTGACGCCCTACCTCGGCCCGCAGGTGCGTCGGCACGAGGAGCTCTCCCCGCAGCGCATCTGGACCTCGCCCAGCGGGCGCACCCTGGTCGACTTCGGGCAGAACCTCGCCGGCTGGATCCGCGTCCGGCTGTCCGGCCCAGCGGGCACCGAGATCACCATCCGGCACGCCGAGGTGCTCGAGCACGAGGAGCTCGGCACCCGTCCGCTGCGCTCGGCCCGCGCGACCGACACCTTCGTCTGCTCCGGGGAGGTCGAGGAGGTCGAGCCGACCTTCACCTTCCACGGGTTCCGCTACGCCGAGGTGAGCGGCTGGCCGGGTGAGCTGCGGCCGGAGGACCTGACCGCCGTCGTGGTGCACTCCGACCTGCACCGGCTGGGCCACTTCCGCTGCTCCGACGAGCGGGTCAACCAGCTGCACGACAACGTGGTGTGGAGCCAGAAGGGCAACTTCCTCGACCTGCCCACCGACTGCCCCCAGCGCGACGAACGGCTGGGCTGGACCGGTGACATCGCCGCCTTCGTGCCCACCGCCACCTTCCTCTTCGACGTGCAGGGCTTCCTGCTGGACTGGATGGCCGACGTCGAGGCCGAGGCGTCCCACAACGACGGCATCGTGCCCTTCGTGGTGCCCGACGTGCTCAAGTACGAGGCACCGCGTCCGGGCCGCGACCGCAACAGCACCTGCCTGTGGAGCGACGCCGCGGTGTGGGTGCCGTGGGCGCTGTGGCAGGGCTACGGGGACCTGGGTGTGCTCGAACGCTGCTACCCGACGATGACCGGCCACGTCCGCCACGTCCGCGGGCTGCTGTCGGACAACGGGCTGTGGGACACCGGCTTCCAGTTCGCCGACTGGCTCGACCCCACCGCCCCGCCGGACGACCCGTTCCGGGCCAAGGCCGACCCCGGTGTGGTGGCGACCGCCTGCTACTACCGCAGCGTCGACCTGCTCCGCCGGACCGCCGAGCTGCTCGGCCGCACCGACGACGCGGCGGAGTTCGGCCAGCTGGCCGACGACCTGCGCGCCGCGTTCCAGCGGCACTACGTCAGCGACGGCGTGGTGGCCTCGGACTGCCCGACGGTCTACGCGCTGGCGATCTGCTTCGGTCTGCTCGAGCCGTCCGACGAGACGGCCGCCGGCGCGCGGCTGGCCGAGCTGGCCGCCGAGAACGACCACCGGGTGGCCACCGGGTTCGCCGGGACGCCGTTCGTCTGCGACGCGCTCACCCGCACCGGCCACCTCGACGTCGCCTACCGGCTGCTGCTGCAGACCGAGAACCCGTCGTGGCTCTACCCCGTGACGATGGGCGCCACGACCATCTGGGAGCGGTGGGACTCGATGCTGCCCGACGGCACCATCAACCCGGGCCAGATGACCAGCTTCAACCACTACGCGTTCGGCGCGGTAGCCGACTGGCTGCACCGGGTGGTCGGTGGGCTGGCACCGCTGGAGCCCGGCTACCGTCGGGTGCTGGTGGCGCCCCGTCCCGGGGGCGGGCTGACCTCGGCCAGCACCGCGCTGGAGACCCCGCAGGGCCGGGTCGAGGTGGCGTGGGAGGTCTCCGGCGCGGAGGTGCAGGTCGAGGTGATGCTGCCCGCGGGTGTCACCGCGGTCGCGGAGCGCCCGGACGGTCAGCGCGAGGAGCTGACCGCGTCCACCCGCCTCAGCTGGCCCGCCTGACCACCCGCTCGCAGGCGGGGACGTCCCGGCGCGGACGGACCGGGCTAGCCTCGCCCGCATGAGGGGTGCAGGCGTGCGGACGGACCGGGCGGTGCGCGTCGCCCCGGCGATGCCATGAGCGAGGTGTTCGCGTTCGGGCCCGCCCCCAGCCGCGTGGCCGTGGACGCCCCGCTGGTGCGGGCGCTCGTGGCCGAGCAGTTCCCCCAGTGGGCCGACCTGCCCGTCCAGCCGGTCGAGCACGGCGGGTGGGACAACCACACGTTCCACCTCGGCCGCGAGATGTCGGTGCGCCTGCCCACGGCGGCCGAGTACGCGCTGGCGGTCGAGAAGGAGCACCGCTGGCTGCCCCGGCTCGCGCCCCAGCTCCCCGTGCCCGTCTCCACCCCGCTGGGACGCGGCCGGCCGGGTCAGGGCTTCCCCTTCGCCTGGTCGGTCTACCGCTGGCTGGACGGGCAGACCGCGGACGCCGAGCGCATCACCGATCCGGTCGGGCTCGCCGTCGACCTCGCCGACTTCCTGCTCGCGCTGCAGCGGGTCGACCCGACCGGCGGCCCACCACCGGGCACCCATTGCTGGTTCCGCGGTGGGTCCCTGCGCACCTTCGACCCGTTCACCGAGGACGCCTTGCAGACGCTGTCCGGCCACCTCGACACCGAGCGGGCCCGTGAGGTCTGGGCGTCGGCGCTGGCGGCGCCCTGGGACGGCGTCCCGCGGTGGTTCCACGGCGACGTCGCCGAGGGCAACCTGCTGCTCGAGGGTGGGCGGCTCGCGGCCGTCATCGACTTCGGCACCTGCGGGGTGGGCGACCCGTCCTGCGACCTCGCCGTCGCCTGGACCGTGCTCGACGCCGCCGGCCGGTGGGTGTTCCGGGAACGGCTGGGCGTCGACGACGACACCTGGGAGCGCGGGCGGGGCTGGGCGCTGTGGAAGAGCCTGGCGACGTACGCCTCCTCGCTCGGAGAGGACGACCACGCCGCCCCCGGGGCCTGGCGCGCCGTCGAGGCGCTGCTCGAGGACGACCGGCCACCGACGAGCTGAGCCCGGGACACGACGCGGCGCCCGCCCGAGAGGGACGGGCGCCGCGGTCGTCAGCGGGCCGGGATCACCAGCCCGGCAGACCGAGCTGCTCGGCCTGCTTCTTGACGTCCTCGTCGTACAGCGCGGCCGCGTCGGCGGCGCTGCGGGTGCCGGTGCCCACCTCGATGCAGATCTGCTCCAGGGCCGGGCCCTTCACCGGGGAGACGAACTCCAGCGCCGGCGTGGAGTTGCCCTGCTCGGAGTAGGCGACGACGTCCTTGATCCCGCGCGGCACCGAGTCCGGCACCGTGCAGCTCCGCATGCCGTAGGCGCCACCGGGGAAGGCCGACTCCGACATCGCCGTGCACCCCTCCTGGCTGGCGACGAAGGCGACGAACCGCTTCGCGGCCTCCAGCTCCGGGCCGGTGGCAGTCGCCGGGATGTAGAGACCGCCGGGCTGCCACTCGGTCAGGCCGTAGTTCGCCTCGTCCTCACCGGGCAGGGCGAAGAAGCCGATGTCGTCGACCGCGTCCGGGTTGTTCTGGGCCAGCGACTCCAGCGTCCAGCTGAGGATCGGGAAGTGCACGCCGTCGCCGCTGGCGATCATCGCCAGCGCCTCGTCGAGGGTGGTGGAACCGGCGTCCTCGTTGATGTAGCCGGCCTCCCGCACCTCCTCGATGTGGGTGAACCCGTCGAGCGCGGGTGGGTCGGCGTACTTGACCTGGTTGGCGGTGTACTGCTCGGCCCAGCCCGGGCTCTCGGCCTCGACGTTGTGGTAGTCGGCCAGCACGAACAGCTGGGACGTCCAGGTGGTGCCGTAGGCCTGGACGACCGCGGTCTTGCCGGCCGCCTTGATCTCCTCGTTGTTGGCCATGAACTGGTCCCAGGTGCGCGGGATCTCCAGCCCGAGCTCCTCGTAGACGGCCGCGTTGTACATCACGCCGCCGCCGCTGCCGGCACCCCAGGGGGCGCCGTAGACCTGGCCGTCGGCCGTGACCGTCGGGGCGAAGTTCTCCGTCAGCTCGGCCACCCAGGGCTGGTCCGACATCAGTGTCAGGCTCTGGGTGGGGTTGAGGGCCTGGAACAGCGAGCCCGAGTTGTACTCGAACAGCTCCGGCATGTCCTCGGTGGCCAGCCGGGTCTTGATCAGGTTGTCGCCCTCCGAGCCGCCGGGGCGGGTCTCGATCTGGATGGCGACATCGGGGTTGGCGGCCTCGAAGGCCTCGACCACGCCCTCGGTCAGCGCCACGTCGGTGGGCTCGCTGCCGGAGAGGAACGTGATCGTGGTCTCGGCGTCGCCCGTGGTGCTGGTCAGGTCGCCCGCCTGGCAGGCTGTCGAGGCCAGGAGCAGCGAGATGGCTGCGACCGCTCCGGCCCCCGTCTTCGGTGAACACCTCATCGTGTACCTCCGCACAGAAACGTTTCAACGACTGTAGGGAGGGGGCTGCGCGAGGGTCAAGGGTCGGCGGGACAACGATCCGGTCACGCCCTCGCCCCTTCACACACCGTCGTGCACCGCCACCCATGCTGCAGCAGGGGTGCCGGTGCACGAAGGTGTGTGCCGGGTCGGGGTGCCACGGCGGCCGCGGGCGGCCCGGCGGTCAGGGGGCGGGGTAGGCCGGGGGCAGCGGGAGGCCGTTCTCGGCCATCACGGTGCGCAGCCGGTCCGGGTAGTCGGTGATGATGCCGTCGACGCCCAGGTCGATGAAGTGGTCCATGGTGGCGGGATCGTCGACCGTCCACGGGATCACCTTGAGCCCGCGGGCGTGGGCGGCCTCGACGACCTCCCGGGTGGTGAAGGGGACGAAGTCCGGGTCGTCGATCGAGCCGCCCTGCGGGTCGCCCTGCACCGGGGACACCGCGGTCAGCCCGGGGATGGTCGCCGCCGCGGCGATCCAGTCGCCGCCGAAGTCGTCGACGTCGCGCCCGCCCAGCCATCGCGAGCGTCCCGGCTGGCCGGCCTGCAGGAACTGCTGGCCGTTGGTGAGCGCCACCAGCGGCAGCTCGGGCGCGATGGCGTTCATCAGGTCGAGCGCGCCCCAGTCGAAGGACTGCACGGTGACCTGGTCGGACATCCCGGAGCGGTGGATCTCGGAGGCGACCGCGCGCACGAACCGCCCGCGTGGGGCGGTCTCGCGCGGGGCGCCTGCCTCGACCTTGGTCTCGATGTTGAGCATGACGTCGTCGGCCCCGTGCTGGCGGACGACCTCGAACACCTCCCACAGCTCGATCATCCGGGCGCCCTCGACCACCTCCTGGTCGGGGTGGCCGGGCGCGGGCCGGAACCCGCAGTCCACCGTCTGCACCTGCTCCAGCGTCAGGTTGGTGATGTACTTCCCGACGTAGGGGAACTCGGGGTCGCCCGGGGTGACCGGCGCGGTGTCGCGGCACTTGGTGGCCGAGATCTGGCGGTCGTGGGTGACGACGACGTGGTCGTCCTCGGTCACCTGGGTGTCCAGCTCGAGGGTGGTGACACCCAGCTGCAGCGCCTTGGCGAAGGCCTCGCGGGTGCTCTCGGTGGTCAGCCCGATGCCGCCCCGGTGGGCCTGCAGGTCGAACGCCTCGTCGGCGGCGGTGGCGTGGGTGGCGGGCAGCGTGGTCAGGGTCAGCAGGGCGACGCCGGCGGTGACGGCGGCCCGGGTGCGCAGGGAGGTGGTCACCCTCCCCAGTCCACCCCATCCCACCCCGCCTGGCCACCCCGGTCGACCGCTGTCCGGCGAGTGTTCACCGCCCTGACACCCCTCCGGGCGTCTGGTGGAACGTCCGGCTGCGATGACGCAGCGGGACGTTCCACCGCAATGCGCGCCGTCGCCGGGGCGGCCGTTTGGGCACGTCGGGGCCCGGGCAGAGTGGGGGCATGAGCACTGAGCAGAAGACCGTGGCCTTCCTCGTCGCGAGCGAGGGCATCGAGGCAGCCGAGCTGACCGAGCCGTGGCAGGCGGTCACCGACGCCGGGCACCGGGCCGTCCTGATCAGTCCCGAGCCGGGGAGCGTGCAGCTCTTCGAGCACCTGGACAAGACCGAGACCCGCGAGGTGGACGTCATCGTCGCCGACGCGCAGCTGGCCGACTACGACGCGCTCGTGCTGCCCGGCGGGGTGGCCAACCCGGACGCCCTGCGCCTGGACACCGACGCCGTCTCCTTCGCCCGCGAGTTCGTGGAGTCGGGCAAGCCGGTCGCCGCGATCTGCCACGCCCCGTGGACGCTGGTCGAGGCGGACGTCCTCAAGGGTCGCCGGCTGACCTCCTGGCCGAGCCTGCGCACCGACATCCGCAACGCCGGCGGTGAGTGGGTCGACGAGGCGGTGGTGGTCAGCGACAACCTCATCACCAGCCGCAACCCCGGCGACATCCCGGACTTCAACAACGCCCTGCTGGAGGCGCTGCACCACGGCGCCGCCCAGCACGCCGGCTCCGTCTCCCAGGGATCCTGATGGCGGACGGTCCGCAGGAGACCGACGGGCCGGTGGAGGACGCCGTCACGCTGGCCGTCCTGGGCGCCGGCGGTGACCTCTTCACCCGGCTGCTGCTCCCGGGGCTGGCGAGCCTGCTCGCCGACTCACCCGGGCTGCGGGTGACGCTGGTCGGCGCCGGCCGCCGTCCGTGGGACGACGACGAGTTCACCCGGCTGGTCGCCGACGGCGTCCCCGAGGACGTCCGCGACGCCCCGGCCGGGCGGTACCTGCTCGAGCACGTCCGCTGGGCGCCCACCGACGCCACCGACGCCGACGACCTGCGCCGGCTGCTCGACGGCGCCGAGGGGCGCACCGCGCTGTACTTCGCCCTGCCGCCGCGCGTGACCGTCGAGTGCTGCGAGGTGCTGGCCGGGCTCGACCTGCCCGACGGGCTACGACTGGTCGCGGAGAAGCCGTTCGGCACCGACCACGAGAGCGCGGCGGCGCTCAACGAGCGGATGCGGGCGCTGGTCGACGAGGAGGACATCCACCGGGTCGACCACTTCCTCGGGCTGCCGTCGACGTGGACGCTGCTGTCGCTGCGGCTGGCCAGCCGGGCGCTGGCGCCGCTGTGGCACCGCGACCAGGTCGAGTCGGTCGGCATCGTCTGGGACGAGACCCTGGGCCTGGAGGGACGGGCCGGGTTCTACGACGGGACCGGCGCGCTGGTCGACATGGTCCAGAGCCACCTGCTGCAGGTGCTGGCCGTGGTCGCGATGGAGCCGCCCGCCGCGATGACCTCCCGCGACCTGCGCGACCAGATCGCGGCCGCGCTCCGGGCGACCTCCGTGTGGGACGGCGACCCCGTGGCCAGCAGCCGGCGGGCCCGCTACACCGAGGGCACCGTCGACGGGCGGTCCCTGCCGTCCTACGTCGACGAGGACGACGTCGACCCGTCGTTGGAGACCGAGACGCTGGCCGAGCTGACGGTGCAGGTGGCGACCGGGCGGTGGGCCGGCGTCCCGTTCCGGCTGCGCAGCGGCAAGGCGCTCGGCGCGGACCGGTCCGAGCTGCGGCTGACCCTGCGCCCACCGGCCCACCGGGTGCCCGGGCTGACCGGTGACCCCGGTCCGGAGGTGCTGGTCGTCGACCTGCGCACCGGCGACCTGCGCTGGGAGCTGACCACCAGCGGACGCGGCGACCCGTCCGAGCTCGAGCGGACCCCGCTGGTCGGCCGGCTGGGCGAGCCGCGGATGGAGCCGTACGGCGAGGTGCTGCGCGCGGTCTTCAGCGGCGACGCCCGCCTCTCGGTACGCGGCGACGCCGCCGAACGGTGCTGGGAGATCCTCGCCCCGGTGCAGGAGGCCTGGCGCTCGGGCGAGGTGCCCCTGGAGGAGTACGCCGCCGGCTCCGACGGCCCGGCCTGACCGCAGGCGCCGGGTCGTCGCCCTTCGACAGGCCCTGCGCGGGGGTCGGGTCGCCGCACACCTCACGACGGGCGTGAGCCTCAGGGCGCTGGCGGGTCAGGGTGCGGGGAGCTCGACGGAGCGCAGGGCCTGGCGGGCGTGGGCGGCGGTGACGGGGTCGGTGCCGGAGCCGAGGGCCCAGACGGCGGCGGCGGCGGACTGGAGGCGTCCGGGGTGGCCGTCGGCGGTGGCGACGACCAGCTCCACCGCCTCGGGCTCCCACCGCACGCCCACCCGCTCGGCGGGCCGCTGCAGCGCGCGGGACGCCTCCTCCTCCGACAGCGCCGGCAGGGGGCGCAGGTCGAACCACTTCTCCGGGTGGTCGTTCACCGGCCGCAGGCCGTCGCCGCGGAGCCGCTCCCAGGTGTCGGGGCCGCCGGTGGCGACCAGCAGCACCGGGGCGTCCGGCGGCGTCTCCATCAGCTCGACCGCGACGCCGAGCCGGCCGGCCTCCTCGGGGTCGACGAGGTGGAGGTCGTCGATCCCGACCACCAGCCCGCGTCCCTCGCCGTCGACGCCGGCCAGGTCGGTGAGCACCTCGGCCAGGAAGCCGGGCAGCCGGGCCACCCGCTCGGCCAGGGCAGCCGTCTCGTCGGCGTCGAGCAGGTCCAGCCGCAGCCCGAGCGTCGCCAGCTCCGGCGCCAGCGCGTCCCGCAGCCACGCCCCGGGGCGGCCGTCGACGCGCAGCACCCGGTAGCCCTCGCCGGCGGCGAGCTCGAGCGCCCGCCCGAGCAGCACCGTCCGTCCCGCGCCGGGAGGGCCGGTGTGCACGACGTCCTTGGGCAGGTGCGCGGCACCGCGGGCCGTGCTGAGGGTGCCGGTCCAGCGCTCGAGCACCGCGTCGCGCCCGACCAGCTCCGGCGGCACCCGTCCCGCCCCGGGGGTGTACAGCGGCTCACGCATCGTCGTCCTCCCTGCTGCCGTCCTCGACCCACCTCACCGGTCGACCCCCCTGTCCCCCGGCCGGCGCGGCAACCGGATCCGGGCGCCACGGCGGGTGCCGTCGCCGGTGGTCGTCCCGGAGCCGTCGAGCTCACGGCGGGCGGCGCCGGGGAAGGTGATGCGGCGCAGCGAGTGCAGCGCCGACCCGAGCACGGACCGCTGCCCCGCCGGTTCGGCCGTCACCTCCGGTGGACGCTCGCGGACGGCCCGGGCGTGCAGCTCGAGGACGAACCGGCGGTCGGCGGGGTTGGCCAGCGTCAGCGCACCGCTGCGGGTGCGGTGCAGGTGGCCCGCACCCAGCAGGGCGTCGCGGACGGCGTCCGGGTCACCGGCGCTGCCCAGCGTGGCGCGCACGTCGGCGGAGGTGGTCGTGCCGCCCCGGGCGCAGACGGCGGCCAGGTAGTCCAGCTGCCGGTCGTCCAGGCCGGCCACCCGGCGCGAGGTCTCCACGGCGTGCTCGTCGACCACCGCGGCGATCCCGCGGGCGGCGTGCTCCACGGTGACCGGTTCCAGACCGTGGCCCTGCTCCCACACCCCGCGCGCGTAGCGCTGCAGCGCGGCCGGGTGGCCCTCGGAGGCCTGCAGCACCATCCGCACCGCCTCCGGCTCCCAGTGCACGCCCAGCTGGTGGGCGGGGTAGGCCACGGCGTGGTAGGCGTCCTGCGGCGAGAGCTGCGGGGCGAGGTGGTCGAAGCGCAGGACGCCCTCGGGGTCGACGACCCCGCGCTCGGCGTCCCCGCGCAGCCGGTCCCAGACCGAGGGGTCCCCGGCCCCGACCAGGGTGACCGGCGCCTGCCCGTGGGCGCGGTCGAGCTGGCTGAGGGTGGCGTCGAGGAAGCGCAGCTCCTCCGGCGTGGCCCGGTGCAGGTCGTCGACGAGGACGACCAGCCCACCGCGGTCACGACGCCGGCGGCCGGCGGCCAGGGCGTCGAGCGACGCCGCCATCTGGACCGGGCTGCGGGTCAGCTCCTGCTCACGCAGCTCGGTCCGCACCCCGGCCGACGCGGTGAACACCCCGAGGTTGAGCCGGGCGCTGAGGTCCTGGCCCGAGAGCCGCCAGCGGCGTCGCCCCCGCTTCCCCTCCTCCAGCGCCTGGCAGGCCGCGGCCAGGCTCTCGGTCAGCCGCTCACCGGAGATGCGGATGACCTTGACGTCCTGCTGGCGGGCGAGCTCGGCCATCCAGTGCAGCAGCGCCGACTTGCCGCCGCCCCGGGAGGCGGTGAGGACGACGTCGTCGGCGCCGGCGCGCCCGCGCGCACGCAGGTCGGACAGCCGGTGCTGCCAGGCCCGCAGCCGGTCGTCGTGCCCCACCAGCAGGGGCGGCGGCCGGTCACCGCGGGTTTCGTAGAGCTGTGGACGCATCGTGGACCTCCCGGCGCTGAGGCTAGCCACCGGTGGGCTCGCCCGGGCCGCCCCCGGGACGGCGGCCCCTGGCGGACGTTCAGGAGCGCACCCGGCCCAGCAGGGCGGCCGAGCCGGCCAGCGCGATCAGCGCGAGCCCGAAGGCGGCCAGGGTGCCGGCCGGCAGACCGGTGTCGGCCAGGTCGTCGCCGTCGGTGCCGCTGCCCGTGCCCTGGTCGGCGTCGTCGTCCGCACCGACCGGGTCGGCGGACGGCGAGCCCGTCGGCTCGGCGGTGGGCGTCGGCTGGCCGGGGGTCGGCTCGGGCGTCGGCTGCCCGGTGGGGGTCGGCTCGGGGGTCGGCAGGGGCTCCGGGGTGGCGGTGGGCTCCGGCGTCGGCTCGGGCGAGGACTGCTCGGTCAGGTCGAGTGCGTACAGGGTGGTGGTGCCGGACACCTCGTTGCCGACGGCCAGCAGCGGCTCACCGGTGGGCGAGCTCTCCGCCGCGATGAACACCACGCTCTCCGGGCCGAGGTCGCCGGCCTGCGCCAGGCCGTCCGGGTCGTCCTCCACCGAGACCGAGAAGTCGCGGTTGTTGACGTAGGTGACGAAGGCGGCCGCTGTCGGCTCGGTGACGTCGAAGACGGCGACCCCGCCGATCCGCTCGAAGCCGACGAAGGCGTACACGCGGCCGTCCAGCTCACCGATGGTGATCGCCTCCGGCTCCGGGCCCTTGTCGTCGGAGCGGCCGTCGAGGTTCGACTCGGAGTGGTTGGAGTTGAAGAAGTCCGGGACGGCGGCGGCGGTGATCTGCTCGAAGGCGTCGGCGGAGTCGAAGACCCGGTCGCCGTCGGAGTCGAGGATGCTGAACGAGCGCCCGCCGAAAGCGGTCGGCTCGGCGATGCAGCTGCCGTCCTCGCTCAGCCCGGCGGCGGTGGAGATGGTGAGCCGGCCGATCTCGTCGGCGACCGCGGCCGCCTCGGCGTCCTCGCACAGCGGCGGCAGGCCGTCCTCGCCGAGGTCGGCGACCCGTGCCTCCTCGGAGTAGCCCTCCCAGTCGCGGGAGTCCCCCTCGTTGGCGGTCACCAGGTACGTCTCGCCGTCGACGGTGTAGGAGCTGATCGCGTCGGGCTGGAACATCGAGCTGACCGGGTGGGTGGCGATGTCGATCGCGCCCTCGCCGTCCTCGCCGTCCTCGTCGGAGAGGTCGGCGGGCACCTCGCGGCGGTCCTGGACACCGAGGGCCCAGACGTCGGTGACCTCGGCGCGCTCCACGTCCACCACGGCGATCGCGTTGTTGTCCTGCAGGCTGACGTAGGCCGTCTCCCCGGCGACGGTGATGTACTCAGGCTCCAGCAGCGCGAGCACCGGGTCGGCGCCGTCGGCGGTGGGGCCGGCCAGGTGCAGCCCGTCGGGCAGCGGGACGTCGGCGAAGTCGGCGGTGCGGACGTCGTCCTGGCCGGGGGCCTCCAGGTCGTCGGGCAGCGCGACCACGCTGATGGTGCCCTCGGGGTCGACGGAGTAGTCCTCGGCCGGCTCGCCCTCGTTGGCGACCAGGGCGTAGCCACCGTCGGGGGAGATCGTCACCATGTCGGGCAGGGCGCCGGCCTCGACCACGCCGAGCGGCTCGCCGTCGCCGGCGGCGTCGAAGAAGACGACCCAGCCGGTGTCGGTCTTCTCCGGGGCCTCGACGGCCACGGCGACCAGGCCGTCCGCGCGCACCGCGACCGAGTTGGCCGAGGCGCCGTCGGCGGTGACCGGGGTGGCGTCCAGCTCGCCCACCTCCGTCGGCGTGGTGGGGTCGGACACGTCGAGGACGTCGACCGAGCCCTGGGCCGCGTTGACCACGAGCATCCGCTGCGTGGCCGGGTGATGGGCCACGATCTCCGAGGCGCCCTCGTCGATGGTGCCGGTCTGGTACTGCCCGATCGGGGTCAGCTCGAAGGCGGCGCCGTCGGCGCTGCTGCTGATCGGCTCGGCGACCAGGTCGGCCCGCGCGGGCAGGGTCGCGAAGCAGGTGGCGGCCAGCACCGCGGCGGCCGACAGGGCGCCGATCCGGGTGGCCCGAGGACGGGTGCGCATGGGTGTCTCCGCTCGCTCGACGTGTGCGGCGACAGCCCACCGCCCGCTGGTGAACCCTCGGCGGTGGTGAGATGAACATCTCGCGCCTCGGACCAGCGCCCGGCGGCGCACGGGCTCAGAGCTCGAGCTTGAACCCGAGGTGGCTGTCGACGAAGCCGAGCCGTTCGTAGAAGTGGTGCGCCTCGGCCCGGCGGCGGTCGGTGCTCAGCTGCAGCAGGGTGGCGCCGCGTTCGCGGGCGTACTCGATGGCCCACTGGAAGACCGCGGTGCCGATGCCGGTGCCGCGCAGCGGCTCGGCGACCCGGACCGCCTCCAGCTGCGCCCGCAGCGCGCCGCGCCGCGACAGCCCGGGGATGAAGACGATCTGCAGCGTGACCACCGGCTCGTCGCCCACCAGGCCGGCCACCTGGAGCTGGCGCGGGTCGGCGTCGACGGCGTCGAAGGCCTGCCGGTAGGCCTCCTCGTCGTCGGCGTCCTCGCGGTCGACGGCGATCTCGTCGTCGGCCAGCAGCCGCGCGATGGCCGGCACGTGCTCCCGCCGGGCGCGCACCAGCCGGATGTCGCCCGCCACGGAGTGCAGGCGGCCGAGGACGTCCTCGGCGGCGGGACTGTCGGGGACCAGCTCGGGGTGGGTCATCGTGCGGCCTCGTCGGGTGGGGTCGGGCGGCGGGGGGCGCCTGGGACGACCCTAGGACCTCCGCGGGCCTGCCGGGCAGGGGACTAGCGGCGCCGCCGGCGATGTTGTCGGAACGTGACCGACCTCGATCCTGCCCTGCTGTCCCTCTTCGAGCAGTCCTCGAAGTCCGTGCTGGTGACGCTGCGCCGCAACGGCCGGCCCCAGCTGTCGAACGTGCTGCACGCCTTCGACGCCCGGAGCGCGACCGCGCGCATCTCGGTCACCGCCGACCGGGCCAAGACCCGCAACGCGGCCCGGGACCCGCGGGTGTCGCTGCACGTCAGCAGCGACGACTTCTGGTCGTACGCGGTGCTGGAGGGCACCGCGGAGCTGGGACCGCTGGCTGAGCACCCCGACGACGAGGGGGTGCGCCAGCTGGTGCAGCTCTACCGCGACGTCAGCGGCCAGGAGCATCCCGACTGGGACGACTACGCCCGCGCCATGGTCGCCGAGGGGCGCCAGGTGCTGACGGTGCGCGGCGAGCACGTCTACGGGATGACGCGGGGCTGACCCGGCTCTCGCCCGGTGGAGGACGGCGGGGCGCTTCGACGAGCCCAGCGCGCTCCGGCTGGGTGACCCCGACGGTACGGTGCCGCAGCTCGCTGCCAGGTCGCGGTCAGCGGCTCGGACTCGGGCTCGGGCCGTCCGACGGACTCGGACTCGCCGTCCCGGAGGGGCTGGGGCTGGGCGAGCCGGACGGGCTCGGGCTCGGCGAGCCGGACGGGCTCGGGCTCGGCGAGCCGGACGGGCTCGGGCTCGGGCTCGGCGACCCGGACGGGCTCGGGCTCGGCGACCCGGACGGGCTCGGGCTCGGCGACCCGGACGGGCTCGGGCTCGGCGATGCGGAGGGCGTCGCGCTGGGCGAGGGCGACGGGCTCGGCGGCGTCGGGCTGCTCGACGAGCTGGGCGACGGGGAGCCGGAGGGGCTCGGACCCGGTGGCTCCGACGGGTCGGGCGTGCCGGACGGGCCGGGTCGCGACGGCTCGGACGGGTCGGGGTGCGGCGGGACCGTCGGCAGCGCGACCCGTCCGTCGCGGTAGGCCTCGGCGATCCCGAGCACCAGCGTGACGTACTCCGCGGAGTGGTTGTAGCGGAGCACCGCCGCCTCGGCCCCGGTGCGGGTGCCGAGATCGCCGGAGCCCGCGCACAGGTACCGCGCCGCGGCCAGCGCCGCGTCGTCGAGGTCGTGCGGGTCGCGCACCCCGTCACCGTCCCCGTCGGCAGCCACCCCGGCCCAGGTGGAGGGGATGAACTGCATCGGCCCGACCGCCCGGTCCCAGACCGGGTCGCCGTCCAGGCGTCCGCCGTCGGTGTCGCGGATCGCCGCCACCCCGCCCGAGCCGTCCAGCGGGACGCCGATGATCCGCGGCGAGGTGCTGCCGTCGACGCCGACCACCGAGCCGCCGTGGCGTCCGTGGTCGGACTCGACCCGCCCGATGCCGGCCAGCAGCGCCCAGTCGAGCCGGCAGGAGGGATCGGTCCGGGCGAGCGCGTCGGCCGCGCCCCGGTAGGCGCGCAGGGCGGCCGCCGGCAGGTCGAGGTCGGTCACCTCGCTCGACGGGTCGGGCAGCGTGGCCGGGTCCCGCTCCGGGCTCGCCGGGACGTCCGGGTCGAGCGTCACCGGGTCGGACGGCCCACCACCCGGGGACGGCCCGGGCGAGGGCGTCGGTGTGCCGACGGCCGACTGGTCCGGCAGTGTGCCTCCGGCGCGGTCCTCCCGCTCGACCGTGCGCTGCGGGCGCTCGACCGGGCCGGCCTCGGGCTCCACGACGGGCGGCCGCGGCGCCGGCACCGCGCTCAGCGGGTGGGTGAGCGGCACGGCCGAGACGAGGGGCACCGACACCATCGCCGCGGTCGCGACCGCGGCGGCCGTGCGGGACCGGCGGCGTGGGCGCTCCCGCTCCGTGGGCAGGGCCCTGCGCGGCCCGTCGCCGTGCCCGTCCGATGTCACATCCCGACCTGTCCGCCGTCGTGTGCTCCGCCGCCCACGCTAGCCCGGCCGGCCGGCGAGCTGAACCCCCTGCCGGCCGCTGTTCGGCCACCGTTCACGCCCGGGTCAGAACAACGGGTCCTGACGGGGCCGGTCGGTCGCCGACAGGTCGGAGAGCGTGACGGTGAGCGTGTCCACCAACGGCACCGCACCGGCCGCCAGCAGCTCTGCGACGCAGCGCCGCAGCAGGTCCTCCTCGGCACTGGCGGAGTCCAGCCGGGCCCGGCGGTGCTCGGTCGGCACGCCCTCACGCGCCAGCGAGACGGTCACGGTGCCGGCCACCAGACCGGCCTCGCCGGCCCGGTGCGCGAGCCGCCGGCAGACCACGTCCGCGAGCTCGGCCGGGCTGCGGTCGGCGCGCCCCCAGCCGACCGTGGCCGTCCCCGCGCTCAGGGTCTGTCGCGAGCGCACCGGACGCACCTCGGCGTCGTCGCAGCCCTCGACGACCTGCCGCAGCCGCCGGGCCATCGTGGTGCCGCACAGCTCGTGCAGCCGGTGCACCGGCACGCCGGCCAGCTCCCCCAGCGTGCTGACGCCCAGGGCGTGCAGCCGTCCCAGCGTCCGCGCCCCGACCCCCCACACGTCGGCCAGCGGCAGGGTGGTGCGCAGCCGGCGCTCCTCCTCCGGCCCGATCACCCGCAGCCCGTCGGGTTTGGCCGTCCGCGAGGCCAGCTTGGCGAACAGCTTGGTGCGGCCGATCCCGGTGGTGACGGTGATCCCGAGCCGCTCGCGCACCTCCCGGCGCAGCGCCCGGGCCTGCTCCTCGACCTCGGCCCAGCCCAGCGCGCTGGTGTCGAGGAAGGCCTCCTCCATCGACCCCGGTTCGACAGCGGGAGCGGCGCGGTCGAGGATCCGGAACAGCTCGTCGCTGACCTGCTCGACCTCCTCCCCCGGCACCGGCAGCACCACCAGCGACGGGCAGGTGCGCAGCGCCTCGGTGATCCCGGTGCCCGAGCGAACGCCGGCGGCCCGCGCGGGGTAGCTGGCGCAGGCGACCACCGGGTCGCCGACCACCACCGGACGTCCGGCGAGGTCGGGGCGGCCGCGCAGCGCGACGGAGACGAAGAAGGCATCCGCATCGGCGTGGATCAGTGGGCCGGACACGCGCCTCATCGTCGCACAGGTGTTCGATTAGGACCACACCGACGCGCTCGCGAACTCAAGGTGCGGATGACCAGAAGTCGCGCTAGAGTGTTCATCGCAAGTTAAAGTCATCATGACCTCAACTCGAGCGGCGGACGGCATGACCGAGCAGCGCGGTCTCACCCTGGCGGTGTCCACGGTGATCTTCGCGCTGCGCCCGCACCCCGACACCGGCCGGCTGACGCTCTGGCTGCCGCTGGTGCGCCGGATCCGCGAGCCGTTCCGCGGCCGCTGGGCCCTGCCGGGCGGGCCGCTCGACCCCGGCGACGACCTCGCCACCTCGGCCCGCAGGACGCTGGAGCGCACCACCGGCCTGGCCCCGCACTACCTCGAGCAGCTCTACGCCTTCGGCGCGGTCGACCGCTCCGGCGCCGTCACCGACGAGGGCCGGGTGGTCTCGGTCGTCTACTGGGCGATCATCCGGCCCGACGAGGCCGAGCGCAGCGTGGTCGGCGAGAACGTCGAGTGGCAGGTGGCCGACGAGGTCGGCGCCTGGGGCGGGGCGGCCCCGCTGGCCTTCGACCACGACACGGTGCTGCGCTACGCGCTGGCCCGGCTGCGCGCCAAGATCGGCTACAGCCCGATCGCGCTGGCCTTCCTCACCGAGGAGTTCACCCTCGCCGCGCTGCGCGAGGTGCACGAGGCCGTCACCCAGCGCACCCTCGACCCCGCCAACTTCCGCCGCCAGGTGCTCGCCGCGAAGACCGTGGCGCCCACCGGACGCCGCCTGGCCGGCACCGCCCACCGCCCACCCGCGCTGTACCGGCGCGCGGTGGAGATCCCGTCCTCCGACCCGGCTCGCGTGACCGTCACCGAGCCCACCCACCCAGCCGACACCGACCCGCCGAAGGGGCTCTCATGACCTCCGTCCAGCAGTCCATCGCCCTCGCCCCGCAGTCCAGCTGCGACGCCGACCTGGCGGCCGGACCCTGGGTGTTCGACCTCTCACCCGGCTACGGCCCCGGCGCGTCGGAGGCCGACGTGCTGCCCGACCCGGTGGTCCGTCCCGGCCAGCTGCCCGAGGCCTACCAGCAGATGGACGAGGCCGAGCTGCACCGTCGGATCCGCGCCGCCAAGCAGACCCTCGGCGACCGGCTGGTGGTGCTCGGGCACTTCTACCAGCGCGACGAGGTGGTCCAGCACGCCGACTTCGTGGGCGACTCGTTCCAGCTCGCCAACGCCGCGCTGACCCGTCCCGACGCCGAGGCGATCGTCTTCTGCGGGGTGCACTTCATGGCCGAGACCGCCGACATCCTGTCCCGGCCCGACCAGCACGTCGTGCTGCCCAACCTCGCCGCCGGCTGCTCGATGGCCGACATGGCCGACGAGGACTCGGTGGAGACCGCCTGGGAGGAGCTGCTGGACGTCCTCGGCGAGACCGAGCCGGACGGCCGGGCGTCGGTGGTGCCGGTCACCTACATGAACTCCTCCGCCGCGCTCAAGGCGTTCTGCGGGCGCAACGGCGGCATCGTCTGCACCTCCTCCAACGCCGCCACGGTGCTGGAGTGGGCCTTCCAGCGCGGACGCCGGGTGCTCTTCTTCCCCGACCAGCACCTGGGCCGCAACACCGCCAAGGCGATGGGCATCGGGCTGGACGCGATGCCGATGTGGGACCCGCGGCGTCCGCTCGGCGGCAACACCGAGGAGGCGCTGCGCTCGGCCTCGGTGATCCTGTGGCACGGGTTCTGCTCGGTGCACCGGCGGTTCTCCGTGGCCCAGATCGAGCAGGCCCGCGCCCAGCACGCGTCCGTCAAGGTGGTCGTCCACCCCGAGTGCCCGATGCCGGTGGTCGACGCCGCCGACGCCGCCGGCTCGACCGACTTCATCCGCAAGTACGTGGCGGCCTCGCAGCCCGGTGACGTCATCGCCATCGGCACCGAGGTCAACCTCGTCAACCGGCTGGCCGCCGAGCACCCCGACCGCACCATCTTCTGCCTCGACCCGGTGATCTGCCCCTGCTCGACGATGTACCGGATCCACCCCGGCTACCTCGCCTGGGTGCTGGACGGGCTGGTCGAGGGCGAGGTCCGCAACGAGATCGTGGTGGACGCGGCCGTGGCCGCCGACGCCCGGGTGGCGCTGGAGCGCATGCTCGCGGCGCTGCCGAAGAGCTGAGATGGCCTGCCGAGGAGCTGAGATGACCCGTCCGCACCTGCTCGTCGTCGGCAGCGGGATCGCCGGGCTGACGGCCGCGCTCGACGCCGCCGCCACGCACCGGGTCACGCTGCTGGCCAAGGACGAGCTCGACCAGTCCAACACCCGCTACGCCCAGGGCGGCATCGCCGTCGTCTCCACCCCCGAGGACAGCGTGGCGGCGCACGTCGCCGACACGCTGGCCGCCGGCGCGGGGCTGAGCGACGCCGAGGTGGTGCGGGTGCTGTGCGCGGGCGGGCCGGACGCGCTGGCCTCGATGCTGGCCCGCGGTGTCGCCTTCGACCGCGACGGCGACGGGCTGGCGCACGGGCTCGAGGCGGCCCACTCGGCCGCCCGCATCCTGCACGCCGGCGGGGACGCCACCGGGCACGCGATCGTCTCCGCGCTGCTGGACCGGCTGACGGCGAGCCCGGTGGAGGTCCGGCCGCGCAGCACCGTGGTCGACGTGGTGGTCCGCGACGGCCGGGCGGTCGGCGTCCGGCTGCTCGGCGGGGAGGAGGTCGCGGCCGACGCGGTGCTGCTGGCCACCGGCGGCGCCGGGCAGCTGTACCCGTTCACCACCAACCCGGCGGTGGCGACCGCCGACGGGGTGGCGATCGCGCTGCGCGCCGGAGCGGCGGTGGCCGACCTGGAGATGTACCAGTTCCACCCGACCTCCCTCGACGCGCCCGGCAGCTTCCTCGTCTCCGAGGCCGTCCGTGGCGAGGGGGCGGTGTTGCGCGACGCGTCGGGGCACCGGTTCATGACCGACCTGCACGCGTCCGCCGAGCTCGCCCCGCGCGACGTGGTGGCGCGCGGGATCGCCGCCACCATGGCCCGCACCGGACGTCCGGTCGTGCTGGACGCCACCGCGCTCGGGCCGGAGTTCCTGGCCCGCCGCTTCCCCACCATCGACGCCGCCTGCCGCGACCTCGGGCTGGACTGGGGTCGCACCCCGGTGGCGGTCACCCCGGCCGCGCACTACGCGATGGGCGGGGTGCGCACCGACAGCTGGGGGCGGACGTCCGTACCGGGGCTGCTGGCCGTCGGGGAGGTCGCCTGCACCGGGTTGCACGGCGCGAACCGGCTGGCGTCGAACTCGCTGCTCGACGGGGCGGTGTTCGGCGCGCGGGCGGTCCGGGGGCTGCGGGAGCGTCCGGCGGTCGAGCCGTTCGACGCCACCTGGGCCGAGCCGGTGCCCGTCGACCTGGCCGACGCGGACGGGGCCGAGCCGTTCACCCGCGCCGACCTGCAGCAGCTGCTGTGGCGCTGCGCCGGGCTGTCCCGGGACGCCGCCGGGCTGACCGAGGCCGCCGCCGAGCTGCGCCGCTGGCGCACCCCGGAGGTCGACGACGTCAAGGGCAGCGAGGACGCCAACCTGCTGCTCGTCGGCCGGGCCCTGGTGGCCGCCGCGCTGGCCCGCACCGAGTCCCGCGGCAGCCACCACCGCACCGACTTCCCCGACCGCGACGACACCCAGGCCGTGCACCGCTCCCTGGCGCTCCAGCCGTGAGCACGCTCCTCACCGGGCCGGCGCGCTGACCCGACCCCGGAGCCCTGACCCGACCCGAACGCCCTGAGGCTGTCGAAGGGCGACCCCGCACCACCCCGAGAGGACCCCATGAGCACGCTCGACCACCGCACCATCGCCCGGCTCGTCGACCTGGCCCTGGAGGAGGACGCCCCCTTCGGCGACCTCACCAGCGAGACGCTGGTGCCGGCCGGGGCCCGCGCGGTGGCCGACCTGGTCGCCCGGGAAGAGGGGGTCCTCGCCGGCGGTGAGGTGTTCGCGGCCACCTTCACCCGGCTCGACCCGTCCGTCATCGTCGAGGTGCACGCCGCCGACGGCGACCGGTTCGAGGCGGGCGCGGTGCTGGCCCGGGTGGACGGACCGGCCCGGTCGCTGCTGCGAGCGGAGCGGGTCGCGCTGAACTTCGCCCAGCGGATGTCCGGGATCGCCACCCAGACCGCCCGTTACGTCGCCGCGGTGACCGGGACCGGGGCGCGGGTGGTCGACACCCGCAAGACGACGCCGGGTCTGCGGGCGCTGGAGCGGCACGCCGTCCGCGCCGGCGGCGGGCACAACCACCGGTACTCGCTGTCGGACGCCGTGATGGCCAAGGACAACCACCTGGCCGTGGTCGACGACCTCGGCTCGGCCCTGCGGGCGGCGCGGGCGTCCCTGCCGCACACGGTGCACCTGGAGGTGGAGGTGGACCGGCTCGACCAGCTCGACGTCGTGCTCGAGGCCGGGGTCGACACGATCATGCTCGACAACTTCTCCCTCGACGACCTGCGCGAAGGCGTGCGGCGGATCGGCGGACGGGCCCTGGTGGAGGCCAGCGGCGGCATCACGCTCGACACCATCGCCGACGTCGCGGCCACCGGGGTCGACGTCATCTCCGTCGGCGCCCTCACGCACAGCGTGCGCGCCCTCGACCTCGGGCTCGACGTGGTGGTGCGCCGGTGAGCCGATCAGCAGGGAGGGTTCTGCACCGACTTCGGTGCACAACCCTCCCCCGTCGCGGAGGAGTCCGGTGATCTACCTGGACGAGGCCGCCACCAGTCCGGTGCGGCGCGAGGTGCTGGAGGCGATGTGGCCGTGGCTGGCCCGCGACTTCGGCAACCCGGCCAGCCACCACGGGGTCGGGGAGACGGCGAGGGTGGGCCTGGAGGACGCCCGGGCCCGGATCGCCCGGCTGCTCGGCGGGCGTCCCGGCGAGGTGGTGCTCACCTCCGGCGGCACCGAGGCCGACAACCTCGCCGTCAAGGGCATCGCGCTGGCCGACCCGCGGGGTCGTCATGTGCTGGTCTCGGCCGTGGAGCACCCGGCGGTGCTGGAGTCGGCGGCGTTCCTGTCCCGGTTCGGGTTCGAGGTCGAGCACATCCCGGTGGACGCCGACGGCCGGGTGACGCCGGAGGCGCTGCGGGCGGTGCTGCGGCCCGACACCACCCTGGTCAGCGTCCAGCTGGCCAACAACGAGGTGGGCACGGTGCAGCCGGTGGCCGAGCTGGCCGCGGTCGCCGCCGAGCACGGCGTCCCGGTGCACACCGACGCGGTCCAGGCCGCGGGCGTGCTGCCGGTCGACGTGGCGGCGCTCGGCGTCCGGGCGCTCAGCCTGTCGGGGCACAAGCTCGGCACGCCGAAGGGGATCGGCGTGCTGTGGCTGCACCGCCGGCAGCGGGTCGAGCCGCTGGTGCACGGCGGCGGGCAGCAGCGCGGGCTGCGGTCGGGCACCGACGACGTCGCCGGTGCGGTGGGTCTGGCGACGGCCCTCGAGCTGGCCCAGGCCACCGGCACGGCGGCGCTGGCCGCCCGCCGCGACGCCTTCGTCGAGCGGGTGCTGCGCGAGGTGCCGCGGGCCCGGCTGACCGGTCACCGCACCGATCGGCTGCCCGGGCACGCGTCGTTCGTGCTGCCGGGGGTGAGCGGGGAGTCGGTGCTCGTCGACCTCGAGGCCCGCGGCGTCATCTGCTCCTCCGGCTCGGCCTGCGCGGCCGGCAGCAGCGAGCCCTCGCACGTCCTCACCGCCATGGGCCTGGACGCCGAGACCGCCCAGACCGCCGTCCGCTTCACCTTCGGCGCCGCCACCACCACCGAGCAGCTCGACCGCGCCGCCGAGGAGCTGGCCGCCGTCGCCCGCTGAGCCGCCGACCGCCGCGACCTCCCGGAGCGTCGAGCCGCGGGGGGCTGGTGCCGCCCGGTCCGACGCACCGGCACGGATCACCGCGGGGCCGGTGCCCCGACCGCGTGCGCCCCAGGAGCGAGGAGTCCGGCGGCGAGCCTGGCCATGCCCACCAGCTCGTCCCGGGTGGCGCCGAGCTCGGCGCGGCACGACAGGCCCTGCCACACCGTCTGCACGAGCTCGGTGAGCGCTGCTGCCCCCACCGCCGGCGGCAGGTCGCCGGTTGCCTCCGCCTGCTCGAGCCGGGCCCTCAGACGCGCTCCGTCGGAGCGCTGCAGCTCGGCGACGTAGCCGCGGACGTCGAGCGTCGGCGGCGCGTCCGCCATCACAGCACTGCTGGTGAGGCAGCCCGGGTGCCCCTCGTCGGTCCGGGTGAACTCCGTCGCGGAGTCGGTGAGCAACCGGTCGATGACGCCGTGCACCGTCGGCTCCGCCACCGCGGCGGCGTAGATGGCGCTGTAGCGCAGCGCGTAGGTCCGGACGGCCTCGTCGAAGAGGGCGCCCTTGGTGCCGAAGGCGGAGTAGAGGCTCGAGGTCGAGATGCCGAGCGCCGAGGCCAGCATCCGCGTCGAGGTGCCCGAGAAGCCGTGCTGCCAGAAGAGGTGGGCCGCTCGGCGCAGCGCATCGCCGCGGTCGAAGGACCGGGGGCGACCGACGGGTCGTGCCATGCCGGGATTGTAGGACGAGTGATCCATAATCGCGTTGTGGAGCTATTGATACGGAATGCACCCGTCGAGGGCACCGAGGTGGTGATCGACGTGTACGGCGAGGCCGACGGCCCAGCGATCGTCCTGGTGCCGGGGGGCATGGCGGACGCCGCGGCCTGGGCCGCGGTCGCGGAGCACCTCCAGGGGTGGCCGACGGTCGCCGTCGTCAACCGTCGCGGACGGCACCCGTCGGGCCCGCTGCCCGACGGCTACCGGATCGGGACGGAGGTGCAGGACGCGGCAGCGGTCCTGCGTGCGTTCTCCGACGTGCGGACACTGTTCGGCTGGAGCTACGGGGGTCTGGTCGCGCTGCACCTCGCGAACGACGTGGCGATCCCGCACGTGGTCGCGTACGAACCGGTGATGGCGCCCTTCGGGGCGGAGGCCCTGGCGGACCTGCGCGCGGCGCACGAGGGCGACGACCTCGACGCACTCGTCGCCGTCGCGCTGCAGCAGGTCACCGGGATGCCTCCCGACGCCGTCGACCGGCTGCGGTCGCAGGACGCCGTCTGGGCCGGGATGCGTCGCCTGGGCGCACCGCTCTACCTCGAGACCCGGGCGATCAACGAGGCGCCCGCGCCGGCGGAGCTCGCGACGCAGGCAGCACGGGTCGACCTGGTCCTCGGCGGGGCCAACCGCGGCGAGGCGCCCTACGGCACCTCGTTCGAGGACGTCGTGCGGCGCACCCCCCGCGCGACCGTGCACCTGCTGCCCGGACAGGGGCATCTCGCGCACCTGCAGGAGCCAGGCGAGCTCGCAGCCCTCATCAGCAGGCTGCGGGGCCCGACGGCCTGACCTCGGAGGGCGCGGCCACCGTCCGCGTCGTCAGCCGGGCCGGACGGAAGGCCTGTGGACGACCACCCCGCAGCCCGGCGACGGGGCGCCTCCGCTCCCTAGCGAGACCGGCATGAGCGCCGACCTGCCCACCCCCGCACCCCCGACGCCACCGACGACCGGACCGACCGACTCCGGTCCGGTCACCTGCGGCCCGCATCCGGGGGCGCCCGAGCCGCTGCCGTACCACCTGCTCGCCCGCACCCGACCCGGCCACCGGTGGCGGACGCTGCTGGTGGTGCTGCTCGCCGCCGCCCTCTGGTTGGGGGCCTGCCTGGTCCTGCTGGCGTTCGACGCCGCCACCCGCCGGGTGCTCGGCCTCGACCTGGTCGCCCGCATCCTCAGCACCGACTTCACCGACCCGGTGGGCTTCATCGGCGGGTTCGGGATCGTCGCCCTGATGCTGCCCGCGTCGCTGGTCGCGCAGCGGCTGCTCGGGGCGCGTCCGACGGGGCTGCTCTCCTCGGTGACGGGACGGCTGCGCTGGCGCTGGCTGCTCCACTCGCTCGCCCTCGTCCTCGGCGTCCAGCTGGTCGTCCTCACCGTCGACATCGTGGTGCTCACCCCGCTCCTCGGCGGGGAGGTGCCCGCTCCGGTGCTGCAGCCCTGGGCCTGGTTCACCCTGCTCGGTGCCGTCCTGCTCGTCCCGGTGCAGTGCGCCGGCGAGGAGTACGCCTTCCGCGGTCTGGCGATGCAGCTGGTCGGCAGCTGGCTGCGGCACCCGGCCTTCGCGATCGTGCTCCCGGTACCGGTCTTCGCCCTCGGGCACGGCTACGACCTGTGGGGCGCGCTGGACGTCGCCGTGGCAGGTCTGGCGGCGGGCTGGGTGGCCTGGCGCACTGGCGGGCTGGAGGCCGCGATCGCGTTGCACGTGGTCAACAACGTCACGATCACGGTGCTGACCGCCGTCGGCTGGGCCGACCCCGCGGCTACCAGCGGCAGTCCGCTCGGCCTGGCGCTCTCCCTGGCGGGCACGACGGCCTCGCTGTGGCTGGTCACCCGCGCCGCCGACCGAGCCGGAGTGCAGCGTCGCCGTCCCGCCCTCCCCACCGGGGAGGCCGTCGCCGTCGGCTGAGCGCTGGCCCCGGGTGGGAGACTGGCCGGGTGCCCGCCCCCGCCCTGATCGCCGCCCTGCCCGACCCGGCGGACGCCGACGCGCTCTACACCGCCTTCACCGGCTGGGCCGAGGGCACCGGGCGACCGCTCTACCCGCACCAGGAGGAGGCGCTGATCGAGATCGCCTCCGGGGCGAACGTGATCATGGCGACGCCGACCGGCTCGGGAAAGTCGATGGTCGCCCTCGCCGCGCACTTCAGCGCGCTGGCCGAGGACCGGGTCAGCTTCTACACCGCGCCGATCAAGGCCCTGGTCAGCGAGAAGTTCTTCGACCTGGTCGGCGTCTTCGGCGCCGAGAACGTCGGCATGGTCACCGGCGACGCCTCGGTCAACGCCGACGCCCCGATCATCTGCTGCACCGCGGAGATCCTGGCCAACATCGCGCTGCGCGAGGGCGCGGAGGCCGACGTCGGCTGCGTGATCATGGACGAGTTCCACTTCTACTCCGAGCCCGACCGCGGCTGGGCCTGGCAGGTGCCGCTGCTGGAGCTGCCGCAGGCCCAGTTCGTGCTGATGTCGGCCACCCTGGGCGACGTCACCTTCTTCGCCGACGACCTCACCACCCGCACTGGACGCCAGACTGCGGTGATCACCGGCACCGAGCGCCCGGTGCCGCTGGAGTTCGCCTGGTCGGAGATCCCGCTGCACGAGGAGATCACCGCCCTGGTCGAGGCCGACCGCGCCCCTGTCTACGTCGTCCACTTCACCCAGGCCGCGGCGCTGGAGCGCGCCCAGGCGCTGGTCGGGCTCAACGTCACCACCCGGGCCGAGCGGGACGCCATCGCCGAGCGGATCGGCGCCTTCCGCTTCTCCGCCGGCTTCGGCCGGACGCTGTCACGGCTGGTCCGCCACGGCATCGGCGTCCACCACGCCGGGATGCTGCCCAAGTACCGGCGGCTGGTGGAGCAGCTGGCCCAGGACGGGCTGCTCAAGATCATCTGCGGCACCGACACCCTCGGCGTGGGGATCAACGTGCCGATCCGCACCGTGCTGTTCACCGGGCTGACCAAGTTCGACGGCACGAAGATGCGGCTGCTCAAGGCGCGGGAGTTCCACCAGATCGCCGGACGCGCCGGCCGGGCCGGGTTCGACACCCGCGGCTGGGTGGTGGTGCAGGCGCCGGAGCACGTGATCGAGAACGCCCGCGCGGTCGCCAAGGCGGGAGACGACGTCAAGAAGCAGCGCAAGGTGCAGCGCAAGAAGGCCCCGGAGGGGTTCGTGTCCTGGAACGAGGACACGTTCACCCGGTTGATCGGCGCCGAACCGGAGCCCCTGCAGCCCCGGCTGCGGATGTCGCACTCGGTGCTGGTCAACCTGCTGGCCCGGCGCGGCAACCCGGTCGCCCACGCCGCCCGGCTGATCGAGCAGAACCACCACGACGGCCCGGCGCGTCGCCGGCTGCGCCGCCACGCCCTGGTGCTGGCCCGGGAGCTGATCACCTCCGGGGTGGTCGAACGGCTCGCCGACGCCCGCGAGGACGGCCGCCGCTACGCCCTCACGATCGACCTGCAGCGCGACTTCGCGGTCAACCACCCGCTGGCACCGTTCGCGCTGGCCGTCCTCGACACCCTCGACCCGGAGTCCGACAGCTACGCCCGCGACGTCGTCTCGGTCTTCGAGGCGATCCTGGAGGACCCCCGCCCGGTGCTGCAGGCACAGCAGCACCGCGCCCGCGGGGAGGCGGTGGCAGCGATGAAGGCCGACGGGATCGAGTACGACGAGCGGATGGAGCTGCTCGAGCAGGTCACCTGGCCCCAGCCGCTGGCCGACCTGCTGGAGGTGACGCTGACCGCCTACCGCCAGACCCACCCCTGGATCGCCGAGGACGCGCTCAGCCCGAAGTCGGTGGTCCGGGAGATGTACGAGCGCGGGATGACCTTCGGGGAGCTGGTCAGCGAGTACGGGCTGTCGCGCAGCGAGGGCGTCGTGCTGCGCTACCTCTCCGACGCCTGGCGGACGCTGCGCCACACCGTGCCCGAGCACCGCCGCGACACCGAGCTGGAGGACCTGGTGGAGTGGCTGGGCGAGGTGATCCGTCAGACCGACTCCAGCCTGCTCGACGAGTGGGAGCAGCTGGTCAACCCCGCCGCGGAGACCGAGGTGCGCCCCGGTCTACGAGAGCAGCAGCCGCGTCCGATCACCGGCAACGAGCGCGCCTTCACGGTGCTGCTGCGCAACGCGATGTGGCACCGGGTCGAGCTGGTCGCCCGCGACGACGCCGAGGCGCTGGCCGCGGTCGAGCGCCGGGTCGCCGAGGTCACCGACCCGCCCACCCCGGTCACCATGGACGCCGCGGCGTGGGGCGAGGCCCTCGACGACTACTACGACGAGCACGACACGGTCGTGACCGACGCCGACGCCCGCAGCCCCCGCCACCTGCAGATCGAGCGGATGCCCGGACGCTGGCGGCTGCGTCAGGTGCTGGTCGACCCCGAGGGCCACCTCGACTGGGCGCTCGAGGCCGACGTCGACCTGGCCGCCAGCGACGCCGCCGGCGCGGCCGTGGTGGTGGTGAGCGGTCTGCGCCGGATGGGGTGATCCCGCGCCGGTGACCCCTCCGCCGACCAGCATGCGCCCCATGGACACCGACGACACCACCCCTCCCGGCTCCTCCACCTCCGCCCGGCTCTCCCGCCGCACCCTGCTCGGCACCGGCGCCGCCGGCCTCGCCCTGGCCGGCACCTCCCTGCTCAGCCCCACCGCGGCCTCGGCCGCCGCCCGGTCGAGGGTCCGGGTGGCCACCTACAACCTCAACACCGGCAGCGCGACCGCCACCCGCGCCGACCTCGACGTGCTCTCGGACCGGGTCGCCCTGCTCGGGGTCAACGAGTGCATGGGCGTCGAGCGCGAGGCCATCGCCGCCTGGGTGAGGGCGCGCCCGAACTGGCGGTGGCACCGACCCGTCAGCCGGGGCGGCGAGACCCGCTTCAAGGGCTCCAACGCCGTCCTGTGGGACCGACGGGTGTTCCGTCTGCGCGCCCAGGGCGCCCGCTTCGGCTCCAGGTCCCACACCCCGAACTTCGAGATCGACGAGCGGTGGATCACCTGGGTGGAGCTCACCCACCGCGACAGCGGACGCGACATCGTGTGGATCCAGACCCACATGGACCCCACCGTCGAGCGGGACGGCCGCCCGCGCAAGGGCGCCGAGGCGCGGATCGAGGGGAACCTCACCTACATGCGCAGGGTGAAGGCCCTCGCCGCGGCCAAGAGCGAGGGCGCGGAGGTGCTGGTCGCCGGCGACTGGAACGTCGACGCCCGTGCCGACCGCCGGGTCGGCCACCACCGGTTCCCCTTCGCCGTGCTCGAGGAGCGCGACGCCCCGGCGAAGCTCCCCGGCCTGCGCACCACCTACAGCCACTTCCGGTTCGACGTGCCCGCCACCTCGGGCCCGGCGAAGACCGGCGCCTACATCGACGACCTGGCGCTGTGGGTGCGCAGGTCGAAGGCCGCCCGGGTCGTCCGCTTCACCGACCACCGGGTGCTGACGGGGCTCCGCTCCGACCACCGCCCGCTCGTCGCCGGCCTCGTCATCGATCACGCCGGGGCGGGCCGGACCTCCTGACGACCCGCCGGCGGGTCGGGCGCCGGCCGAGCGGTGGCCGACCTGCCGGGCGGGACTGGTGCTCCGGTGCGCGGCAGTGGTTCACTGTGCGCACCGGACCCGGCCTCGCCCCTGGTCCGGGGTGTGACCACCTTCGGCGAGGCGGTTCTGGACGGCTCCCCGTCCACAGCGAAGGGACGTGGGGCCATGGGGCTCAGGTCGGTCAGGAACACGGTGCTGGTCCTCCTCGCGACGGTGCTGGTGCTCGGCATCTCGCTGAGCTCTGCCACCTCGGCGCAGGCCCGCGGGCGCGACCTGCAATACGGCATGTCGGGCGGGGACGTCAGCCAGCTCCGGGTCGCTCTGGACCGCAACAAGCGCGCCGACTACCTCGCCGGCGGCAGCGCCGGCCGCAAGTTCGACTCCGCCACCAAGGACGGGCTGAAGCGCTGGCAGAAGGCGGCCGGCTACCAGGCCGACGGCCGGATCACGGTGGGCACCAAGGAGTGGCAGAAGCTGCGCTCCGAGCAGGGCCCCGCCCGCCCGGCCCCGAAGCCCAAGCCGAAGGGTCCGTCGGTGCCGGCCGCCTGCAAGGTCAAGGGCCGCGTGCTGTGCGCCAGCAAGAAGGACGACAAGCTGCGCTACTACGAGAACGGCTCGCTGAAGATGACCATCGACGCCCGCTTCGGCTGCGCGAGCGACCGCACCCGTGAGGGCACGTTCACGGTCTTCCGCAAGGTGCGCAACGACTGGAGCTACCTCTACGACACCCCGATGAAGTTCAGCATGTACTTCAGCGGCGGCCAGGCGGTGCACTACTCCTACGACTTCAAGGCCCGCGGCTACAACGGCTGCAGCCACGGCTGCGTGAACACCCGCGACTGGTCGCGGACCGAGCAGCTGTTCGCCAAGATCCGGGTCGGCGACCGGGTGGTCGTCCACCGCTGACCCCGCACGCCCCGCCCGGTGTGACGCACCGACCGGGCGGGTACCGGGCCGGCATGGACATCTGGGAGCGCATCCGCTACGCCCGAGACCAAGCCCTGGAGGCCGAGCGCACCGAACGGCGCCGACTGGACGAGGCCGACACCAACGAGCTCCAGCAGGCCGCCTCCGTCCGGCTGGCCACGCGCCAGGCCGTGCGTGAGGCGCTGGACGACATCCTCGACGAGTCCACCGACCCGGAGGCCTGAGCGAGCCCGGGCTCGCCGGCCGCGGCCTCCGGGTCGCAGGCGTGGAACGGCATTCACGTGCGGCTGCGGTGTCGTTCACCGAGCGGACACCTGCAACCGGTGGGGTGAGGCCACCCCCCACCGAGGAGTCCGCTTGAGCGCCACCAGCCACCGCCATCCTCCGAGGACGCGCGGCGGCAGCGGCGCTCCTGCGGCGCCCAGCCCGCCCCCGCGCGGTCGTCGGCGCTCGGAGGTGCGCACCCTGATCGGTGAGGCGCGTCGTGGCGAGCTGCACGTCATGAGCTTCGACATCGGGCTCGACACCGGCCGCACCGACCCGGCCGACCCTGCCCACTGGCCCACGCGCGAGCCGCTGGTGTCCCGGCTGCTCGAGCTCGAGCAGCCCACGCTGCTGGGGGCCCAGGGTGCGCTGTTCCACCAGCTCCGCTCCATCGAGGACGGGCTCCCCCAGCGCTACCGGATGATCGGCGCCGGCAGCGAGGGAGGCTCGCACGGCGAGCACTGCCCGGTCTTCTACGACCCGCTGCGGGTCCGGCTGGAGGCCTGGGAGCAGTGGTGGCTCTCCGACTGCCCCGACCGGGTCGGCTCGGTGGGCTGGGACGCCGACCGTCCGCGGGTCGCGCTGCACGCGCGGTTCGTCGAGCTGGCCACCGAGCGCGCGTTCTGCCTGCTCAACACCCGGCTCGACCCGGCGGCGCCCGAGGCCCGCCGGCAGGCGACCACGATGCTGGTGCGTCGTCTGCGCGAGTGCGGGCTGCCGACCGTCGTCACCGGCGACGTCGCCGGGGCCGGGGACGCCGACAGCACCTGGGAGCTCGTCCGCACCGCCCACCTGACCGACTCCTGGAGCTCGGCCAGCCAGCGCGTGACCCCGCTGGTGGGTACCCGGCACGGCTACGCCGAGCCGCAGCCCGACGCCCCGCGAGTCGACTGGGTGCTGACCAGCCCCGCGGTGCGGGTGCTCCAGGCGGGGGTCAACACCACCGCCTTCCTCGGACGCCGACCCAGCGACCACGCCCCCGTCCAGGCCCTGCTGCGGCTGTAGCCGCCGGATTGACGGGGCGCGCCGCGCTCAGCACGATGGCCGGCGTCAGCGACGTCATGGAGAGGACAGCCCCGGATGTACTTCATCGTGGTCAAGTTCCAGACCAAGCCCGAGTGGTCGGACCGGTGGCTCGGTCTGGTCGACGACTTCACCCGCGCCACCCGCGCCGAGCCCGGCAACCTGTGGTTCGAGTGGTCGCGCAGCGTGGAGGACCCGAACGAGTTCGTCCTGGTGGAGGCCTTCACCGACGACGGCGCCGGGCCGCACGTCAGCAGCGAGCACTTCCAGCAGGCGATGCGGGAGCTGCCGCAGGCGCTCGCGTCCACCCCGAGGATCATCAGCCGTCAGATCGAGGCCGACGGCTGGGAGGAGATGGGCGAGATGCAGGTCGGCTGACCCCGGCTACCGACGGCGGACCCGCAGCACCGAGGAGTCCACCTGCGGCGGCGGGCGGAACGCCGACCGGGGCAGCCGCCCGCCCTCGCTCAGCCGGTAGCGCCGGGCGTGCCGGGCCCGCACACCGCCGTCGGACAGCCGGCGCACGGCCCCGCGCTGCAGCACGAGGTCGGCCGAGAGCAGCCGGTCGGTGCCGAGCAGCCCGCGGACGAGCTCGGTGGAGAGCTGGTACGGCGGGCTGGCGACCACCCGGAACGGCCGCCGCGGCCAGCGCAGCTCGCGCAGGTCGACCGCCAGCACGCGGACCTCCCCGCCGAACCGCTCGGCCAGCCGGGCCGCCCGTCCCGGGTGCAGCTCGACGGCCAGCACCTCCGCCCCGAGACGGGTCAGCGGCGCGGTGAGCGCGCCGGTGCCGGCCCCGAGGTCGAGGACGAGGTCGCCCGGTCGGACCGGGGTCGCCTCGACCACCCGCTCCGCCCAGTCAGCGGTGAGCGGGTGCCACCCCCACGCCCGACGGGAGCCGGACGGGCGTCCCGGTCGCTGCCGGCCGGGCACGGCGCACCATCATGAACATCGGCATGCCGCGACGGTAGGGCCCGCGGCGCTGGCGGTCACCCGCTTTTCCGCACCCTCCCGGGTCGGCCTCCCGCGTCAGCCGTCCTGCCCGGCAGCGGAGCCGTCCTCGGCGAGCAGGGCGTTCACCCGCCGGAGGACGTCGACCTGCGCGGGGTTGTAGAGCTCGTTCAGCGCCCGGCCGAGGGTGCGCCCCGCCGGTCCCGGGCCTCCGACCAGCTGGGCCCCCAAGGTGGCCACCGCCGGGTTGTCGCGGAGCAGGTGCCGGATCTGCGGGGTGTAGCGCTCGGCGAGGTCGCGCCGGGCCTCCTCATCGGCGTCGGCCGGCAGCGCCTCGAAGTCCTCGTCCTCCGGCGTCCGGTCGGCGGTGCGCAGCATCTCGCGCACCGTGTCCATCCCGGCCTCGTCGAACAGGCGGGAGTAGATGAGCACCAGTGCGCGGTCGGCGTCGGTGAGGTGGGCGCCGACGGTGCCGAAGCCCTCGGGCAGGTCGACCGGGGTCCCGTGCCGCAGGATGACCCGCAGCTCGGCGCGGACGCGCTGCAGGCGCTCGATGGTGGCGGCGAGCTCGGCGTCGAGCACCTGCAGCGCCTCCTGCGGACGCTGCTCGGCGTCACCCAGGTCGGCGATCTGGGACAGCGGCAGCCCGAGCTCGGCGAGCCGCTTGATCCGCAGCAGCCGGACCAGGTGCTGGATGCGGTACTGCTTGTAGCCGTTGCTGGCACGCTCGGGCTCCTCCAGCAGACCGACCTCGTGGTAGTGCCGGACCGCCTTGACGGTCGTGCCCGCGAGCTCGGCCAGCTCACGCGTGCTCCACGCCATGGGCTCCTCCTGCCTCCGTCGTCGGGCACCCATGGAAGACCATGCCCCAGGGGCAGGCTCAAGCCCGACCGGGGACGGCCTGGGGCGACGGGGTCCCGTCGGGCACGGCCGGAGGCTGACGGGGGGCGGCGGTGACGTCGGAGCGCTGCACCCAGCCCCGGAACCCCCGCCGTTCCCAACGTATAGCGGAGCAGGGGTCTTGCCGCAAGACCCCGGTGAGCCAGCAGAATCGCTCCTCGCCAGGTGCCCGGACGGCGATCAGGAGGCAGAGCCGAGCGCACCGGCGACCCCAGCCCGCGCACCCAGCCGTGGACCGGAGAGACCGCATGAGCCCTGCCGACGTGTTCGCCCTGCCCGCCCGCCTGGCCGCCAAGGCCGACCCCGCCCTCATCGCCACCGACCAGCAGCACCTCGCGGCCGTGGCCGCCAGCCTCGACCAGCAGGTGGCTGGGCTCGCGGAGCGGCTGGACGAGCTGCGCCGCTCCCCCGGCGGCAAGGGCCGGGCGGCCGCCGACCGGGACCGCGAGATCCACCGGCTCAGCGGACGGCTCCGGCTGCTGAGCCGCTTCGGCGTCGACCTCTGCCTGGGCCGGATGGTCGGTGCCGACGGCGCCGAGCCGGTCTACGTCGGGCGGCTGGGCCTGACCGACGCCGACGGCCGGCGGCTGCTGGTCGACTGGCGCGCCCCGGCGGCCGAGCCGTTCTTCGCCGCCACCCACGCCCGGCCGATGGGGCTGGTGAGCCGGCGGCGCTACCGGTGGACGCAGGGACGGATCACCGACTACTGGGACGAGGTGTTCAGCCCCGACGGGCTGGAGGGGCACGCCGCGCTCGACGACCAGTCCGCGTTCATCGCCAGCCTCGGCGCCAGCCGCTCGCCGCGGATGCGGGACGTGCTCAGCACCATCCAGGCCGACCAGGACGCCATCATCCGGGCCGGGTCGGCCGGTGCGCTGGTGGTCGACGGCGGTCCGGGCACCGGGAAGACGGTCGTCGCGCTGCACCGCGCCGCCTACCTGCTGCACGCCGACCCGCGGCTGGCCGAGGGGCGCGGCGGGGTGCTCGTCGTCGGGCCGCACCGCCCCTACCTGAGCTACATCGCCGACGTGCTGCCCAATCTCGGCGAGGAGGGCGTGCAGACCTGCACCCTGCGCGACCTCGTCCGCGAGGGCGCCACCGCGGTGGCCGAACCCGATCCGGAGGTGGCCCGGCTCAAGTCGTCGGTGGAGATGGTCCGGGCGGTGGAGCCCGCGGTGGGGCTGTACGAGGAGCCGCCGACCCGTCCGCTGCTGGTCGAGACCGAGTGGGTCGAGCTCCGCGTCACCCCCGCGGACTGGGCGGAGGCCTTCACCACGCCCGACCCGGGCACCCCGCACAACGAGGCCCGGGACGAGGTCTGGGAGGCCCTGGTCGAGCTGCTGCTCGAGCAGGTCGACGAGGACGACGAGGAGGTGCCGCTGCCTCTGCTCCGGCGCGCGCTCGCCCACGACCCAGGACTGACCGAGGCGTTCGACCGGGCCTGGATCCTGGTCGAGGCCGCGGACCTCGTCGGCGACCTGTGGACCGTGCCGGCCTACCTGCGCCGGTGCGCGCCCTGGCTCGGTGAGGAGGACGTCCGGCGGCTGCAGCGCGCCGACCCACAGGCCTGGACGGTGCCCGACCTGCCGCTGCTGGACGCCGCCCGGCTGCGGCTGGGCGACCCCGGGGCGTCTGGTCGCCGACGCCGGCGGGAGGCCGCCGCGGCCGCCGACCGCGCGGTCATGGACCGGGTCGTCGAGGACATCCTCGAGGCCGACGACGATCCCGAGAGCAGTCTCATCCTGCTGCGCGGGCAGGACCTGCGCGACGCCCTGGTCGACGACGGGGCGGTGCCGGAGGCCGGGCCGGACCGGCTGACCGGGCCGTTCGCCCACGTCGTCGTCGACGAGGCGCAGGAGCTGACCGACGCCGAGTGGCAGATGCTGCTGCGCCGCTGCCCGTCGCGCAGCTTCACCGTCGTCGGCGACCGCGCCCAGGCCCGGAACGGGTTCGCCGAGTCGTGGGAGGAGCGGCTGCGCCGGGTCGGCTTCGACGACGTCCGGCTGGCCCCGCTCGGCGTCAACTACCGCACACCGCAGGAGGTGATGGCCGAGGCCGAGCCGGTGATCCGCACGGCGCTGCCGGACGCCAACGTGCCGACCTCCATCCGCAGCAGCGGGGTGCCGGTGCGCCACGCCACCCCCGCCGAGCTGGGCGACGTCCTCGACCGCTGGCTGGCCGAGCACCCCGAGGGCACCGGCTGCCTGATCGGGACCGACGGCGTCGAGGTGCCGGCCCGGGCGCGGGACCGGGTCCGCGCGCTCGCCCCGGACCAGGTCAAGGGTCTGGAGTTCGACCTGGTGGTGCTCCTCGACCCGGCCTCCTTCGGCAGCGACGTGGCCGGCACGGTCGACCGCTACGTGGCGATGACCCGCGCCACCCAGCAGCTGGTGGTGGTCGAGCCCGAGCCGGTCTGACCGGGGGCCACGGCTGGGCGCCCGGTACCTCCGCCCCCGGTCGTGGACGTCCGACCCCGGGGTCGGTCGCCCCGGTCGGGGCGCCGGTGCCGGTGCTCCCGCGGCTACGCTCACCGGCGTGATCGAGCGCTTCGCGGGAACGGCGACCATGGTGCTCGGCGCCCTGGTGCTCGGCGTCGTGCTGCTGGCCGTGGCGGTGGCGGTCCGCCGACGGGTCGGGACGGTGGCCGCCTTCGCCCGGTCGGGTCTGGTCTGGTCGCTGCTGGTGATCGCCCTCGTCACGCTGGTGCCGCTGGACGGCATCGACCTGGAGCGTCCGGTGGCGACGGCCCAGCAGGTGTGCTCGCTGGACTACGGCGGTCCGGCGCCGGACGGGTTCCTCTTCTTCTCCGGCGGCCAGCGGATGCTCAACACCGTCCTCTTCGTGCCCGCGGGGGCGTTCCTGGTGCTGGTCGCCACCCGCTGGCGGGCCGGCTGGCTGCTGGCCGTGCTCGGGCTGGGGGTGCTCGCCGCCTACTCCGTGGGGATCGAGATCACCCAGCTCGAGCTCTCCCGGATCGGACGCGCCTGCGACGTCACCGACATCGTCGACAACGTCCTCGGGGCCGGCCTCGGTGGCGTCGTCGGTGCCCTGCTGGCGGTGGTCCTCCGCCCGTGGCGGGAGCGGCGCCGCCGCCGCTGACCTGGGCCCGCGGGGGTGATCGCCCTTCGACAGGCTCAGGGCGTTGGGGTCGGGTCGAGCGCTCAGGTCACCTCGAGCGCGACCACGACGCGCACCTCACTCGAGCGCGGACCCCACCACAGCGCGCTGAGCCTGTCGAAGCGCCGGGGTGGGGCTCAGCGGCAGGGTTCGGGGCCGGTGTAGCGGGCGAGCGGGCGGTAGATCTTGGTGCCGGCGGCCTGCTCGAGGATGTGGGCGCCCCAACCGACCACCCGGGCACAGGTGAAGGTGGGGGTGAACATCGAGCGCGGCAGCCCGCACTGCTCCATCACCACCCCCGCCCAGAACTCGACGTTGACGTCCAGCCGGCGGCCCGGCTTCAGCTCGGCCAGGGTGGCCAGCACCGTGTGCTCGGTGGCGGCGGCGAACTCGTAGAGCTCGCCCCCGTGCTCGGCGGCGATCCCGCGCAGCACGCGGGCGCGCGGGTCCTCGGTGGTGTAGACGCCGTGGCCGAAGCCCATGATCCGGCCTCCGGCCGCCACCTGCTCACGGACCCACGGCTCCACCCGGTCCGGGGTGCCGATCTCGTCCAGGGCGTCCAGCGCCCGGTCCGGCGCTCCGCCGTGCAGCGGGCCGGTGAAGCTGCCGATTGCCCCGCACACCGCGGCCACCACGTCGGCACCGGCGGAGGTGATCACCCGGGCGGTGAAGGTGGAGGCGTTGAAGCCGTGGTCCACCGTCAGCCCGAGGTAGGTGCCGATCGCCCGCTCCACCTCCACCGACGGCGTCTCCCCGGTCACCATCCGCACCCAGTTCGCCCCGGCCGACAGGTCCGGGTCCGGCGGCACCGGGTCGAGGCCCTGCCGCGTGCGGTGCAGGGCGGCCAGCAGGGTCGGCACCACGGCGGCCACCCGCAGCACGTCGGCGCGCACGGACGACCGGTCCGCACCCCACACCGGGGCGAACGCCTCCACCGCCCCGAGCTGGGACAGGCAGGTGCGCAGCCGCGGCATCAGGTCGCGCTCCTGCCCGGACCCGGCCACCACGGGCACCAGGTCGGCCAGCTCCGGCGGCAGCGCTCGGAGCGGAGCGACCTCGGCGGTGAAGGCGTCCAGCTCGGCAGGGTCGGGCAGGTGGCCGTCCACCAGCAGGTGCCAGATCTCCTCGAAGCCGCGCTCACCGGCCAGCCGGGCGGCGTCGTGCTCGCGGTAGTGGAAGAAGCCCTCGGCGCCGCGGACCTCGCCGATCTCGGTGTCGGCCACCACGACGCCCTTGAGCCCGGGTGGGGCGATCAGTGTCTCGGTCATGCCGTCAGCGTGCGCCCGGGTTGATCGGCGGTCAACGTTGACCGGATCAACGTCGACGGACCGCGGATCGGTGGCAGCATGAGGCCGGTGGAGGCCCTGCGGATCGACGGCGTGGACCACCTCAGCGCCGAGCAGGTGGCCCGGCGGCTGGGCGTGAAGGTGCAGACCGTCTACGCCTACGCCAGCCGTGGCGTGCTGCGCCGGCGGCGGCTGCCCGGACGCCGGGAGAGCTACTTCCCGCTGGCGGAGGTGGAGGCGCTGACGTCCGGCGGTGGCACCCGGCGCCGTCCGCCCGGGCTGAGTGAGGACGTCCGCACCGCGCTCACCCTCGTCGAGCACGACCGGTTGAGCTACCGGGGGCACGACGTGGTCCGACTGGCGCGGGAGTCCACCTTCGCCGAGGTGGTCGCGCTGCTCTGGGGCCTCGAGCCCCGTTTCGAGACCGACGCCGAGACGGTGGCCGCCGTCCGGCGGGCGCTGGCCCCGCTGCCGGGCACCGCCACGCTGGCCGACCGCGTCCGCGTCCTGCTCAGCGTGCTGGCCGCCGACAGCCCCGACCGCCACGACCTCGACCCGGCGGTCGTGACCGCCGCGGTGGGACGGGTGATGGCGACCAGCGTCGCCTGCCTCCTGTCGGGCCGACCACCGTGGCCCGTCCCGGGAGGCACCCCGCACACACCTCCGCGCGACCGCACCCATGCTGCAACCCGTGTGCCGCCGCACGAGGGTGTGTGCCGGCCCTCGCTGGATCCCCCGGACGGCGGTCTGCCCGCCGCCCTGGCCGCGGCGCTCGGGGTCACCGACACCCGGTGGGTCGAGCAGGCCTGCATCCTGCTGGCCGACCACGACATGGCCGGCTCGACCACCGCCGCCCGGGTGGCGGCCAGCGTCCGCACCGACCCCTTCGGCGCCCTCACCGCCGCGCTGGCCGCCTTCGACAGCCCACTGCACGGGACGGCCGGACGCCGCGTGCACGCGCTGCTCGGCGAGCTGCTCGACGACCCGGCCGGCACACTCGCGCACTGCCTGCACGCCGAGACCGTGCCGGGTTTCGGCCACGTCGTCTACGAGACGCTGGATCCGCGGGCCGAGCTGCTGGTCGAGCACCTCGCCCGCACCGTGGACCACCCGCTGCTGGCCGCCACCGAGCGGCTCAGCGACCGCCTCTGGCAGCGCCGCGGGCTGCCACGCACGGTCGACCTCGCGCTCGCCCTCGGCGCCCACCTGCTCGGCGGGGACGCCGACCTGCCCGAGACGGTCTTCCTGCACGCCCGGATGGCGGGCTGGACCGCCCACGTGCTCGAGGAGTACGCCGAGCCGGCGCTGCGGTTCCGGCTCCGCGGCGTCTACACCGGCGCCCGCCCCACCTGATCGGGCGCACCTGAACCGCCGCACCGGCGGGGGTGTGACGCACCTGACGCGGCGGCCCGGAATCGTCGTCCCGGACGCCCGGTTGCCGCAGGTCGTGAGCGCACTCTTCGAGCCCCTGACCCTGCGCGGCCTGACGGTCCGCAACCGCATCTGGCTGGCCCCGATGTGCCAGTACTCGGTGGAGGCCCGCGACGGCGTGCCGACCGACTGGCACCTGGTCCACCTCGGCGCCCGGGCCACCGGCGGGTTCGGGCTCATCCTCACCGAGGCCACCGCGGTCACCCCCGAGGGTCGGATCAGCCCACAGGACACCGGGCTGTGGGACGACCGCCAGCGCGACGCCTGGCGCCGCGTCGTCGACTTCGTGCACGACCAGGGCGCGGCGATCGGCGTCCAGCTGGCCCACGCCGGACGCAAGGCCTCGACCTACCGCGGCTTCGCCGGCGAGCCCACCGGCAGCGTCCCGGCCTCCGAAGGCGGCTGGGTGACCGGCTCGGCGACCGACCAGCCCTTCCCGGGCTACGCCGCCCCGCAGGCGCTGACGACCGACGAGCTGGCCGAGGTGGTGACCGCCTTCGCCGACGCCGCCCGGCGCGCCGAGCAGGCCGGCTTCGACACCGTCGAGGTGCACGCCGCCCACGGCTACCTGCTGCACCAGTTCCTCAGCCCGTTGACCAACACCCGCACCGACGGCTACGGCGGGGACCTGGCCGGTCGGAGCCGGCTGCTGCTGGAGGTCGTCGACGCCGTCCGGGCGGTCTGGCCGACCGAGAAGCCGGTGCTGGTGCGGCTGTCGGCCACCGACTGGACCGAGGGCGGCTGGGACGCCGAGCAGACCGTCGCCGTCTCGCGGCAGCTGCGCCAGCGCGGGGTCGACCTGGTCGACGTCTCCAGCGGCGGCAACGTGCTCGCCGACATCCCGGTCGGCCCGGGCTACCAGGTGCCCTTCGCCCGGCAGGTCCGCGAGCAGGCCGAGGTGGCCAGCGGCGCGGTCGGGCTGATCACCACCCCGGCCCAGGCCGAGCAGGTGCTCACCGACGGCGACGCCGACGTGGTGCTGCTGGCCCGGGTCGCCCTGCGGGAGCCGAGCTGGCCGCTGCGCGCCGCCGCCGAGCTGGGGGTGCCGTGGCGCGAGGCCGGCTACCCCGCGCCGTACGCGCGCGGGCACTGGGAGGACGTCCCCGTCAACGCCTGAGCCAGCGGCCGCTGCCCACGTCGTCGGCTCAGCCCCAGAGCCGGTCGGCGAGGTCGGTGTAGCAGCCCCAGTCCTGGGTGGTGAGGTCGTGGCCGCCGCGGCGGATGTGGTACTGCCGCGGCAGGACGCGCAGCGGGTCGTCCAGGGCCGGCATGGCGTCGGTGGGGATCGGCTCGCGGCCGAACAGCGCGTACACCGGGGAGGCGTGCGCCAGGGAGAGGAACTCCCCGCGCGGGTCGGCCCACAGGTCCTCGTCGGCGCTGCCGACCGCGACCGCGCGCGGGGCCAGCAGCGCGATCAGCTCGTGCTGGTCGACGGGCAGCTCGTCCTCGGCCCCGTTGAAGCGCTGGAAGCCCCGGCAGAACCAGTGCGGGAAGGTGGTGTTCACCTCGGCCACCGTCTCGCCGAAGATGCGGCGGCTGAGCGCGGCACCGCCGGCGCCGGAGTCGTTGGAGACGACCAGGGCGAACCGCTCGTCCTCCGCGCCCGCCCACAGCGCCGCCTTGCCACCGCGGGAGTGCCCGACCACGGCGACCCGGGTGGCGTCGAGGGCGTCATCGGTCTCGACGTAGTCCAGCGCCCGGCTGCCGCCCCAGCCCCAGGCCGACAGCGCCGCCCAGGCGTCGGCCGGACGGGTGCGGCCCTCGCGCTCGAACAGCCCGATCACGCCGTCGGTGAAGGTGTCGGGGTCGTCGGGGGCGAGGTCGCGGACCTGCAGCGCGGCGATCGCGTAGCCGCGGGCGACCACCTGCTCGGCCGGCCAGAAGGGGGAGATCGTCGCGCGGGTGGGATCGGTGTTCTCCGGACCGCGGTTGTTGAGCAGCAGGAACACCGGCACCGGACCGGCGACGGCGTTGGGCACGAACAGGACGACCTCGAACGCGTGGGTGCGGCCGTTGTGGTCGGTGCTGATCCGCACCCGCTTGAGGGTGGCGGCGCCGTCCATCGCCGCGGGGTCCTCCTCCACCACCCGGAACCGGTGCCGGGCGTGCGACGCCGCGGCCGGGCGACGGCCGTAGACGTGGGTGCGGAAGAGCTCGAGCAGCTCCGCGCGGCGTGCGGGCCAGTCGCGGGCCGAGGTGACGCGGCGGCCGTCCAGGGTCCGCAGCGGGTCGGGCAGCGTGTAGGGCGGCACGTCGGCCTCGTCGTAGATGAACCCGGGACGCTCGGCCTCGTTGCGGGCGACCACCGCCGGGTCGGCCTGCCAGCCGTGCCCGTCGGCGCGGGCCAGCGGAGCACCTGCGGCGCCGAACGCCGCCAGACCGGCGACCCCCGCTCCCAGCACGACCTGTCGTCGGTTGAGCTCCATGTCGACACCCCTTCGTGCGCTGGACGACCGTTCGACCGTAGCAGCCGGGCACGTCCGGGGTCTGTACGGACAGCGAGTGCCGTCCTACGTTTGGGTTGTGCAGACAAACAAGTCTCCGGATCCCTCAGCCCGGGTGATGCCCTGGTCGGAGTTCGAGCGGCTGCGCAGCGCGGTGCTGGCCGAGCTGGGCGGCACGGTGCTCGACCTCGGCGCGGGTGACGGCAGCCGGCGACGCCCGCTGCCCGCCGCGCAGCGCTGGATCGGGCTCGAGCCGGACCCGCGGCTCGCCGCCCGGCTGCGCCGCCGCACCACCGGCCGGGACCGGGTGCTGGAAGCCCGGGCCGAGGACATCCCGCTGCCCGACGCCTCGGTCGACGCCGTGCTGTGCAGCTTCGTGCTGTGCTCGGTCGACGACCCGGCGACGGCGCTGGTCGAGGCGCAGCGGCTGGTCACCCCGGCCACCCGCCTGCTCGACCACGGCTGCCGCCCCACCCGCGACAGCGAGACCGAGCTGCGCCGCAGCGGCCTCGTGCTCCGCTCCCTCCAGCGGCTCGAGGTGCCCGTCGTCGCCGGCTGGCGCGTCCCCCTCGTCCTCGGCCTCGCCACCCGCCCCTGAGCGGCTGTATGTCGATCCGGCCACGGCCGGCGTGTCGCGGCGCGTCTCCCCCGCCGCCGTCCGCTGCGTACACGATCCCAGGGTGAGCGGCCACCGAGCCGGCCCCGGGGGGCGTCCTGGGAGCGGACCTCGCCGACGCGGGGTGACGGGCCGCCCCGTGCGGAACCGGCACCCGGGTGCCCGACCGTCGGCCCTGAGATCGTGTACGCCGCTCCGGAACAGGCCGCCGACACGCCGCGACACGCCGGCCGTGGCCCGATCGACATACGCGCGTTCAGGGAGCGGTGGCGCGGATGAACAGCTCGGTCAGCTCGGCGGTGAAGGCGTCCGCGTCGGCGTGGCCGTCGGTGAGGAAGCGCTCGCGGTAGCCCTCGGCCGAGCAGTGCAGCGCCTGGGCCATCACGGCCACGTCGAAGACGCGGAAGACGCCGCGCTGCTGCCCGTCCCGCAGGATGTCGGTGAGCAGCGTGGGAGGCAGAGCGGTGGTGCGGCCCCGCCCCGCCAGCCCCTCCGCGGCTCCGGTCGCCAGCAGCCGCCAGACCGCCGCCACCTCGTCGCGGTGGGTGTCCTGGTAGCGCACCAGCTCGGCCAGGTAGGCCCGGAGCTGCGCGACCGGGTCGCCCCCGGCCTCGGCGACCCGCGCCGCGAGGGACGACTCGAGCCTGGTGAGGATGTGCTCGACCACCTGGCTCATCAGATCGGTCTTGTCGGTGAAGTGGTAGCTGATCAGCCCGGGGCTGGAGAGCGCGGCCTCGGAGGCGATGCTGGTGAACGCCGTCCCGGCGGGCCCGTGGCGCGCCAGCAGCCGGATGGTCGCCTCGACGATCTGGCGACGACGCTCCTCCCCCGCGCTCGTCCGCCGGCGCTGCGGGAAGCGGGTGCTCGACATCAGCGCTTCCCCGACGCCCCGGCCCCGCCCCGGTCGGCGGCAGCGGGGTCGGCGTCCGGGTCGGGGGCGTCGGCGCCCTGGCGCTCGTCCCGCTCGGCCCACTCCAGCAGGGTGTCGAGTCGGTGCGGGGTGGCGTCGATGCCAGCGTGCAGGTCGCCCAGCTCGGCGAACCGGGCGGGGACGGTGGCGATGGTGAAGTCGTCGGGCTCCACGTCGTCGACCTCCTCCCAGCGGATCGGCGTGGACACGGTGCCACGCGGGTTGCCGCGGACGGAGTAGGCGCTGGCGATGGTGTGGTCGCGGGCGTTCTGGTTGTAGTCGACGAAGAGCGCGGCCGGGTCGCGGTCCTTGCGCCACCAGGTGGTGGTGATCTGCTCCGGGGCACGGCGCTCCACCTCACGGGCGAACGCCCAGGCGGCGCGGCGCACGTCGGCGAACCCCCACTCGGGCTCGATCCGGACGTAGACGTGCAGCCCCCGTCCGCCCGAGGTCTTCGGGTAGCCGGTGATGCCCAGCTGGTCGAGCACCTCGGCGGTGAGGTGCGCGGCCCGGCGGACGGTGTCGAAGGTGCAGTCCGGCATCGGGTCGAGGTCGATGCGCCACTCGTCGGGCTTCTCGGTGTCGGCCCGCCGGCTGTTCCAGGGGTGGAACTCCACCGTCGACATCTGCACCGCCCACACCACCTGCGCGAGCTCGGTGACGCACAGCTCGTCGGCGGTGCGGTTGTAGCGGGGGAAGTGCACGCGCACCGTCTCCAGCCACGGCGGCGCACCGTGCGGCACCCGCTTCTGGTGCACCTTCTCCCCGTCGACGCCGGTGGGGAAGCGGTGCATCATGCACGGTCGCTCACGCAGCGCGTTGACGATGCCCTCGCCCACCGACAGGTAGTACTCGACGAGGTCGAGCTTGGTCTCGCCGCGCTCGGAGAGGTACACCCGGTCGGGGTTGGTCACCTTGACGACGCGGTCGTCGACCTCGATCTCGACCGCCGGGGAGGACGCCTTCGCCATGCCTCACCCTAACCACGGGGGACCGCCGGAGCTCGACGGTCGGTGCCGGGGTGGGGGTCGGGAGCGTCAGCCAGCGGGCGACGACGGCTCACGGAGCGCGATCTCTGGAGGAGCGTGGGCCGGTGCACTACGGTGCTGCCGGACACCCGCGGGGGCGAGTGCCACTTCACCTCAGCAAGGAGCCCGCCGATGTCCCCGCCCACCCCCCGTCCCCGGTCCGTCCTGGCCTGCGCAGCCGCTGCTGTGACGGTGCTGCTGACGGCGGTGGGCGCGGTCCCGGCTCTCGCGATCACCTCGTCCGGAGGTGAGGGACGCCCAGGGGAGGTCGTCGCGGTCGAGCTCGCCACCGAGCGACCCCAGCAGGGGCCCTGGCTGGTCCGTGCGCCGGCGGGCACCATCTTCGCCGCCACGCCGAGCGTCCAGGGCGGCGGCCCCGGCTCCTCCTGCGTCGTGGTCGACGCCACCGAGGCCCGCTGCGTCCGCCAGGGGCGGTGGCCCGCGGGCAGCCGGCTGCGGGCCCGGCTGGCCATCGCGGACACGGCGCCGGCCGGGAGCGTCAGCGCGACCTCGACCGTGGGCGAGGAGACGGCCGGCTACACGGTCACCGTGCTGCCGCCACCGCCTCCCAGGCTCAGCGCGCCCGCGACCACCCGTGACCGGACCCCCACCCTCAGAGGCACCCGGGAGGCGCTGCCGAGCTCGGGCGGCCCGGGCCACTCGGTGACGGTCACGGACGCGGACGGACGGCGGCTCTGCCAGGTCCCGGCGGGGAACGAGGCGGCCTGGAGCTGCACCCCGCGGGAGCTGCCGCTGGGTGAGACGGTCCTGGTGGCGAGGCAGACGAGCCCCGGCGGGAGCACCTCCGCCGCCAGCGAGCCGTCGGTGGTCCGGGTGGTCGGTGAGGTCAGGCTCGACCACCCCGTCGACGGGTCGAGCACCTTCGCCCGCGACGTCACCGTGTCGGGGACGGCCGACCCGGGCTCGGAGGTGCGGGTGGCCCTGTCCGGGCGTCGGGCGACCGCGCCTGTCAGCGACCGGGGCCGCTTCACCGTCGACTTCGACGACGTCTCGCCGGGCCGGCACCGGGTGACCGCGGAACAGCGGCTGCCGGGCGTGCCCCCGTCCCGGGCGAGCACCGACGTCCTGGTGCGCGAGCTGGCCCCCCCGACGGTGTCCGACCCTCCGGCCGGGAGCCGGACGCAGGAGCAGCGCCCACTGCTCCGTGGTCGGGGTGAGCCGGCCGCCCGTGTCGCGGTCGACCTGGCGGGACGACGCCACACCGCGCAGGTGGACCGCTCCGGCCGCTGGAGCCTGCGGCCCGTGGACGAGCTGCCGCTGGGCACGCACGAGCTCCTGGTCCACCAGACGGTGGACGGGGTGGACTCCACGGCGAGCCGCTCCTCGTTCACCGTGGTCCCGCCACCGCCGCAGCAGCCGGCCCCAGGAGCCGCGCCCTCGTCGCCTGCAGAGCAGCCGGGAGATCCCGTGCCGGGCCCGACTCCGGAGCGAGGTCCGGCTCCCGGGCCGTCCGAGCCGGACGCCGCCGAGCCCCAGGGGGATCCGGACCAGGAGCAGCCGCCGACCCCAGCACCAGGTCCGGCCCCCGGGCCGCCCGAGCCGGACGCCACCGAGCCGGACGCCACCGAGCCGGACGCCGCCGTGCCGCAGCCGGAACCGGGCCGGGAGCAGCCGACCGGGACCGGGGAGGGCTCCGGAGACGTCGAGCGGCCCGGTGAGGACGACGGTCCGACCCGGAGGCATCCCCCGGAGGCCACCCAGACCCCCGGCGGTGGCGCGTGGAGCTCGACCCGCCTGATGCCCGTGTCGCTGACGGCCGGCTCGGTGGACGTGGTCCCTGGCACCGCCGCGCAGATGTCGGGACGGATCGGTCCGAACCCCAGCGACGAGATCGTGACGGTCACCGTGGACGGCCACGTCACCGGGGGCGTCCGCTACCGCGAGGTCACCGTGCTGGCCGGAGGGGGCCGCTGCACGGTGGCCGAGGACCGCTTCCAGTGCCAGGTCGAGCTCGGCCCGGCCGAGGAGACCACGTTCGCCATCACGTTCCTGGCTGACGCCGCCGCCCACTCCGACCAGGGCGTCCACCGGCTGCACGTCCGGGGAGACGGCCGCGGCGCCGGCGACGGCCCCGGCACGGTCAACGCCGTGACCAGCGTCCTCGACCTCACCGCAGACGCTCCCACCGACACCGAGGTCCTGGCCCGCGAGGTGTCGGAGTTCCCGGGCTCGGTCGTCGTGGTCCTCGCCCTGTTCCTGTTCGCCCTCGCCGCCACGCTCGCCGAGCGCGGGCGCTGAGCCTAGGAGACGCCGATGTCCCACACCGCCCCCGACGCCGACCTGGCGACCCCGGAGCCCTACCGTCAGCGGCGCCGCAACCCGGCGCCGGTCATCCTGCTGGCCGTGGCGGTCCTGCTGGCCGTCTACTACGGGGTGGTGGGGCTCTCCGGTGTGCTGCAGTCCACCACCACGGTGCCGATCCAGGGCTCCCAGCCCCGCTCCGGGGACTACGTCACCCTGCAGATGCGGACCGAGGACGTGGATCTGACCAATCGCACCATCCAGGCCGCCGTGCTCCCCGTCCCGCACGGGAGCCTGGTGGGGGCCAAGGCGGGGGAGATGTCGCAGAACCTGCGCATCGAGGTCCTCAGCGGTGGGGTGACCAGCTCGGTGGTGACCGTCCCGGGCGAGTCGGTGGTCGACCCGACCGCGCTCACCCTGAGCCTGCAGCGCGGGGACTCCGCCTACCCCTTCGACGAGCCGTTCACCCACTTCCAGATCTCGGTGACCAACGACACCACCGGGGCCGACGTCCCCTTCGAGGTCGTGATGGAGAACGCCGCCCGCCCGTGGACGCTCCACGGCGAGGTCACCCCGGTCCGGGGGCAGGCCGGCGCCGCCTCCGCCCTCACCCTGGAGGGCGCCCGTGACCCGCTCAGCATCATGCTGGTCCTCTTCTACGTGCTCGCCATCCTCCTGACCACGCTGATGGCGGTGGTGACCGTCGGCACGGCCCTCGTGAAGCGGGAGCTGGAGTTCAGCAACGTCATCTGGCTCTCCGCCACCTTGATCTCCTTCCCCACCCTCCGGAGCGCCATGCCGGGGGCCCCGCCGATCGGCACCGCGATGGACTACATCGTGTTCTTCCCCTGCATGTGCCTGATCGCCTGCCTCCTGGTGTGGACGGGCTTCCACCTGCTGTGGCGCGAGAGCGCCCTGCTGCGACGCCGGCACCTCGACAGCCCCGAGGAGCAGTGAGGAGAGACGACGAGCGGTCCCGGCTGCGGACGGCACCCTGGACCGGAGCCGGTCGCTCCGCTCAGGAGAACGCCGACAACCCGGCCGCGACGGCGAAGCCGAGCACCGTCGCCAGGCCGGCCACCTCGCGGGCCTTGGCGGTGGCCTCGGGGATCATCGAGTCGGTCAGCATCACCAGCAGCGCCCCGGCGGCGAAGCCCTGGATGCCGGCCTGCCACGAGGGCCCGACGACGTCGGCCAGCGAGAAGCCGCCCAGGGTGGCCAGCGCGGTCACGACGGCGACGCCCACCCACATCAGCAGCACCCGTCGGCGTGGACGCCCGGCCGCTCGCATGTCGGAGGCCGAGCCGATCGCCTCCGGCAGGTTGGAGACGAAGATCGCCACCAGCAGCGACACGCTGATCCCGTTGCCGGCCGCCAGCCCGATCCCCAGCACCGCCTGCTCGGGAATGCCGTCGAGCAGCGCGCCGAGGGCGAGAGGGGTCCCGGCGGAGCCGCCGCCCTCCCGGCCGCCCATCCGCTCCACCCCCTTGTCGGCGAGGAAGAACGCCAGCGCGCCGAGCCCCAGCCCGAGCGCCACCGGCACGGCGCCGGCCAGGCTGAACCCGTCCAGCACGAGGTCGAAGGTGACGCTGGCCACCAGCGCCCCGGCACCGAAGGCCAGCACCACCCCGACCACCCGGTCGCCCCAGCCCCGTAGCACGCCGAGGAGGGCTCCGAGCACCAGTGACGAGGCGGCGAGCAGCCCCCAGCCGAGTGCGGCGATCATGCCGGAGGGCTACCCGGCGAGAGCGGTCTGGAACCGCAGGATGCGCTCCACCGCGCGGTCCACCGCGTGGGCACCGGGGGCCAGCGACACCCGGACGTGGGTGCCGCCGGCGACCGGGTCGAAGTCCAACCCCGGGGTGAGGCCGACGTCGTGCTGCTCGAGCAGCGCGGTGCACCAGGCGCGCGAGTCGGGGTGCCGGCCCAGCACCGGGGAGATGTCGGCCCAGACGTAGAAGGCGCCGTCGGCGGGCGCGACGTCGCCCCAGCCCAGCTCGCCGACCCGGGCCAGCATCCGTCGCCGGGCCTCGGCGTGCGCGGCGACCGCGGCCTCGGCCTCGATCAGCGACTCCGGCTGGAAGGCGGCCAGGGCGGCGTACATCGAGGGCACCGGCGGGCAGAGGGCGTAGTTGCCGGCCAGCGCGTCGACCGGCGCCACGAGGTCGTCGGGCAGCACGGCCCAGCCCAGCCGCCAGCCGGTCATGCCCCAGTACTTGGAGAACGACGACACCACGACCGCGGTCGGGTCGGAGGCCAGCGCGGAGACGCCGGGGGCGGGTGGGTCGGCACCGGGAGGGGTGGACGGGTCGCGGTCGGTGATGCCGTGGTAGATCTCGTCGCTGACCAGCCGGACGCCGGCATCGGCGCACCAGGCGGCCAGCGCCGCCATCCGGTCGGCGTCCAGCATGGTGCCGGTGGGGTTGGCCGGGGAGGCGACCACCAGCCCGTCCAGCGGGCCCGCGGCCTCCAGCAGCTCGGGGGTGGGCTGGTAGCGCTCGGCCGGGCCGCAGTCCAGCTCGACCACCTCACAACCCAGGCTGGACAGGATGTTGCGGTAGGCCGGGTAGCCGGGACGGGCCAGCGCGACGCGGTCGCCGGCGTCGAAGGCGGCCAGGAAGGCCAGCAGGAACGCCCCGGAGGAGCCGGTGGTGAGCGCGATCCGGTGCGCGTCGACGTCGAGGCCGTAGCGCTCGGCGTACCAGTGGCTCAGCCGCTGCCGCAGCTCCGGGAGCCCGAACGCGGCGGAGTAGCCGAGCCCGACGCCCTGCTCGAGCGCGCGCACCAGCGCCGCCCGGACGGGAGCCGGCGCACCCTGGGACGGCTCGCCGACGCAGAGGTTGACCACGTCGCGACCGGCGGCGCGCCGACGGGCGACGGCGGCCAGGACGCTCATCACCTCGAACGGCGGCACCTGGCCGCGGGCCGAGGCTGACCGGCCGCCGGACGGCGTGGCGGGGCCCACCTCAGAGCGTCTCGGGCAGCCCGAAGCGGTCGAACAGGGTGCGGTCGAAGAAGCAGGCGACGTGGTCGATGCCGTCCGCGCCCACCGACAGCACCTGCAGATGGAAGGGGCGGTGCACGCCGTCCTGCCCGCGCATGTAGAGCCCGAACGCCGGCTGGCCGTTGGCCACGGTCCACCGGATCCGCATGTCGTCGGGCTTCTCCGCCGGGCACCGGGTGGCGATGAGGGTGCCGATCTGCTCCCGGCCGGAGTACCAGGCCTCGAAGGGCGGCATCTCCCACGAGGCGTCCTCGGTGAGCACGGAGACGATCTCGGCGATGTCGTAGCGCTCGAAGGCCTTGGCGTAGCGCTCCACCAGCTGCTGGGAGCGCTCGTCCAGGCTCGCGTGCTCCCGGCTGGACGGCATCTCCTGGCCGTCCATCCGCGCCTTGGCCCGCTGCATCGCGCTGTTGACCGCCGCCACGGTGGTCTGCAGCACCTCCGCGGTCTCGATCGCGCTGTAGCCGAGCACCTGGCGCAGCACGAGCACCGCCCGCTGCACCGGCGTCAGGTGCTGCAGGGCGGCGACGAAGGCCAGCCTGATGCTCTCGTGGCCGACGGTGACCGCGGCCGGGTCGGGGTCGGGGGCGTCAGCGGCCCCGGGCCACGGCTCGAGCCAGGTGACCTCCTCCCGCACGACCAGCTCGTCGCGGGCGTCGGAGGCGGGAGCGCCGAGGCCGGTCGGCATCGGACGCTTCTTCCCCTTCTCCAGCGCGGTCAGGCAGGCGCGGGTGGCGATGGAGTACATCCAGGTGCGCAGGCTGCTGCGTCCCTCGAAGCGCTCGTGGGCCTTCCAGGCGCGGAGGTAGGTCTCCTGGACGAGGTCCTCGGCCTCGTGCACCGAGCCGAGCATCCGGTAGCAGTGCGCGGTGAGCTCGCGTCGCAGCGGCGCGACCAGCTCCATGAACTCGCCGTCGAGGAGCTCGCCGTCGAGCTCGGTCGTCGTGACCGACGGTGCGGAGGACGGGGCGGCGACCCCGGTCGTCTGCGGCATGGGCCGACTCTAGCGCCGACCTCCGACGCTGTCGTGGGCTCTTCCGGACACTTCGCCCACACTTCCGGCCAGCGCGCTCAGTCCTCGTCCAGCCGCTGCAGCAGGTCGACCGCGGCCTCCATGTACCCCCTGATCCACCGGTCGTGGATCCGCTTGATCGGCAGCGGCGCCAGCGACAGGTGGCGCTCCCGCCCGACCTTGCGCCCGGTGACGAGCTCGGCCTCCTCGAGGACGCGCAGGTGCTGCAGCACCGTCGTGCGGTCGAGGTCGGGCAGCTCGGCACAGAGCGCGCCGACCGTCCGTGGGGACGTCCGCAGCGCGTCCAGCATCCGCCGCCGTACCGGCGAGGCGAGCGCCTTGAACACCCGGTCGTCGTCCTCACGGCTCTTGCCGGGCTCCACTGACATGTTGTAAGAATACAACATGTCTACTGACGCGTTGCACCAGCTCTCCTTCACCGTGTCCGGGCGGGTGGCCCGCCCCTGCGCCGAGGTCTACGAGGCGGTCGCCGACCCCGAGCAGCTCTCCCGCTACTTCACCACCGGCGGCGCCCGTGGACGCCTGGAGGCGGGCGCGGAGGTGACCTGGGACTTCGCCGACTTCCCCGGCGCCTTCCCGGTCACCGTGGTGGAGGCCGACCCGCACCACCGGATCGTCGTCGAGTGGGACGGCGAGGCGACCGCCGGCGGCACCGGCACCACCCGCACCGTCTTCGAGTTCGAGCCGGTCGACGACGACACCCGCACCCTGGTGACGATCACCGAGTCGGCCTGGGAGCCGACGGGCGACGGCGCGAAGGCGGCCTTCGGCAACTGCGAGGGCTGGACCGGCATGCTCGCCGCGCTCAAGGCCTGGGTGGAGCACGGCATCAACCTCCGCGACGGCTTCTACCGCTGAGCGGGCTCGCCCGCCGCTCGTCAGGACGTGGTGCGCTCGAGGAACCCGCGGACCAGCGGGACGACCTCGTCGAGGTGGGTCTCCAGCAGCCAGTGCCCGCCGCCGAGCAGGTGCAGCTCGGCCCCGGGCAGGTCGCGGGCGTAGGCCCGCGCCGAGGCCTCCGGCATGTAGCCGTCGTGCGGACCCCAGACGATCAGCGTCGGCGGGCGGTGCTCGCGCAGGTAGGCCTGCTGGGCCGGCATCCACCCCAGCGTGGACGGCTGGTCCTCCAGCAGCCGGACCAGGTTCGCCAGCCGCTCAGGGGTCGACATCAGCGCCCAGTGCAGCGTCCACAGGTCCGGGCTCACGCGGTCGGCGACGTCGTCGGGCAGCTCACCGGCGAACTCGTCGCGGAAGCCCTCGAGGGTGATGTGGGCGGCGATCGCCCGGCGGGCGTCCGGGCCGGGGTCGTCCCACAGCCGGCGCAGCCCGTCGTACTTGGGGCCGAAGGCGTCGGGGTAGATGTCGCCGTTCTGGATGACCAGGCCGAGCACCCGCTCTGGGGCCGACAGCGCCAGCTGGAAGCCCAGCTGGGAGCCGTAGTCGTGCAGCCAGACGACGTAGCGGTCGAGGCCGAGGACGTCCACGAAGCGCTGCAACCAGTCGGCGTAGGCGGCGAAGGTGTAGCCGAAGACGTCCGGCGGCGGGGTGTCGCTGTGGCCGAACCCGGGCAGGTCGGGGGCGACCGTGCGCCACCGGTCGCCGAGCGCGGCCATCAGCCCCCGGTAGACGGAGGAGGACGCCGGGTAGCCGTGCGGCAGCAGCAGCACCGGGGCGTCAGGCGGCCCGGCCTCGCGGTAGGCGGTGCGGATGCCGTCGACCTCGACGACGCGGTGGTGGACGGGGCTGGTCATCCGGCTCCTCCTGGGGGCTCGGGTCGGGGGCCTGCACGCCGGCACCCAGCATGGCCGCCCGCCACGCCCACCGGTAGGGGTCGCGGTACGCGGCGGGACGGCGTCGTGGCCGTCCTCACTACACTCCGGGGCCATGGACACCGACCCGAGTGACAGTCCCGGGCGTCGCAGCCTCCCGCTGCGACGCCTCTCCTCCCGGCGCTCCGCCGCCGGACGCCCCTCCCCGGCCCCGACCGGAGCTGGTGCGTGATGGACGTCCTGCTCAACTCCCTCATGGTGCTGCTGTTCGTCCTGATCGGCGGCGTGTTCGCAGCGACCGAGATGGCGCTGGTCTCCCTGCGCGAGGGCCAGATCCGGCGCCTGGAGCGCACCTCGAAGGCGGGCCGCAAGGTCGCCGCCCTGGCCAAGGACTCCGGCACCTTCCTCTCCGCGGTGCAGATCGGCGTCACCTTCGCCGGCTTCTTCTCCTCCGCCTTCGGCGCCTCGACGATCGCCCCGAGCATCGCCCCGCTCTTCGTCAGCCTGGGGCTGCCCGAGGGCGTCGCCACCACCGTCGCGCTCGTCGTGATGACGGCCCTCGTCTCCTACCTGTCGCTGGTGCTGGGCGAGCTGGTGCCCAAGCGGATCGCGCTCTCCCGCAACGCCGCCGTCGCCACGGTGGTCGGCCCGCCGCTCAGCCGCTTCGCCGTGCTGATGAAGCCGCTCATCTGGATCGTCGACGCCTCCTCCGCCGCGATCCTGCGGCTGATCGGCGTCAACCCCGACGACGACGGCTCGGCGATGAGCGACGAGGAGGTGCGCGACCTGGTCACCAGCCACGAGGGCTTCGACCGGGCCGAGCGCGACATGGTCGAGGACGTCTTCCAGGCCTCCGACACGCTGCTGCGCGAGGTGATGCGCCACCGCCGCGACGTGGTCGCGCTGCGCGACGACATGACCCTGGCCGAGGCGGTCGCCTTCGTCCGCCAGCAGCCGCACTCGCGCTACCCCGTCTTCCACGAGACGATCGACGACGTCGTCGGCTTCGTGCACATCCGCGACCTCTACGAGGCCGCCGCGACCGCCGGTCCCGAGGCCGGTATCGCCGAGGTCGTCCGGCCGGTGCTCGAGCTGCCCGGCACGGCGACGCTGGTGCCGGCGCTCAACCACATGCGCAGCTCGGGCCAGCACCTGGCGATGGTCATCGACGAGTACGGCGGCACCGACGGCCTGGCCACGCTGGAGGACCTGCTCGAGGAGCTGGTCGGCGAGATCTGGGACGAGCGGGACAGCGCCGAGCACCGCGAGGAGATGCAGCTGCACGACTCGCGGACCTTCGACGGCCGCACGACCCTGGAGGACTTCGCCGACCGCACCGGCGTCACCCTGGCCGAGGGCCCCTACGAGACGGTCGCCGGCTGGATGCTGTGGCGGCTGGGCCGGCTCGCCGCGACCGGTGACGTGGTGCCGATCGCGGCCGACGACACCGCCGACCGGGCCGACGACGAGTCCGCCGACATCCGCTACCAGCTGGAGGTCGTCACGGTCGAGGGCAGCCGGATCACCACCGTGGAGCTGCAGAAGACCACCGTCGACGCCTGAGGGCGGCGCTCAGCGTCGCAGCAGCGAGCGCAGCGGCACCGACGGGTCGGCCAGGGCGGCGGCGTCCAGCTCGACGCCGCGGCCGGCCAGCCGGCGGGCGGCCTTGACGGTGGCGGGGTCGTCGACGCTGGCGGCGGCGACGAGCCGACCGCCGCGCAGCCCGAGGACGGCGAAGGGCGGCTCGCCGAGGGTGCCGCGCACGACCTGCTGCTCGGCGTCGGCCATGGTGCCGAGCACCTCCAGGTGGTGGCCGTGACGGTCGGACCAGAACCAGGACGGGCCGCGGGCCGGCGGGCTGCCGCCCAGCAGACCGGCCGCGGCGGCCTCGCCGTCGAGCCGGGCCGCCTCCCAGTGCCCGGCCGAGCGACCGAGAGCCCGCGGTGCGGAGCAGTCACCGACCGCCAGCAGCCCGGGCACGCTGGTGCGGCCGAGCTCGTCGACCAGCACCGCACCGTCCGGCGCCAGCTCGGGCGCCGGGTCGAGGTGCGCCGGCAGCACCGGGGCCAGACCGGTGGCGACGAGCACCACATCGGCCGGCAGCACCGCCCCCTCGACCTCGACCGCGAGGCTGGTCCCGGTCCCGCTCGCGGCTGGGGTGATCGAGCGGACGAGGTCGGCCACCATCGTCACCCCGCGCTCACGGTGCCGCAGGTGCAACCAGACCGCGAGGTCCCAGCCGAGCACGTCGACCAGCGGCACCACCGGGTCGACCAGGGTGACCGCCGTGCCCAGCCGGGTCGCGGTGGCGGCGACCTCGGAGCCCACCAGCCCGGCGCCGACGACGACCAGCCGGCGGCCCGGCCCGAGGTCGGCCCGCAGGCGGTCGGCGTCCGCGCGGGTGCGCAGGGTGCGGGCGTGCTCGACACCGGGCACCGGGGGCAGCGCCGGCGTCCCGCCGGTGGCCAGCACGACCGTGTCCGCGGGCTGGCGTCGGCCGTCGGCGTCGTCCACGACGAACCCGTCGCCCTCGCGCCACGCCGACCACCGGGACGCCGTGGCGGCGCCGCACGCCGTGGGCCTCCCACCACCCAGCGGGCTGCAGGTCGACCGGGGTGGCGGGGTCGGCGAGGTAGCCCTTGCTCAGCGGCGGACGGTCCTCGCCCGGGTGCGCGGCGGCCTCCAGGACGGTGATCTCGGCGGTCGAGCCGCCGGCCCGCAGGGCGGTGACCAGCCCGACCGCCGCCAGCCCGGAGCCGACGACGACCAGCCGGTCGCTCACGGGGCGGGCGCCTCGGCCGGCTCGCCGGGGAAGAGGTAGACGTCCTCGCCGCGCACCTCGACGCGGTGGGTCCGCACGGGCTGGGTGGCGGGCAGGCTGAGCGGCCGACCGGTGGTGAAGGAGAACCGGGCGGCGTGCAGGGGGCACTCCACCGTGCAGTCCTCGATCCAGCCCTCGGCCAGCGAGGCCTCCTGGTGGGAGCAGGTGTCGTCGAGGGCGTAGAAGGTGCCGTCCTCGTCGCGGAACAGCGCGATGTCGTCACCGGTGCCGACGACGGCGGCGTCGACCACCTTGGCCTCGGCCGGGGCCAGCTCGTCCACCGTGGCCACCTTGATGCCGTCGCTCACGGCACCTCCTCCGGGTGGGCGCCGTTCGGGGTGCGGGGGTCAGCTGGCGAGGCCATCGATGCGGCTGACCTCCTCCGGGGTGAGCTCGATCCGCGCGCCAGCGGCGTTGGACTCGATCCGCTCGCGACGGGAGGACTTGGGGATGACCACGAACTGGTGGGCGATGTGCCAGGCCACGACGATCTGCGCGGGCGTCGCGTCGTGGGCCTCGGCGACCTCACGCAGGGTCGGGTCGTCGAGGTCGGAGGCCTTGAACGGGCTGTAGCCCTCGAGGACGACACCGCGCTCGGACAGACCGGCGACGGTGGCGGCGTCGTAGATCGACGGGCTCCAGCGGATCTGGTTGACCGAGGGCGTGACGCCGGTGGCGCGGGTCAGCTCGTCGATCTGCTCCAGCGAGTAGTTGCTCACCCCGATCCGGGTGGTCAGGCCGTCGGACTGGGCGCGGACCACCTCGGCCCACACCTCCGGCGAGGCCTCCTTGTTCGGCGGCCAGTGCACGAGCCAGAGGTCGACGGAGTCCAGGCCGAGCTTGGACAGGCTCTCCTCGATGGTCTGGCGCTCCCGGCCGGCGTTCTCCGGCGGCAGCTTGGTGGTGACGAAGACCTCGTCGCGGGCCAGCACGGAGGCGGCCAGGGCCCGGCCGATGCCGGCCTCGTTGCCGTAGCCGGTCGCGGTGTCGATGTGGCGGTAGCCGAGCTCGAGGGCGGTACCGGTCACCTCGGCGGCGTCGGCGTCGCTGATCTGCCAGGTGCCGAAACCCAGCAGCGGCATGCGGTGCCCGTCGAGGTCGACCGCCGGTTCGGCGTAGGAGCTGCTCGTCATGGGGCCCAGTCAACCCGATGGGTCGCCACGGCCGTCACCCAGCCCGGGGAGTGGCCGCAGACGCGCGCAGGCCCGGACGTCGGTGACGTCCGGGCCTGCGCGGTCAGGCGTGAAGGGTTCAGAGCTTGGCGGCGCCGGCCTTCTCGGCCTCGGCCTCGGCCGAACCGGTGCGCTCCTCGAACTTCTTCTGCAGCGCGTCGGCCCGGGTCTGGGGGGCCTCGGCGACAGCCATGCGGCGGGCGGCGGTCGCGGGAGCGGACTCCTCGAAGTCGCCCCGCACCTGGCCGCGGACGACGTTGTTCTCACCGACGGTGGCGACGGGGTCGTTGCCGTTGAGGGCCACGTTGCCGTTGACGATGTTGTTGTCCACGGTCACGCCGCCGGTGTTGCCGCTGGCGGTGACGTTGGCGCCCCAGTAGCTGGTGCCCTCGCAGGAGGTCTCCGGGCCGTCGCTGCCGAGCTGGACCGGACCGGCGTTGTCGGCGAACAGCGCACGACCCTGGACGACCACGGCGCAGTTGATGCTGCCGAGCTCGTTGCCACGGACGGTGACGGTGCCGTCGACCCAGGTCTCGTACAGGTCGGTGTAGTAGGAGCCGTTGGAGTTCACGTTGCCGGCCACGTCGGAGGTCTCGAGCAGCACCTCGCCGCCGTTGGAGACCACGTTGCCACCGACGGTGGTGTCGGCGGTGAGCACGGAGCCACCGGCGATCTCGTCGGTGCCGCGGGTGACCAGGTTGCCACCGATCTCGGTGCCGTCGAGGTAGGTGCCGAAGGCGGTCCGCAGGTTCAGCTGGCCGGTGACCTCGGAGTCGGTCAGCTCGGCGTAGCTGTTCTCCTGGCCGATGACGTCACCCTCGACGGTGATGTCGGTGGCGACCAGGTCGGCACCGCGGGCCACGCGCACGTCGCCCTGGATGGTGGTGCCGGTCAGCGTGCAGGCCTTGCCGGCGGGGATGACGAGGTCACCCGGGACGGTGACGGCACCGGCCTCGCCGACGCACCGGCTGACGATGTCGGCGCTCGCGGGGGCAGCCCAGATCAAGCTGGAACCAGCCACGATGCCGGCCGTCGCCGCGAGGGCGAACAACTTCTTCTTCATGCTTCCTCCATGCATTGGGACAGGGACGTGCCGCCACGTCGAGAAGTTCTTCGCGGCTCGAGCCATGGACCCCGACAGCTCTCCACCTGACGACGTGTGGGGGGTGATGCCCACGTTCCAGGAACGTATGGGTCTAGACGGCTGGGGGTCAATGCCTCTCAGCCGACTCTTTGTATTCGTGCGCGAGAGTCCGACTGCACGTCGTCGACGCGTAACCGCGCGCAAGGCGCGGTTCACCTGACGCCGGCGCGGCGGCGGGGCGGGTCAGCCGCGGACGGCCTCGTAGCGGACCAGCGCCTCGGCCCGCTCGACGGCGTGCTCCACCACGGGTGCGGGGTAGCCGGAGGCGGTGCCCTCGGCCGTCTTCCAGGGCTCGTGCACCGCCGCACCCTCCAGGTGGCGCAGCTCCGGCACCCACCGCCGGACGTAGTCGCCCTCGGGGTCGTACCGGCGGGCCTGGGTGACGGGGTTGAAGATGCGGAAGTAGGGCGCCGGGTCGGTGCCGGTGCCGGCGACCCACTGCCAGTTGTGGTTGTTGGAGGCGAGGTCGCCGTCGCGCAGGTGGGCCATGAAGTGCCGGGCGCCGTGCGGCCACCAGACGTGCAGGTCCTTGGTGAGGAAGCTGGCGGTGACCATCCGCACCCGGTTGTGCATCCACCCGACGGCGGCCAGCTGGCGCATGCCGGCGTCCACCAGCGGGAACCCGGTGCGGCCCGCGCGCCAGGCGTCGAAGGTCGCGCCCGGCTCGTCGTAGCGCATGCCCCGCAGTGTCGGGCGGAGGTCCTGCCAGGCCGAGCGAGGGTGGTGCCAGAGCACGTCGGCGTAGAACTCACGCCAGGCCAGCTCGCCGCCGAACTTCTGCGCCCCCTCGGCCGCCCTGCTGCGGGCGTCGATGCCGGTCAGCCCGTCGAGGACGGTGCGCGGGTGCACGGTGCCGTACTTGAGGTGCATCGACAGCTCCGACGTCCGGTCGAGGTCGGGACGGTCGCGGTGCTCGGCGTAGTCGACCAGTCCGTCGTCGAGGAACGCCCGCAGCCGCTCCTGCGCCGCCTGCTCGCTGCAGACCGGCAGCTCGGGTGCGTCCTCGGCGCCGGCGAGGGGGCTGGGCGGCAGCTCCTCGCTGTCGACGCGGCGGCTCCAGCGCACCCGCGGTGTCGGCGCCGGCGGACGCCAGCCGTGCTCCCGCCAGGCCCGGGCGAACGGGCTGTACACCTGGAACGGCGCGCCCTCGGCGTTGCGGAGACGGCCCGGGGTGACGGCGTACGGGCTGCCGGTGCCGACCAGCGGGACGTCGAGGGCGGCCTCGACGGCGCGGTCGCGGCGGCGTCCGAACGGGGTGGTCTCCGCGGTGACGTGGACCGCCTCCGCACCGACCGCGGCGACCAGGTCGGGCAGCACCGTGGCGGGATCACCGGTGCGGATGACGAGCGCGCCGTCGGTGGCGCGACGCAGGGCGTCCAGCGCCTGCAGCAGGCAGGAGGTGCGGACCGGGCCGGCGGTGGCCAGCAGCCGCGGGTCGAGCACGAAGACGGGCAGCACCGTGCCCGAGCCGGCGGCCGCCGAGAGCGCCGGGTGGTCGGACAGGCGCAGGTCGCGGCGGAACCACATCAGCGAGGTGCTCACGGCTGCGAACCTACGCCGCGGGTACCGCGGCCGATCTCGTAGCACCGGATCAGGCCGGGCACAGCAGACGCACAGGATGCGCGCGTGTGCTGTGGTCATGACCTCCTCCGCGCAGAACCCGCAGCACCCCCAGCCGGGCCCGTCGGACGACGCGCCGCCGCTGTTCACCGCGCCCGTCGGTTCCTCCGGTCGGTCCGGGTCGGCGCAGCCCGGGCAGTCCGCCCCGTCGGCGCCGTCGGCAGAGCCATCGTCCGCCCAGCACGCCCCGTCGCCCCAGCACGCCCCGTCGCCCCAGCACGTCCCGTCGGCGGCGTCGGTGTCCGCGGCGCACGCGGGCCCGACCGGGCCGAGCGGGCCCTTCGGCACCGCACCGACCCCGCACTGGGCCGGCGCCCAGCAGCGCCCCGACGGTGCGCCCTCATTCGGGCCCGCCCCGGGCAGCGCCCCCTTCGGCACCCCGAGCGCGGGTCCCGCCGGAGCGTACGGCGCGCCGGCGCCCGCCGCGGCCTCCCAGCGCCGCCCGGGCTCGATGCGGCTGGTGGCCGTGGTCGCCGCGGTGGCCGCGCTGGTCGGCGGCACCGCCGGCGTCGGCGGCTACGCGCTGCTCGACGACGACGCCGTCCCCAGCGCGGTCCAGGTGGCCGGCGGCAACGCCCCGGTGAGCGCCCAGGTGGACGGCACGGTGGCCGCGGCGGCCCAGGTGATCTCGCCCAGCACGGTGACCATCCAGGTGCAGAGCGCCGGTGGCAGCGGGGTCGGCACCGGCATCATCGTCGACCGGCAGGGCCACATCCTCACCAACCAGCACGTGGTGGCCTCCTCCGGCGGGAGCACCCGGATCCAGGTCGTGCTCGAGGACGGCCGCACCGCCACCGCCCGGCTGGTGGGCGAGTCCGCCGCCAACGACCTGGCCGTCATCCGGATCGAGGGTGGCGAGGTGGACCCGGCCTCGCTCACCCCGGCGACCTTCGCCCCCTCCGACACCGTCACCGTCGGCCAGACGGTGGTGGCGGTCGGTGCGCCGCTGGGGCTGAGCAAGACCGTCACCAGCGGCGTGGTCTCGACGCTGGCCCGTCCGGTGCGCTCGGGGCCGAGCGGTGAGGCGGTCTACCAGGCCGTGCAGACCGACGCCGCGATCAACCCGGGCAACTCCGGCGGGCCCCTGGTCGACCTGGAGGGCCGGGTGATCGGCATCAACTCCTCGATCGCCAGCACGGCCGAGCAGGGCGAGCAGGCGGGCAGCATCGGCATCGGCTTCGCCATCCCGTCCGACGTCGCCAGCCGGATCGCCGACGAGCTGATCGCCGACGGCAGCGCCGACGACACCACGCTGGGCGTCACCGTCGGCGTGGACGGCTCCCAGGGCTCCGACGGGCCCGGCGCCCAGCTGCGCTCGGTCAACCCGGGCAGCCCGGCCGAGCAGGCGGGTCTGGAGGCCGGCGACGTGGTCACCGCCGTGGACGACGTGCCCACCGGGACGGCCGACGCGCTGATCGCCGCCATCCGGTTCCACGCGCCCGGGACCACGGTGACCATCACCTACCTGCGCGACGGCCAGGAGCAGACCACCCAGGCGACGCTGGCCGCGTCCTGAGCCGCGGGGACCCGGCCGCACCGGCTGCGCGATGTGTGGGCGGCTCCGACAGGGGCCGCACCGGCTTGGCCGCACCGTCCATGATGGCGCCGTGCACCGAGCAGCCGTGGCCGCCGTCGTCGCGGTCGCGGCCGCGCTGTCGGCCTGCCAGGCGACGACGCTGCAGGCCGTCCCGCAGAACCAGGCACCCAGCCGGATCCCCGCTCCCCCGACGGCCCCCGCCCCGGACCCCGACCGCCCGCCGAGCGGCCCGACCCGCGATGCCACGCCGCCTCCGCCGCTGGGCGGCGGGTGCTCCGGCAGCACCGAGCCGGTGCTCGCCAGCAGCCGGATCGAGCCCGCGCTCGGGCACCGCCACCTCGTCCTCGGCGTCACCAACTGCACCGAGCAGCCGCTCGTGCTCGACGGGGCGCCGAGCCTCGTCGTCCGCGACGGCACCGGCGGGCTGCTCGACCCGACCGCGACGTCCGACCCCTTCTCGCCACCCACCCCGTACACCCTGGCGCCGGACGCCTCGGCCTACCTGCAGCTGCACTGGCTCGCGGCGGCGACCCCGTCCTCCCCCGACGCCGGGCACGAGCTGGTGGTCATCGCGCCGACGCAGCCGCCGGTCACGCTCACCCTCCGCGACCAGCTCGACCTCGACGACGCCAGCACCATCGAGGTGCACGACTGGGCACCGACCGTCGCCGAGGCCGTCCAGCAGTGACCGGCCTGATCGCTCAGGCGCTGACCGCCACCGACCCACCGAGCCCGGCCAGCACGGCGTCCAGCCCGGCCAGCCCGGGGGCACGTGCGATCTCGGCCCCGATCCGCGCCGCCGCGGTGCGGTAGGAGGGGTCGCGCAGCACGGTGTCGACCGCCGCCGCGACGTCGGCGTCCGCGGCCCGGTCGGTGCGCAGGTTGATCCCCGCACCCGACCACCCGACGCGCGCGGTCACCTCGAGCTTGTCCTCGGTCTGCCCGGCGACCACGAGCGGGACGCCGTGCGCGAGCGCCTGCTGGACCCCACCGTAGCCCCCGTTGGTGACCATCACGTCGACCAGCGGCAGCAGCCGGTCGTAGGGCAGGTACTCCGCGACCCGGACGTTGGCGGGCAGGTCGTCGCCGAGCAGCCCGACGGGCCGGCCGCCGGTCGAGACGACGACCAGCACGTCGCGGCCCGCGAGCGCCCGCACCGTCGGCAGGATGAGCTGCTCGGGATCGCTGTTGGCGATGGTGCCCTGGGTGACGTGCACCACCGGACGTCCGCCCTCCAGCTCAGGCCACCAGGCCGGCACGGCGACCTCCGAGACGGCCGGCGGGAGCGGCCCCACGAAGTGGACGCTCGCCGGCAGGTCGCTGCGGGGGTACTCGAAACCCGGCACCGTGAACTGCACCAGCGCGTCGGCCGTGGTGGTCCAGTCCATCAGGAAGCGGCGCAGCGGGGCGCCCGCCGTCGAGCGGAACAACGCCTCGGCCTCGCGCTGCACCGACCCGAACACCACCCGGGACGCCACCACGTTGAGCACCACGTTGCGCACCCGGCCCAGCGGGCCCGGCACCGGCGTCAGCCCGAGGCCGAACGGTGCGGCGTCCCGGCTCATCGCCCCGAGCGGGAAGATGCCCAGCGCCACCACCGGCGGACGGGTCGCCCGCGGCCGGGCGGTGAGCATCGCCGCCCCCACGAACAGCGGTTCGGTGAGGACGGCGTCCACCGACTCGGTCGCCGGCACCGCCTCCACGGCCGCCAGCTGGGCCGGCGCCGGGCGCAGGAAGAGCTGACGCAGGTCGAACCTCATCGCCGCCGGGCCGCGGAGGCCGGCCCGTCCGGGCAGGTCGGCCGCCCGGTCCAGGTCGACGTCGGCGTCGGCGGGCAGCGGGACGAGCCGGGCGCCGGCGGCCTCCACCCGGGCCCGGTACCGCTCGCTGGTGAGGACGAGCACCCGGTGCCCGGACGCCTCGAGGTGGCGGGCGACCGCCACCAGCGGCAGGACGTGGCCGTGGGCCGGTGTGCAGCAGATCAGGAACGTGGACATCGCAACTCCCCCTAAGATGAATACCGCAACAAAGTATTGAGTACACCGTGGAGGTAGTCAATAAGTATGGCGGAACGTCGTGTGTACCGGTCCGAGCTGCGCGCCCAGCAGGCGGAGGAGACCCGCCGAAGGGTGGTGCGCGCGGCCGCGGAGCTCTTCGCCCGGACCGGCTACCAGAGCACCACGCTGGCCGCCATCGCCCGTACCGCCGGGGTGTCGACGGAGACGGTCAAGGGTCAGGGCTCGAAGGCCGCGCTGCTGCTGGCCGCCTTCGAGACCACCTTCGCCGGCAGCGAGGGCCGCACCTCCCTCGTCGACACCGAGGTCGGGGCTGGCGTGCTGGAGGTGCCGGACGAGCAGTTCCTCCCGGCGGTCGTCGAGATCCTGGCCACGGCCAACGAGCGGGGCCACGCGCTGTGGACGGTCGTCCTGGCCGCGGCGCTGTCCGACCCGCTGGTCGCCGACGCGCTCGAGCAGATCCTGCAGCGCCGCCACGCCGACCTCCTCCGGCTGCTGGACGAGCTGCGCCGGCGCGGGATCGCCTCTCCCGACGCGCCCGACTCGGTGGCGGCCGAGCTGTCGTTCCTCGGCTCCCCCGAGGCCTGGCAGCAGCTGGTGGTCCAGTCCGGGTGGACGCGGGAGGCCTACACGGCGTGGCTGCTCCGCTCGGTCACGGCGGCGGCCGCCCGGGGCGGCGGCGAGCCGGACTGAGACCCGTCGCGCCGACTCCGGGTCATCCCCCGTGGGCGGCGCGGTAGGCCGCCTCGACCTGCACCGAGAGCCGTCCCTGGTCGCGGACCGGGTAGCCGTTGGCCCTGGCCCAGTCCCGCGCCACGGCGGCGGGCTGACGGGGGACGGGGCCACTGCTGTCGTCATGGCCGGTGCTGAGGCCGTCCACCAGCGGCTTCTCGACCCGTCACCCGACCATGATGGAGCCTCCCCCGTGTCACGCCCACGCCCTCCTCGCCGTCACCGGGATGGGTGCCGCTCAGCTGCGGAGCGTCGAGAACCTCCCGGCGCGACGCTGATGGTGCTCCTGAGGCACCGCGCACGAGGTGCGCGGTGCCTCAGGGGTGCGGACCCGCGGGTCGCCTTCGCTCAGCCGATCACTCGCCCAGCCGGAGCCCGAGGAGCCGGCGACGGCGGGCCACCAGCACCCCGCTGCCGATCAGCACCAGCACCAGCCCGGCCAGCAGGGCCGCGACCATCGCCGACGGCGCACCGGTGTCGGGCAGCTGCCCGCCTTCCGGAGACTGGGCCGGCGGCTGGTCAGGGTCCGGAGCAGGAGCGCCAGGCTCCTGGACCGGGTTCTCGGTGCAGAGCTGGCTGCCCTCGACGCACTCGGCATCGGCCGGGGACTCCTGACCGGTCGGGGTGACGAAGTTGACCAGCCGGTGGTCTCCCTGCTCGTCCCAGTCCCGCACCTGGACGGTGTAGCTGACCGTCACCGTCTGGTCAGCGGCCAGGGTGCCCTGGACGGTGTACTGGTCGTCGCCCTCGGCGACGGTCAGCACATCCTCCGACGGCGTCGGGAACCCGGTCACCGCGGCGTCGTCGAGCACACCGGCCATGTGGTCGGTGTGGTCCACCACACCCTCACCGGCGCCGGTGTTGGTGAAGGTCAGGGTGTAGGACAGCTCGTCACCCTGCTGCACCTCCGACCCGGTGGCCGGGTCGACCGACTTCGACACCGTGATGTCGGAGACGGGGTTGAAGGTGCAGTCCTCGCCCTCGCAGACCGGCTCGGACGGGGGCTCCTCCTCCGGGTCGAGCAGGAAGTTCGCCAGCTGCGAGTCCCCCTGCTCATCGGCATCCAGCACCGTCACCGTGTAGGACACGGTCACGGTCTGACCAGCGGCCAGCTCACCGGTGACGGTGTAGCGGTCGTCGGCCAGCTCCGACACCGACAGGGTGTCATCGGAGGCCACCGGCTCGGAGGTGATCTCGGCGTCGTCGAGCACGTGGGTCAGGTCATCGACCCGATCCACGCCGCCCGCCGCGCTGCCCTCGTTGCTGAAGGTCAGCGTGTAGGTCAGCTCGCTGCCGGCCTGCACCGAGGCACCCGTCTCCGGATCCACCGACTTGCTGTCGACGACCTTGGCCGCCGGGTTGGTGGTGCAGTCCTCGCTGCCCTCCGCACACGCCGGCTCCTCCGGAGTCGGATCGGCCGGGTCGAGCAGGAAGTTCGCCAGCGCACCATCACCCATCGCCTCGGCGTCCTTGACCACCACCGTGTAGGTGACCGTCACGGTCCGGTCCGCAGCCAGCTCACCGGTGACCGCGAAGCGACCATCGACGACCTCGCCCACCGACAGAGCCTCATCGGAGGCCGTCGGGCCCTCGACCAGCTCGGCATCATCCAGCAGGTGGCTCAGGTCATCGACCCGGTCCACCACAGCCGGCGCCTGACCGATGTTGGCGAAGGTCAGCGTGTAGGTCAGCTCCTCACCCGAAGCCACCTCGCTCCCGGTCTCCGGATCGACCGACTTGGAGTCGACGATGTTCGGGATCGGGTTGAAGGTGCAGTCCTCGCTGCCCTCCGCACACACCGGCTCCTCAGGAGTCGGATCTGCCGGATCGAGCAGGAAGTTGGCCACCTGCCCATCACCCAGCTCCGCCGCCTCGTCGATGGTCGCCGTGTAGGCGACCGTGACGCTCTGACCGGCCGCCAGCTCACCAGTCACACCGAACCGTCCGTCCACGATCTCAGAGACCGTCAGCGACTCATCCGAAGCTGTCGGCTCGGTGGTGATGCTGGCGTCATCCAGCAGGTGGGTCAGGTCATCGACCCGATCCACCGCACCGGCCGCGCTGCCCTCGTTGCTGAAGGTCAGCGTGTAGGTCAGCTCCTGACCCGGCTCCACCTCGGTCCCGGTCTCCGGAGCCACGCTCTTGGAGTCCAGCACCTTCGGCGCCGGGTTGGTCGTGCAGTCCTCGCTGCCCTCCTCACACACCGGTTCCTCAGGAGTCGGATCGGTCGGGTCGAGCAGGAAGTTCGCCAGGGTGGCGTCTCCCATGTCCTCGGCCTCCCGCACCACCACCGTGTAGGTGACCGTGACGGTCTGGTCGACCGCCAGGTCACCGGTGACGGTGAACCGGCCGGCAACGATGTCGGACACCGTCAGCGCCTCGTCCGAGGCGGTCGGGCCCTCGACCAGGTCGGCGTCGTCCAGCAGGTGGGTCAGGTCGTCGACCCGATCCACCGCACCGGCGGCGGTGCCCTCGTTGGTGAAGGTGAGCGTGTAGGTCAGCTCCTCACCCGAGACCACCTCGGTCCCGGTCTCGGGGTCCACCGACTTGGAGTCCAGCACCTTCGGCGCCGGGTTGCTGGTGCAGTCCTCGTCGCCCTCCTCGCACACCGGCTCCTCGATCGGCGGATCGGTCGGGTCGACCAGGAAGTTCGCCAGGGTGGCGTCTCCCATCTCGTCGGCGTCCCGCACCACCACGGTGTAGGTCACCGTGACCGTCTGGTCCGGAGCCAGCTCACCGGTGATGGTGTAGCGGCCGTCGACCAGCTCCGACACCGACAGCGCCGGATCAGAGGCCACCGGGACACCGACCAGATCCGCGTCGTCCAGCACGTGGGTCAGGTCGTCGGCCCTGTCGACCGCGCCCGGGCCCTCACCGATGTTGGCGAAGGTCAGGGTGTAGGTGACCTCCTGACCGGAGAGCACCGTCGTCCCGGACTCCGGGGCCACGGACTTGGAGTCCACGATCTCAGCGACGGGGTTCTCGGTGCACAGTCCGTTGCCGTCCTCGCACTCCGTCGGCGGGTCGACGACCCCCGGCGGGAGGACGAAGTTGCCCAGGACGTTGTTCCCGCGCTCACCGTCAGGCAGGACCTCCACGGTGTAGGTCACCGTGGAGGACTCGCCAGCCGGGACCGTGCCGGTGACGGTGAACCGGTCATCGGTGATCGCCGAGACCGTCAGGTCCTCGTCCGAGGCACTCGGACCCTCGGACACCTCCGCGTCGTCGACCACGTTGGTCAACGCATCGGTCCAGCCGTCGACGACCGCCTCGGCGATGCCGTCGTTGGAGAAGGTGATCGTGTAGGTCAGCTCCTCCCCCGCGCTCACCGTGGTGCCCGAGGCCGGGTCGACGGTCTTGGTGACCTCCAGCAGCGCACCGGGGACGGTCACCCGACCACAGGGCAGCCCGGTCTCCGGGTCCAGCCCGTTCTCATCGGCCGGGTCGCACGCCGGGGTCGGCGGGGGGGTGTCGCAGTTCGGGTCATCGGCCCCGCACTGCGGGCCGAAGGCCACGTTGACCAGCTCGGTGTCACCGGCACCGGTGTAGGTCACCGTGTAGGTGATCGTCACCGTCTCGCCCACGGCCAGCTCACCGGCCCACGTGATCAGCGGGTCGGAGAAGGTCGGCGCCGCACCCAGGTCCGCAGTCAGGCCGTCCGGGCCGGTGGCATCGTCCAGCACCGCCGACACATCATCCAGCACCACCGCCGGACGGGTCGCCGTGAACGGCGCCTCACCGGAGTTGGTCGCCGTCACGGTGTACCCCACCGTCTCCCCGACACCGGGCAGCTCGGTCCGGTCGGCGGTCTTGGTGATGTCCAGCTTCGGCAGCAAGAACTCCACGCTGTCGCAGGCCAGACCGGTGGCCGGGTCCACTCCGTCCACACACTCCTGCGGCGGGGTCGGGTCGCAGTCGGGCTCATCGGCCGGGCACACCGTCTGGAAGGCGGTGTTGTCCACCGACTGGTCCCCCGCCCCGGTCAGAGTGACCGAGTAGGTGATCGTCACCGTCTCATCCGGACCCAGCGCACCGAACCAGGTGAGCCGCGGCTCGGCGTAGGACACGGTCCCGCCGGTGGCGGTCTCGTCGTCGTTGTAGGTCGCGTCGTCCAGCACCCCGGACAGGTCGTCCTGGACCCGAGCCGGGTCCTCAGCGGTGTAGGCGACCTCACTCGGGTTGTGCACCGTCACCGTGTAGGTGACCGTGTCACCGATGCGGGTCTCGGCGGTCGCACCGAAGGTCTTGTCCACCTCCAGCGAACGCACCAGCACCGCGTAGTCCTCGACCTCACCGGCACCGGCGTTCCCCAGCGGGGAACGGTCGGTCTCGGTGCCCGGGAACAACCGGAACCGGGCGAAGACCCCCGAGGTCGCGGTCGCAGCCGGGAAGGTCAGGGTGTAGTCGGCGGTGCCGGAGTTCGCCGGCACCTCGACCGTGACCCGCTCGGACTCCTCGAAGGAGCCGTCACCATCCAGGTCGACCCACCCGGCCAGCGTCGCCGCCGCACCGGTGTCGTTGGTCGCCGAGACCGAGACCACCGGCGCGTTGGCCGAGATCTGGATCGGGCCGCTGACCGCGTCCTCGTCGTCCGCGCCGGTCGTGTCGTCCCCGTCGGCGTCCGGGGTCGGCACGCCGTCGAGGTCGATGTCGATGCTGGAACCCAGCATCAGCGGAGCCGTCCCGGTGGCCGCGTCGTAGTCGGGCACCCCGTGCCGCGGACCGTCGTCGACCAGCTCCGTGCCGTAACCGGCCGGCGCGTCACCGAAGTCGATCGGCAGCGGCGCGTTCGCGCACCGTGCCCCGTCGTTGCCGGCCGAGATCGGACCCTCCGGAGCCAGCAGCGCCGCAGTGTTCGTCTCGGTGTCGACCCGCCAGATCTCACCGGTGTTGTTGTAGGAGGCGTACAGGTTGCCGTTCGGGTCCGCGAACGTCGCACCGGTGACGTTGTCACTCACCGGACCCAGGTCCACCGGGGTGGTCCAGGTGTGGGTGGTGATGTCGAAACCGATCAGGGAGGTGCTGCCCAGGGCCGCGTTGGCCGGCAGACGCCACAACTTGTTCGTGCCCGGGACGAAGGCCCAGTCCACACCCGAGGTCAGACCCGGGGTGGGGGCGTTGCCCCAGTCCACGATCGTGTTGGTGGCCAGATCGACCTGGAACCAGTTCCCGTTGTTGGGGTTGTAGGACCAGTACTGGTTGTTCGGATCCACATCACCCACGGCCCCACCACCGGGGAAAGCGGCCACCGCGTCGGCATCGCCCGTGGGCATGCCGAGGAAGACCACGCTGCCGTCCGAGCCAACCCGAACCAGACCGGTGCGACTCGTGTCGGGGTGGGAGCCCCAGCCGTAGATGTAGTCGTCCTGGACGTTGTACCCGACGCCGTTGACCGTCCAACCCTCCACGATCTGCGGGGCCGGGGTGTCTCCGGTGACCAGGTCGACGTTGACGATGTTCAGCGGCGGCGTGGCGTTCGGGTTCTGGAACAGCAGACCCGTCGGCTCGCACTGCCAGATCGCCTGCTCGGCGAAGGTCACCGCGTGGTCCTCGACCTCACCGCCCAGCGCGTGGCCGGTGGGCGAGGGGTCCGTGACGTCACCCGGGAAGAGCCGGAAGCGAGCCATCGAATCGCTGGACCCGGTGGCGACCTGGGGGAACTGCAGCGTGTAGGTGTCAGCGCCCGAGCCGGCCGGGACCGGGACGAGAACCCGCTCGGAGTCCTCGAAGGTGCCGTCGGCGTCCAGGTCGACCCAGCCGGCCAGGGTGGCCGGCTCACCGGTGTCGTTGGTGGCCGCGACTGTGACCGTCGGCCCGCTGAAGGCCAGCTCGTCGGGAGAGACGAGACCGTCCTCGTCGGCGCCGTCGCCGTCGGCCGCCGCTCCGGGCTGACCGTCGGTCTCGCCGTCGACGTCGGTGCCGAGGCTCAGTCCGGGCACGATGTTGTGACGGGCGCCGTCGTCGGCCAGGAGCGTGTCGTAGGACTCCGGCGCGTCACCGAAGTCGACCTCGTACTGGCACTCGAACAGGTGGAAGTCGTCGAAGTTGACCCACGTCTGACCAGCCACGGTGCCGTCCGCTGCGGGATCGGCGTTACGCACCTCCACCCGCAGGTACGACCAGGGCTGGCTGGCGTTCAGCGTGAACTCGACCCGCTCCCACTCAGGGGTGGCACCCGCACCGGGGAACTCGGTGACGGGCGTCGAGAAGAGGGGCTCGGAGTTGGCCGGGGTCGGAGCCACCACATTCGTGCCGGGGACGGAGCCCACGTCGGGATCGCTCACGCCGAAGAACTGCATGTAGCCGTCGCCCTGGCGGCTGTAACCGCCGGCGGCGATCGAGTAGTAGCCGACGTAGGTCGACAGCGGGTCCAGCGGCGCGAGCAGGGTGTTCGTCGCCCCCTCGCCCACGCCACCCATGGAGTGCCCACCCATGAAGCCGTAGCCCTCGGCACCAGCACGCAGCGGCATCACCGCTGCGCCCGGGCCGGAGTCGAACGTCGGTGAGAAGTAGTGGTACTGACCGCCCGTGGGGTGGCTGTCCTGCCACCCGGTGGCGAAGCCGATCGTGCTCGCCGCTGAGCTGTTCTGGAAGTCGCCGGTGCGGCTCTCGAAGCTCGGGTTCTGAATCAGGTCGACCGGGACCAGCGTCCCGCCGGGACCACAGACGGGCGGGTCGGGCTGGACGGACAAGGTGAAGGAGTGGCCGTCGCCGCTGGTCGCCTCGTCGATGTCCGTCAGGTCGATGGAGATGGAGTCGAAGGTCCCGGTGAGCTGGACGGAGCCGCAACCAGCGGGCGGGAGGGCGTCGTCATCGGCGTTACAACCCGCGCCGTTCGCAGGGACGTTGGTCTCGTTCGCTGTCGAGCCGACGACCTCCAGGGCGTCGTTGCCCGAGAGCTTGGTGAGCGTGCCGTCCTGGAACCGCCACTGCGCCGCATCCAGGTTGTACAGGTGGAAGACGGGGTCGGTGACGGGCTGGTCGAAGGTGATGGTCATCGTGCCCGTCACCGCGTTGTCGGGACATACCGTGCTCGATCCGACCGAGAGCATCTCCACGGGATTCGGCAGGGCCGGTGTGTACCAGGCCCCGGGGAAGTTCGGCGCCGCCCCTGCGGACATGCTGCCGATTGCGCCGATGTTGGTCGGTGACCCTCCATCGGGGGTGCCGCACTCCGTCGGCTCGAGCTCGACGGTGCCGGTGGTGCCGTCGGAGAAGGTGAACACGGCATTCGGGCCAGGCGTGGTCCAGTCGGCGTAGTCGGTCGCACCGGCCGCGAGAACGTCGACCGTGTCACCCGGTTCTGCGGTCGCCACGGGCGCCGGGGCCGCGATCAGCCCCACTGCGCTCAGCATCGAGGCCAGCATCGCCATCGATGCGGTCACACCAACAGCCTTCCGGAAGCGGCTCACCGATCCGGTAGGTGCCGCCGTCAGTTCCTTGCTCATGTCACCCGATCTCTAGAGGGGGGGTCGCAGCCCCCGTCCGGAACGTGGAACCCGGAGCGGACGACTGCGCTGCCCATCTCTTCCGAGATGGACCTGCGCCATGGATATCGCCTGCAGAGCGAGCCCCGGCAGGGCTAAGCGTGAACTTGGCCCCCCTCTTAGCCCCCCTGATGGCCCGGTGCGCACCCGTCCCGAACCTGCTGCCCACCGACCGTGAGCGCGCCCCGACGCCGGCCCGAGCTCGAGCCCACTGAGACAACCCAGGCGAGGACGCCCCAGCTGGAGCTGGTCCTCGTGACGTCGCGGCTGCGCAGCGGGGCGTCACGAACGAGGTCGCGGGTGCCGCCTGCCGACGACCTGAGCCTGGGCGGCTGTCCGTGCCGGCGACTAGGGTCGCCCCGTGACCGACACCCCACGCTCGCTCGAGTGGATCGAGCGTCTCGTCCGCATCGACACCACCAGCCGCGGCTCCAACCTCGAGCTGATCGAGGTGGTCGCCGAGGAGCTGCGCCGCCACGGCGTCGAGCCCGACATCCGGCCCGACCCGACGGGGCAGAAGGCCAACCTGCTGGCCACCATCCCCGCCGCGGACGGCAGCCGCACCGGCGGGGTGGTGCTGAGCGGGCACACCGACGTCGTCCCGGTCGACGACCAGGAGTGGACCAGCGACCCGTTCGCGCCGGAGGTCCGCGACGGACGTCTGTACGGCCGCGGCACCTGCGACATGAAGGGCTACCTCGGCGTCATCGTGGCGGCCCTGCCCGAACTCACCTCGGCGCGGCTGCGCGAGCCGGTGCACCTGGCCTTCAGCTACGACGAGGAGCTCGGCTGCCTGGGCGGCTGGCCGATGGTCGAGGCGATCGGCGAGCTCGGGCTGGCCCCGCGGGTGTGCGTGGTGGGCGAGCCCACCTCGATGCGGGTGGTCCGCGGGCACAAGTCGGTCAACACCGTGCACGTCACCTTCACCGGCGTCGCCGCGCACTCCTCGCTGACCCCGCAGGGCGTCAACGCCATCGAGCACGCGGCCCGCTTCATCAGCGCCGTCCGGCAGATCGCCGACGGCTGGCGCGCCGACGGCCCGCACGACGAGGCGTACCTGGTGCCGGCCAGCACCGCCAGCGTCAACATCGTCCACGGCGGGATCGCCGGCAACACCGTCCCCGACCGCTGCCGGGTCGAGCTGGAGTTCCGCACCATCGACGCGGTCGACCCGCAGCAGGTGGTCGACCGGCTCCGGGCCGAGGCGGCCGAGGTCGAGCAGCAGATGCAGGCCGAGCAGCCCGGCGCCCGCGTCCAGGTCGACGTCCCGGCGATGGTGCCCGGGCTCGACACCCCCACCGACTCCCCCGCTCTCGCGATGCTCCGCGACCTCGGGCTGGAGGTGGCGGAGGGGAAGGTCACCTACGGCACCGAGGCCGGCCAGTTCGCCGGCACCGGGATCGCCACGGTGGTCTGCGGCCCCGGTGACATCGCCCAGGCCCACGCCGCCGACGAGTACGTCGAGCTGAGCCAGGTCGAGGAGTGCGAGCATTTCCTCGACCGGCTCGTCGCGTCCCTGGCAGAGGACGGCTAGAGCCGGTAGCGCAGCACCCGTCCCATCGTGCGGAAGGCGGGCACGGCCAGCGCCACCTTCAGCTGCCGGCGCATCTTCGGCGACAGCCGGTCGCGGACGTCCTCGGTGACCATGTCCTCCACCCCGGCCACCTGCAGCAGGGTCATCCCGAGCGCCTCCAGCGCGTACGGGTCGTCGATCCCCCAGCCGAGCACCGCCCGGCTGCGGCGCACCACCCGGTTGAGCCACTGCAGCCGGATGCCGAGGCTGGAGTAGGTGTCGAAGACCGCCTCGCCGCCCGGTCCCTGGCGGCCGAAGCGGTCCGACAGCCGGGTGAGCAGCGCGGCGCCGGTCTCGGGACGCAGGTACATCGTCAGCCCCTCGGCCACCACCAGGGTCGGACGTCCGTAGGGCACCTCGTCCAGCCACTCCCGCCCGGTGACGTCGGCGACGATGCTGTGCTGGCGCTCACCGGCGGGTGGGAGCACCGAGGCGCGGACGGCCATCACGTCGGGCTGGTCCACCTCGTACCAGTCGACGTCCGGCCCGGGCTGCAGCCGCTGGTAGCGGGTGTCCAGCCCGCAGCCCAGGTGCAGCACCACCGCGTCGGGGTGCTCGTCGAGGAAGGGCCGGCACCAGCGGTCGACCAGGCGGGCCCGGAGCGCGATCGACAGCGCCAGGTCGGCGTCGACCCCGAGCCGGTCGACGTCGGCCTCCACGCGGGCCAGCGCCTCGGCGGCCCAGCGGTCGCCCAGCACGGGCTCGTCCAGGCCGGCGTCCAGCGCCCGGCCGGCCAGCGTGCCGAGCATGGTCAGCTGCTCACCGTGCAGGGACACCCGCTGCGCGCTCGTCATGGGGGTGAGTCTGCTCCGGTCCGGCGCCCTTGTCAGCAGCCCTCATCCCGGTTCGGCGCCGCCACGCGGGGTACGTGCCGGGCCAGGCCAGGACCGACGGGTTGGGGTGGCAGATGAGGCTGGGGACGAGCGTCGTGGTCGGCGCGCTGGGAGTGGGGGCGGGTGCGCTGGTGCGCCGGCTCTGGGCGCGGGGTTCCGCGCAGGCGGAGACCTCGCGGGAGCGGTGGCTGGTGGTCACCGTGCTGCTGCCGGAGGACGAGGTGGCTCCCGCCGGTCGCCTGCCCGAGCCGCTGGCGGAGCTGGGCGACCGGATCGAGGTCGAGGTGCGGCCCGCGCCGGGCGACAAGGGCACCGAGATCGCGGCCCGCTACCGCGACCCGAAGGAGGAGCACGCCGGGCTCGCCTCGCGGGTCGAGGGCGAGTCCCCGCGCCAGCAGCTGCGCTCGGCACTGCGGCGCAGCAAGCAGCTCCTCGAGGTGGGCGAGGTGCTCCGGGTCAGCCCGGCCCCGCACGGCGAGCGCAGCGCCACGCCGGGCGGCGCGCTGCTGGAGAAGGTCACCGAGGTCGGACGCAAGGAGGGACGGCTGTGAGGGCACTGTGCTGGACCGGGGTCAACAAGCTCTCGGTGGAGACCGTGGAGGACCCGACGCTGCTCAACGCCGAGGACGTCATCGTCAAGGTCACGCTGGGCACGAGCTGCGGGTCGGACCTGCACCTGATCGGCGGCTACATCCCCTTCATGCGCTCCGGGGACATCCTGGGCCACGAGTTCATGGGCGAGGTGGTCGAGGTCGGCTCCGAGGTGCGCAGGCACCAGGTGGGTGACCGCGTCGTGGTCTGCTCCTTCATCGCCTGCGGACGCTGCTGGTACTGCCGCCAGCAGCTGTTCTCGCTGTGCGACAACGGCAACCCCAACCCCGCCATCACCGAGGCGCTGTGGGGTTTCGCCCCCGGCGGCTGCTTCGGCTACTCCCACGCCATGGGCGGCCACGCCGGCAGCCACGCCCAGTACGTCCGCGTCCCCTACGCCGACCACGGTGCGTTCCCGGTGCCCGACGGCGTGGACGACATGACCGCGCTCTTCGCCTCCGACTCCGCCGCCACCGGCTGGACGGGCGCCGACCTCGGTGAGGTACGTCCCGGTGACACGGTCGCGGTCTGGGGTGCCGGCGGGGTGGGCCAGATGGCCGCGGCCGCCGCCTGGGCCCGCGGTGCGGAGCGGGTGGTCGTCATCGACCGGCTGGTCAACCGGCTGCAGCAGGCCGAGCAGCACGTCTCGGCCGAGACGCTCAACTACGAGGAGACCGACATCGGCGGCGAGCTGCGCGAGCTGACCGGCGGACGCGGCCCGGACGTCTGCATCGAGGCAGTGGGGATGGAGGCCCACACCACCGGACCGATGCAGATCTACGACCAGGTCAAGCAGCAGCTGCGGCTGCAGACCGACCGGCCGAGCGCGGTCCGGGAGGCGGTGCACGCCTGCCGCAAGGGAGGCACGGTGTTCACCCTCGGCGTCTTCGCCGCCGTCGTGGACAAGTTCCCCCTCGGCGCCGTGATGAACAAGGGTCTGACGCTGCGGGGGGCGCAGATGCACGGGCACCGCTACATCCCCGAGATCCTGGAGCGGATGGCAGCGGGCACCCTCACGACGGCCCATCTGGCCACCCACGTGATGTCGCTGGAGGACGCGCCGAAGGGCTACCAGATGTTCAAGGACAAGGAGGACGGTTGCGTCCGCGCCGTCTTCCGCCCCCACGACTGACTCCGGGCACCACGCAGGTGGTGCGGTCGTCCCGCACCCCCTGCGCACCGGCGGCTCACTGCAGCGCGCGGACCTCGATCCGGCTCTGCAGCACCGCCGAGCACCGCTCGGCCCAACCGAGCGCGGTCTCCTGGTCGGCGGTCTCGATGATCCAGAACCCGCCGACGTACTCGCTGGCCTCGACGAAGGGCTGCGGCAGCCGCTGCACCTCCGGCCCGGTGGCGTCCACGGTGACCGCGGTCGACGGCGGCTGCAGACCGCCGGCGTGGACGAACGCCCCGGCGTCCTCCAGCGCGGTGGTGAAGTCGTCGACGGCGTCGGCCAGCGCCTCGAGCTCGGCAGGGTCCATCTCCTGCATCGACTCCATGGTGGGCTCGTCGGCGGTGTCGTGCGGGATGGTGAGGAAGTACTGGGTCATGGTCGTGCTCCGTTCTCGTCGTGGGAAGGGGTGGCTCAGGCCTCGTCGGCCCACTCCTGGATCATCACCGGGCTGGCGTGGATGCAGACGATCCGCAGCGTCCCGACGCCGGTGTTGGTGAAGCGGTGCCAGACGTCGGCGGGGGCGACGGCGGTGTCACCGGCCCGGGCGACGACGGTCTGGTCGCCGACGACGATGGTGGCCTCGCCCTCCAGCACGCTCCAGGTCTCGTCGTAGGGGTGACGGTGCAGACCGGGGCCCTGACCGGGGTCGGAGGTGACGAGGAAGAACGAGACGGTCGAGCCGTACGGCTGGCCCTCGAACCGCAGGGTGCGGCTCTGCCCGATGAGGAGGGCGTCGGCGGGGATCGCGAGCGAGCTGGTCATGGGAGTTCTCCTTTCCGGTGGAGCCGGGTGCTCCGATGGCTCCACCCTCCGCGCGCTGGCACCGGGCTGACTACGCTTTCGACGTGCATCGAAAGCTGGTCGAGTTCCGGCTGGGCTCCAGCGACATCTCGGCCGTCCGGTTCGGCATCTCCCCTGGTCACGAGCTGGTGCACGCGGTCCGGGTGCTGCTGCGGCCGCAGACCGCGCCGCTGCACTGGGGCTGGTTCCGCACGCTGGCGCAGCCGCCCGCCGGGGCGTTCCGGCTGATGGCGGTGGTCTCCGGCGCCGACGGCTACCTGCCCGACTTCCTCACCGCCACCCCCTCGGGTGACATGAGCCCGGAGGAGGAGGCGGCGCGGCTGCGGGAGGTGCCGACCGAGCGGCTCCAGATCGACCTGCACAAGCGGGTGCTCCGCTCCACCGGCGCGGTCCAGGACGAGCTGCGGACGCTGCTCGCCGACCCCGACCGGACCCGCACCCGGATCGCCGCCGCCTGGCAGGAGGTGTGGGACGCCCTGCTGGCGCCGGTCTGGCCCCAGCTGCTCCGGCTCATGCGTGCCGACGTCGCCGTCCGCGCCCGTCGGATGAGCGATGCGGGGCTGGGCGAGATGGCCAGCACCCTGCACACGACGGTCAGCTGGGACGACGAGGTGGTGCAGGTCGAGATGCGCGCCCACGAGGAGGTCGTGGACTGCGGCGGCACCGGGCTGGTGCTGGTGCCCTCGGTGATGATGGACCCCCGGGGCTGCTCGGTGCTCACCGAGAAGCCCGCGCAGCCGACGATCTTCTACCCGGCGCACGGGGTGTCGGAGACCTGGCACCGTGGCGGCGCGGACACGCTGGCCGCGCTCACCGCGCTGCTGGGGGCGGCGCGGGCGCAGCTGGTGCTCGAGCTGCAGCAGCCGCTGTCCACCTCGGAGTGCGCGCGGCTGACCGACCTGGCGGTCTCCACCGCCTCCCACCACCTCACCGTGCTGCGCGACGCCGGCCTGGTGGACAGCCGGCGCACCGGTGGGCGCGTCCTGCACACCCGGACCCCGCTCGGCGAGGCGCTGGCCGGCATCGGCTGAACCCGCTCGCGCCGGCCCGTCCGTGGCGCGAGGATGGGGGCATGGCCCGCCCGACCCGTCTGGTCACCTACGTCGACCCCGACGAGGACACCAGCCCCACCCGCTTCTCGGTCTCGGCCCGGCTGGAGGCGGTGCTCGACTCCGGCGAGCAGGTGGTGCTGCTGGACGACCGCGGCTGGGGCAGCTCGGGCGGGTGGGCGTACCAGGGCGTCGAGGAGGTCGCGCAGACGGCACGGGTGGTCGTCGGGCCGGACGAGCCGCCTCCGGGCCGGACGTCGGAGGAGGAGGCGGCGATGCACTGGGCCACGCTCGCGGGCGCGCTCACCGCCGCGGGCGTCGCGACCGACGCGACCACCTTGCGCGGGCTCCCGCACGACGTGGTCCTCGCCGAGGGCGTCCTGCGCCTGCTGCCGCCGGAGGCGGGGCACCGTGGCTGACGACCGGCCGGCGAGCGTGCAGGACGTCCACCGCTGCGCCGAGGCGATGCCGCACGTGGCGGTGGACCGCTCCGATCTCGACCACCCCGTCTACCGGGTCGGGGGCCGGCCGTTCGTCCTCTTCCGCACCCGCCGCCCCGACGCCGTCGACGTCACCACCGGCGAGCGCTACGACGACGTCATCGTGCTGTGGGTGGCCTCGGAGGAGGAGAAGCAGGTGCTGCTCTCCCAGCCCGGGACGCCGCTGTTCACCACCCCGCACTTCGACGGCCACCGCTCGGTGCTGCTGCGCGGGCGCGACGTCGGCCGGTTCAGCCGGCAGGAGGTGTTCGAGCTGGTCGCCGACGCCTGGCTCTCCCAGGCCTCCGCCCGCCGCGCTCGCGCCTGGCTCGACCAGCAGGGCTCCGCTGACGCCGGGTGCGCCTGACCTCCGGCGTGGCTAGCCTGCTCAGGCGCCAGCGGGAGACGTCGACAGATCGGAGCCGGGAGTGACTCAGCAGCCGTGGCCGACGGTGCCACCGACCGGTGCCGGCGGACCCTGGTGGGACGTCCTGCACGGGTGGGACGCCGAGCTGCAGCGCACGGGCCGGGTCGAGCTCCGGTCCACGGCCGGGCTGCGGGTCCTCGCGATCGCGCTGGCCGCCTTCGCCGGCGCGGTCTGCCTCGCTCCCGCCATCGCCCTGCCCATCGCCTTCGGCCCCGTCGCGCTCGTGTTCGCCACCGTCCCGCTGCTCCTCTGCACGGCGCTCCTCGTCGTGGTCGTCGTCCAGCAGACGCGGTTCCTGCGTCGGCACCTGGTCGTCACGGTCGACGGCATCGAGGTCACGGGTCTGGCCACGGTGCCCTGGCGCGACGTGCTGGCGACCCGGACCTCCCTCGAGGCGGTGCAGATCCGCGTGTCGACGGGTCGGGGCTCGCGGTGGCTGCCGGTGGGCACGCTCGAGGCGCCGTCCGCGCAGGTCGTCGCCTGGCTCGAGCTGGTGCGGCACCGGGCGCAGTCCGGGCGCTGAGCAGGCTACCCGCCGGCGTCTGAGCGCGTTCCCGGCACCGACGCGGTCGAGCCGGCCGGGTGGACGCCGGCACGGCGTCGCCGGGCCGCCAGCACCTCGTCCAGCTTGACGGCGACCACGCCCAGCATGATCACCGCCCCGCCGACCAGCTGACCCCCGGTCGGCAGCTGCCCGACGAACAGCCACGCCACCGCGACGGCGAAGACCACCTCGAACAGCCCCACGAACGAGGCCAGCGGGGCGCCGAGCCGTCGGGTCGCCGCGATGCCGGTGGCGTAGGCCAGCGCGGCGGCCACCAACGAGATGCCGAGCAGCGGCACCAGCGGGCTGGTCGCGATCCCCATCAGCACCACCGGCTCCGACGACCAGGCGAACGGCAGCAGCCCGACCGCGCCCACCGCGCCGAGCACCGCGCCCGCGCTCAGCAGTCCGCCGGCGGCCAGCACCAGTGGCGGCAGCCCGTCGTCGGTGCGTCCCGACATCAGGAAGTAGGCCGCGAGGGTCACCGCCGCCCCCAGCCCGAACAGGACGCCGACCGGGTCGAGCCGCATCCCGGCGAAGACGTCGAGGACCAGCACCAGACCGCCCATCGCCACCCCTGCGCCGGCCAGCCGCAGCCACCCCGGCCGCCGGCGGGTGCGTGCCCACACCAGGGCGACGATCAGCACCGGCGCGGTGTACTCCAGCAGCAGCGCCACCCCGACCGAGAGCCGGCTGACGGCGTAGAAGTAGCAGAGCTGGCAGGCGGCCATGGTGACCGCGCCGTAGAGGACGATCCGGGGCCAGCGGGTCCGCAGCAGCCCGAACCGGCCGCGCAGCTGCCACAGCGCCGGCCCGAGCAGGGCGAGCCCACCGAGGGCGAGCCGGACGGTGACCAGGGCGCCGGGCGTCCACCCGCTGGCCAGCAGCGCGGCGGCGAAGGCGCCGGAGGTGGAGAACGCGGCGGCGGAGAGGACGGCGAGCAGCGCGCCGGCGCTCGCCGGGCTCGGACGGTGGAGCGGCCGGGCTCCGGGGCCGGTGCCGACGTCGGGCACGGGCACAGCACCCACCAGGTCACCTCCACCTTCCACAGCGGCTCCATCGGTGGCCAGGGTGCAGCCACTCGGAGTCAGGAGCCAAACACGTCATGGTCCTGACAGTAGGACGTCCGGACGTCATGGGTCAACGGTTCTTCACTCCTGACGTGGACCCGTCGACGGCGGGCTGCGTCACAGCGCTGGTGACCGGGCACGGTCGCGCTAGCCTCGGGAGGCGTCCGGAACGAGCAGCACGACCGACGAGCGGGGGAGGTGAGCCGTGGCGATCTTCGCGGCCGACACCGAGGTGGCGCTGGCCTGCGCGGCCGCGCTCATCACCACCGCCGGCGATCCCGACACCCTGGGCACGCTCGACGAGCTCGCCGACTTCGTCCGGCGCTGGGGGTACACCGGCCGGGTCACCCGCACCCGGGCCGAGCTCGACGAGGTCCGCGCCCTGCGCCCGGTGCTGCGTGAGCTGTGGCAGGCCGAGGAGGACGAGGCGGTGGCCCTCACCAACCGGCTGCTCGCCGACGCCGGGGCCACCCCGCAGCTGGTCCGCCACGACAGCTGGAGCTGGCACCTGCACGCCACGACACCCGACGCGCCGCTGGCCACCCGGATCGCGGTGGAGACGGCGATGGCCTTCACCGACGTCATCCGCAGCGGTGAGCTGTCCCGGCTGCGCACCTGCTCCGGTCAGGGCTGCGACGACCCCGTGCTCGACCTCAGCAAGAACCGTTCCCGGCTCTACTGCGACACCAGCTGCGCCAACCGGACGCACGTGGCGGCCTACCGTGCACGCCAGGCCGGCACCGCCTGACCCTTCCCGTCCCCGTCCACCCGAGAGGAGACGCCTGTGCCACCGGTCCCCCAGGCCCTCAACCTGGTCTGGCCCGACACCGCCATCACCATCGCCGTGATCGTCCTCGCCGCGGTGGTGGTGCGGCTGCTGCTGGCCCGGGCCATCACCCGGATCGTCGCGGCGGCGGTCAGCCGCAGCGAGCGGCACACGCTGAAGTCCCCGGGCGGCCGGCTGCTCAAGCACACCACCGGGATCGGCAGCGAGCGCTACAAGCAGCGCGCCGAGACCCTGGGCTCGCTGCTGCGCAGCGTCAGCACCGCGCTCATCGTGGTGCTGACCGTGCTCACCATCATGTCCGAGATCGGGCTGCCGCTCGGGCCGCTGCTAGCCTCGGCGGGGATCGGCGGCATCGCGCTCGGCTTCGGCGCGCAGAGCCTGGTCAAGGACTACTTCGCCGGCATCTTCATGATCATCGAGGACCAGTACGGGGTCGGTGACTTCATCGACACCGGTGAGGCGACCGGCACGGTGGAGGAGGTGACGCTGCGCGTGACCCGGCTGCGGGATCCCACCGGCGTCGTCTGGTACGTCCGCAATGGCGAGATCGTCCGGATCGGCAACCAGTCGCAGGGCTGGTCGACCGCGATCGTCGACATCCCGGTGGCCTCCACCGAGGACCCGGCCCGCGTCATCGAGCTGCTCCGCGGCGCGGTCGCCGACGTCGCCCGGGAGGAGCAGTTCGCCGAGGACATCATCGAGGACCCGGCCGTGGTGGGGGTCGACTCCATCGTCGGCAACACCATGACGATCCGGATCCTCGGCAAGACCAAGACCAACGCGCAGTGGGCCCTGCAGCGGGAGATCCTCGAGCGCTGCCAGACCACGCTCGCCGCCGCCGGCATCAAGGGGCCGCCGGTCGTCCCGGGCGCCCCGCTCCCCGCGGTGTGACGAACTTGACGAATCGGCGGCTCCGACCGCATCCACGCGTGGGCCGTGTCGACAGCGGAAGTGCGGATCGGTTAGTGTCGTGCCTGTCGGATCCGTCTATCCCCCGAGGACGGATCCGACCTTGACTTTCTTGACAGGATCGACGCCGGTGCGGCTCTTCTGCACCGGCGTCGTCCTGTTCCCGGCGGAGGTCGCAGACGGCAGCGCGGGTGTGACGCGGGCCACGTGTTCGGGCACCCCGCCGCCTCGACCCGTCGGCTCAGACGGCGGCCGGCGCCCAGGGGACGAACCAGTCGCTGGCGGGCCAGCCCTCCCGGGTGCCCATCAGCTGGTACATGGTGGCCCCGTCGAGGCCCTCGCGGATGATGTCGGCGTGGCCGGCGTGCCGGCCCACCTCCTGCACGAGGTGCAGCAGCACCCAGCGCACCGACCAGCCGTCGACCCCCTGCGGCCACCACGGCGCGTCGTCGGGGACCGGGACGACCGCGTCCAGGTCGAGGGTCGGAACCACCTGGCGGACGCGCCGGCCGAGCTCGTCGAGCCGTGCGTCCCAGCTCTCCGCGGTGTCGGTGTCGGCGAGGAGGAAGTCGCTGCCGTAGTCCCCCATGGCGTACTCCGCGTCCCCGGCGAAGCGCCCGGGGGCGGCCTCGACGCGCTCGAGCCAGCCCAGCGCGGTGGCGTGCGCGTGCGACATCAGTGCGCCGACGCTGAGCGTGGAGGCCGTCGGGGTGGCGCGCAGCTGCTCGGGGGTCAGCCCGAAGCCGGCGTTGCGGATGCCGTCGAGCTGGGCGACGACGTAGTCGGCGAGCAGGGTGTGCTCGGAGGTGCTGGGAGCGACGGTGCCGGGCATGGACGGGGTCCTCTCTGTCGATGATGACCCCAGTCCACGCCCGGTTCCGGTCAACTCCTGTCCGCTAGCACCGGCTCACTGCAGGAAGATCTCCACCACCGGCAGCGCGACCTGCGGCGGGCGGATCGGCAGGGTGAGGGTGACCGTGCCCGCGGGCTGGCCGCCCATCGAGGTGTTCTGCGCCACCTGGCTCGGGTCGGCCTCGGCGAAGGCGATCTCCGAGGCGTCGTTCATCAGCTGGGCGTAGGCCACCTTCCCGGCGAGCCCGGGCAGGTGCACGTGACGCATCGGCCAGGCCAGCAGGTGCAGGTAGAGCCGGTCGCCGCGCTGGGTGTAGACCGCTCCGGGCGGCGGGGTGAACTCCGACGGCCCGGCGCCGTAGATGGACGCGGAGTGCAGGTCCATCCACTGCCCGATCTCGGCCAGGCGGGCGACGTCCGGCGGGTCGATCTCGCCGCGGCCGTTGGGCCCGACGTTGAGCAGCAGGTTGCCGCCCTTCGACACCCCGTCCACGAGCATCCGGATCAGCAGGTCGACCGGCTTGGCGTCGAGGTTGTCCCGGTCGTAGCCCCAGCTGCCGTTGATGGTCTGGCAGGCCTCCCACACCACCGGCTCGCCGTCGCGCAGCATCGGCCCCGACGGCTGGTACTGCTCCGGCGTGACGAGGTCGCCGGGGATGTCGAGGCGGTCGTTGACGATGATCCCGGGCTGCAGCTCCCGCGTCATCGCCATCAGCTCCTCCGAACCCCACGCCTCGCGACCCTTGCCCGGGAAGCGGAAGGCCGGCGGACGGCCGTCGGGGTAGGAGAAGTCGTAGAACAGGTAGGAGATCTCGCCGTAGTTCGTCAGCAGCTCACGCACCTGGCCGTGCAGGTACTCCCGGTACCTCGCGATGTCGCGGCCCTCGTTGAGCTTCTCCGCGTCGGGGTGGTCGCGCAGCGGGTGGACGTCGTCGATCGGGAAGTCGGGGTGGTGCCAGTCGATCACCGAGTGGTAGAAGCCGACCTTGAGCCCCGCGCCGCGCACCGCCTCGACGAACTCCGCAACCAGGTCGCGTCCGGCCGGCGTGTTGGTGGCCTTGTAGTCGGTGAGCGCGGAGTCCCACAGGCAGAAGCCCTCGTGGTGCTTGGTGGTGAGCACGACGTACTTCATCCCGGCGGCCCTGGCGGCCTCGGCCCACTTCACCGGGTCGTAGCGGTCCACCAGGAACCGCTCGGCGTACTTCTCGTAGCGCTCGGGCTCGATCCGCTCCCGGTTCTGCACCCACTCGTGGCGTGCCAGCAGGCTGTACAGCCCCCAGTGCACGAACATGCCGAAACGGTCGTGGGTGAACCACTGCTGGTCCTCGGGCATCGATGCCAGTCCTCTCGCGGCGCCGGGCCGGCGATCCGATCGAGCGGGCGCCAGCGCCAAGTCATCGGATCACTTTCGGGTGGTCGTCATGCTGGCACGTCACCCGGGTGCCGTCCAGAGCCCACCGGCGTCTTTCCCGGACGCCGTGCGCAGCTCGCCGACCCGCACGATGTCTCTACTGGTCGACGCGCGGTCGACCACGTCGGGCGCTGGGGTCCACCCCTCATCGTGGTGGCAAGAACTTCTCACCACAAGTGGTTGATCTTTCCGGCTAAACATCAGATGCTTCCAGGCAAAGGTCGGAGTGGTCCGACCCTGGCCACAAGGAAGTGCCCATGTCCCCGAACGTCTTCTCCTCGCAGCTGAGCCGGCGGAACCTCTTCCGCGGGACGGCGGTCGGCCTCGGCGCCCTGGCCGCCGGTCCGACGCTGGCGGCCTGCTCCGGCGGTGCCGACGACCCCAACGCCCCGGCCGGGATCGACGACGTGCCGAAGATCGAGCTCGGCCCGCCGCGCACCGACATCACCTACCCCGAGGGCTACGTCGGACCGCGGGCGCACGACCGGGCACCGTTCGGCGACGGCACCACGACGTTCCGGGTGGTGGTGCCCCAGGACGCCACCAACGTCGGCGACTGGGCGACCAACGCGACGTCGGCGGAGATGGAGCGGCGCACCGGGCTGAAGATCGAGTACGTCCCGGTGCTGGTGCGCGGCACCGACGGCTCGATCGACATGACCAAGATCAACGCGATGCTCGCCAGCGGCGACCTGCCCGACGCCTTCCTCGGCATCCCCTTCACCACCGCCCAGCTCTCGCTGTACGGCCAGCAGGGCCTGTTCGTCGCCCTCGACGACTACATCGAGACCTACGCGCCGATGACCCGCCAGGCGATGGCGGAGTACCCCGACCTGCGCGGGCTGAAGGTCAGCACCGACAACAAGCTCTACACGATGCTCGGCGTCAACGACTGCTACCACTGCCGCTCGTCGAACAACCGGGCCTGGGTGTCGCAGAGCTACCTGGACAAGGTCGGCGGGACGATGCCGGAGACCACCGACGACCTGCGCGAGCTGCTGCTGGAGTTCAAGAACCAGAACCCCTCGGGCAAGTCCGGCTTCCTGCCCTTCGCCTCCTCGGAGTCGACGCCGATCGACACCTACTTCATGAACGCCTTCACCTACAACCCCGGCAACCCCGGCGGCAACCGGACCGGCGGCTGGCTGCGGCTCAACGGCGGCACGGTCGAGTTCGTGGCGAACACCCCGGAGTGGCGGGAGGGGCTGCGCTACCTGCACCAGCTGGGCCAGGACGGCACCCTCACGCGGGCCACCTTCTCGATGAAGGACACCGAGCTGCAGCAGAACGGCAACAAGGGCCTGGTCGGCTTCGCCCGGGCGTACTGGTGGGGATCGTTCTTCAACCCCATCAACCTCGACATGGACGAGCCCTGGCGCGACTACGTCGCGGTGCCGCCGCTCAAGGGTCCGGCCGGGGTGCAGTACACCGGCTGGGACTACTACGGCTACTACACCGACGCCCTGCAGATCACCTCGGCCTGCGCCAGCCCCGAGCTGCTGGTGCAGTGGACCGACTACATGATGGATCTCGAGGCCACCATGTGGACCTACGCCGGCATCAAGGACGACAACTGGAGCTTCGACCACAGCGGGAAGGGCATCAACGGCAAGACGTCGCTGTTCGCCAACAAGCTGTTCCCGGCCCCCGCCGGCCAGTCCTGGGGCCAGTACGCGGTGATGTACCGCTCCTCGGACTTCCGTCTCGGTGAGAAGGTCGACCCGAGCGCGCCGACCTTCGAGGCCGGGCTGTACGAGGCGGGTCAGGCCTACGAGGCCTACGCCCAGCCCAAGGAGATGCAGCTCCCGCCGCTGATCATCTCCGACGCCGACGCGGCCGCGGTGGCCGACACCGCCACGGCCGTGACCGCCGCGGTGAAGACCGGGCTGGCGCAGTTCAGCCTCGGTGAGCTGGATCCGAACAACGACGCCGACTGGCAGAGCTACACCGACCAGTTCACCGCGATGGGCATCGACGCCTACCTGCAGGCCCACCAGGCTGCCTACGAGAGCCGACCCGCATGAGGTGCGGAGGCGAGCGGGACGGCGTCCGATGAAGATCCGGGACACCGCGGGCGACCGGACCTTCCACGTCGTCAACGTGGCGATCCTGTCCGTCTTCACGATCCTCGTGCTCTACCCGCTCATCTTCGTGGTCAGCGCGTCGTTCTCCAGCGCCGAGGCGATCGCGAACCAGGAGGTCTACCTGTGGCCGGTCGGGTTCAACGCCGAGGCGTACTCGACGGTGCTGGCCTCGCCCAACCTCATCACCGGGTTCGTCAACTCGGTCTTCTACACCGTGGTCGGGGCGCTCATCGGCACCGTGCTGACGGTGCTGGCGGGTTATGCGATCTCCCGTGACGACCTGCCGTTCCGCAAGTCGCTGACGTTCTTCTTCCTCATCCCGACGCTGGTCTCGGCCGGCATCGTGCCCACCTACATCGTGGTGCGCCAGATGGGGCTGCTGGACACCCGGTGGGCGATCCTGCTGCCGGGCGCGATGAGCGTCTTCAACGTCATCATCACCCGCACCTTCTACAAGATGAACGTGCCCAACGAGATGCTGGAGGCGGCCCGGGTGGACGGCGCCAGCGACTTCAACTTCTTCTTCCGGGTGGCGCTGCCGCTGTCCAAGCCGATCATCGCGGTGAACCTGCTCTTCTACGGCCTGGCGCAGTGGAACGGCTGGTTCTCGGCCTTCCTCTACACCAACTCCCCGGACCTGGCCCCGATCCAGCTGGTGCTGCGCGAGCTCCTGGCGCAGAGCCAGGTGAACCCGGCGATGATCGGCGGCGGCGACGTCTCGGAGATCATCAAGAGACGCGAGCTGTTCGACAAGCTGAAGTACGCGATGATCGTCATCGCGATGATCCCCCCGCTCATCGCCTACCCGTTCGTGCAGAAGCACTTCGTCAAGGGCGCGCTGATCGGATCGCTCAAGTGAGCGCGCCGCAGCAGGTCACCCGCCGGGTGCTCACCGACGTCGAGCGGACGACGGCGGAGGCGCTGCAACCGTCCCGGGAGCCGGAGCGCCGCCGGTCCACCAGCCTGGGCACCCGGCTGCGCCGGAGCTGGCAGCTGTACGTGCTGCTGATCCCGCCGGTCGTCTACTGCGTGCTCTTCCTGTACTGGCCGATGTACGGGCTGCAGCTGGCGTTCAAGGACTTCAACCTCACCAAGGGCATCACCGGAAGCCCCTGGGCCGGGTTCAAGTACATCGAGCAGTTCGTCAGCTCCTACCTGTTCTGGCCGGTGCTGTGGAACACCATCGTGCTCAACCTGTACGCGCTGGTGGCCCTGTTCCCACTGCCGATCATCCTGGCGCTGCTGCTCAACCAGGTGCGCAGCAGCAAGTTCCGCAAGACGGTGCAGATGATCACCTATGCGCCGTACTTCATCTCGGTGGTGGTGCTGGTCGGCATCGTGCTGATGCTGTTCTCGCCCAACACCGGCATCGTCAACGTGCCGATCCGGGAGCTGACCGGCCAGCCGATCGACTTCCTCGGCCCGGACATGTTCCGCCACACCTACGTGTGGTCCGGTGCCTGGCAGACGCTGGGCTACTCCGCGATCATCTACCTCGCCGCGTTGGCCGGCGTGGATCCGGAGCTGCACGAGGCGGCACGGGTGGACGGCGCGGGGGTGCTGAGACGGATGTGGCACATCGACCTGCCCAGCATCCTGCCGGTGACGATCACCCTGCTGATCCTCAACATGGGCCAGATCCTCACCACCGGCTTCGAGAAGGTGCTGCTGATGCAGACCCCGCTCAACACCTCGGTCTCGCAGGTGATCGACACCTACTCCTTCCAGGTGGCGTTCAACTCCCAGATCCCGCAGTACTCCTACGCGACCGCGATCGGGCTGTTCAAGTCGGTGATCTCGCTGGTGCTCATCCTGCTGGCCAACTGGCTGGCCCGCCGGGTGGCCAAGCAGAGCCTCTTCTGACCGCCGGTCGGGGCGCTGCCGATCCACCCGCAGCGCCCCGACCCGAGCGCCCCGAGTCCACCCCCCAAACGCCCTGAGCCTGTCGAAGGGCGAGGACCCGAACCACCTCGGAACGCTCCCTTGACCCTGCCCCTGCGGCACGGTGTGCAGTGGTTCGCGACGGTGCCCGACCGGGCACCACACGACCGCTGGAAGGACCAGAGCATGACCGAGGTGCCGGGCCGAGGTGCCCCGCCGGAGCTCATCGACGTCGAGGACTTCTTCGCCGACCCCGACTTCGCCCACCCGCAGATCTCCCCGGACGGCACGCGGCTGGCGTACCTGGCCCCGCGGCACGGCCGCAACCAGGTGTGGGTGCGCGGCATCGAGCAGGAGCACGAGGACGCCGTCTGCGTCACCGACGACACCCGGCGAGGGATCAGCACGTACCAGTGGACCGACGACCCGCGCTGGCTGGTCTACCTGCAGGACACCGACGGCAACGAGGACTGGCACCTCTACCGGGTCGACCTCGAGGCCCCGGAGGAGCCGGCAGTCGACCTCACCCCGCTGGAGGCGGGCTCCCGGGTCTTCGGCATGGACACGCTGCCGGGAGAGCCGGGCACGCTGCTGGTGACGATGAACCGGCGTCCGATGTTCATCGACACCTTCACGCTCGACCTCGCCACCGGTGAGGCGACCGTGCACGCGGAGATCGACGACCCGACCACCAGCATCCTGTTCGACCTCCAGGGTCGGCCGGTGTTCAGCTCGCGGCTGACCGCGGAGGGCAGCTACGAGTTCACCGCGCTCGACCCCGACGGCGGGAGCCGGGTGCTGCTCACCGTCGGCGGCGCGGAATACCCGGTCGGCGTCCAGCCCCAGCAGGTGACACCGGACGGTCGCGGGCTGCTGCTGGGCCTCTACGGCGACTCCGACGACCTGCGCCTGGTGCGCGTGGACCACCAGTCCGGGGAGCAGACGGTCGTCGCTGCGCTCGAGGGGCACGACCTCGACGTCCTGGGCGCGATGGCTCCCGGCCTGCTGCCGCCGACGGTCTACACCCGACGCGGCGACGGGGAGATGCTGGCGGTCCGCTTCGTGGGGGGCCGGCCGATCATCAAGGTGCTCGACCCGCACTTCGAGGAGGTCTACGCCGCACTGGCGAAGCTGTCGGACGGGGTGCTGGGCACCCTCTCCTCCGACGAGTCCGGCCAGCGCTGGGTCGCCACCTTCGTCCACGACCGCCGACCGGGCGAGGCCTTCTTCTACGACCACGCGACCGGGGAGAGCCGCATGCTGTTCCGCGCCTTCGGCCACCTCGACCCGCAGGTACTGGCGCCGATGGAGCCGGTCACCATCCCTGCGCGGGACGGGTTGGCGCTGCCGTCCTACCTGACCCTGCCCGTCGGGGTGGAACCGACGAACCTGCCCCTGGTGGTCGCGGTGCACGGTGGGCCGTGGGCCTACGACTTCTGGGGCTACAGCTCGCTGGCGCAGTTCTTGGCCAACCGCGGCTACGCGGTGCTGCAGGTCAACTTCCGCGGCTCCGTGGGCTACGGGCGCCGGCACACCGTCAGCGCGATCGGCGAGTTCGGCGGGGCGATGCACGACGACCTGATCGACGCCGCCACCTGGGCGGTGGAGCAGGGCTACGCCGACCCGACCCGGATCGGCATCTACGGCGCGTCCTACGGCGGGTACGCCGCGCTGGTGGGGGTGACCGTCACGCCGGACTTCTTCGCCGCCGCGGTGGACTACGTCGGGATCTCCGACCTGGCCAACTTCATGCGGACGCTGCCGCCGTTCACCCGGCCCTACATGGCCAACAGCTGGTACCGCTACGTCGGCGACCCGGACGTCCCGGAGCAGGAGGCCGACATGCTGGCCCGCTCGCCGATCACCATGGTGGACAGGATCCGCACCCCGCTGCTGGTGGCCCAGGGCGCCAACGACGTCCGGGTGGTGCAGGCGGAGTCGGACAACATCGTCGCCTCGCTCCGCGAACGCGGCGTCCCGGTGGAGTACATCGTGGCCGAGGACGAGGGCCACGGCTTCGCCAACCCCGAGAACCGGATCCTGCTGCACCGCGCCATGGAGCGCCACTTCGCCGAGCACCTCGGCGGCCGCCGGGCCCCCGAGCCCGCCGAGGCCGACGCCACCACCTGACCCCCGTCTCTCCCTCGCCTCCCCCTCCCCCTCCCCGCTCGCCGCCGGTTCGAGGTCATCGCGCGCCTGCGGGCATCCGCTGATACCTCGGACCGGATGCGCTTCCCCTCGGTTCGAGGTGATCGTGGGCACCCGGACGTGGCGGATTCAAGGGGTGTGCGCAACAGTGAGTAGTTCGTTGAGTTTCTCAGCCGGGGTGGCGTAGTCCAAGACCTTG